>DATELR010000228.1:0-12674 GCA_035276345.1 Streptosporangiaceae bacterium | reverse complement strand
CCCGATCATCGGCGACACGAGGACCAGGATGAGCCCGCGCGGCCTGCCTGGCGACCCGCCCGATCCGGCCGCCGTCCCGACGGGCTGCAGCTTCCATCCCAGATGCGCGGTCGTCCGGCCCGAGTGCTCTACCAAGGAAATGGAGCTCTGGCCGGCCGGCGAAGGCCGTCTTGCCGCTTGCGTGCGAGTACTGCCGGACAGCGTGGACGATCCATCTGAGCGTCCCGTTAAGCAAGGAGCCGATAACTCAGGTGAGACCGTCGCATGAGTGCTAACAGTGCCGCCCCTGTGCTAGCCGCCGAAGACGTCAGGGTCCGGTTCGCCGGGCGGGGCAGGCGCAGGCGCCCCGCGACGGCCGTCGACGGCGTGAACCTCGAGATCGCGGCCGGTGAGATCGTCGCGCTGGTTGGCGAGTCGGGCTGCGGCAAAACCACGCTAGCCAGAACCATGCTCGGACTCGAGCGCCCGACCGAGGGGCAGGTCAGGTTCTCGGGGCAGCCGCTGTCCTACCGGTCGGCGGCGTTGCGCAGCTACCGGCGCCGCGTTCAGCTCGTGCTGCAGGATCCGACGGGCTCGCTGAACCCGCGGCACACGGTCTATGAGGCCGTCGCCGAGGGCGTGCGGATCCACCGCCTCGACAACGAAGAGGCCAGGGTCGCCGACGCACTGTCCAGGTGCGGCCTGCGCCCTCCTGAGCGGTTCTTCCAGCGCTACCCGCACGAGCTGTCAGGAGGGCAGCGCCAGCGCGTGGTGATCGCGGGCGCACTCGTGCTCGAGCCGAGCGTTCTGGTCGCCGACGAACCGGTCGCCTCCCTCGACGCCTCCGTCCGCGGCGAGATCTTGTCGCTGCTGCTTCGCCTGCGCGACGAACTCGGGCTCGCTGCGCTGGTCGTCACCCACGATCTAGGCTTGGCGTGGAATATTGCCGACCGCCTGGCCGTGATGTACCTCGGCCGGATCGTCGAGGTCGGCACGCCCGAGCAGGTGTTCGCCGACCCGCGCCACCCGTATACCAGGGCACTGATGTCCGTCCTGCCCGAGTCGCCCATCGAACCGATCGTGCTCAGTGGCGAGCCGCCGGACCCGACGAACATTCCGGCCGGATGCCGGTTCCACCCGCGGTGCCCGGAGCTCGCCTCCGGAGCGGCCGCCACTGCTGGCGTCGCCGAGCAGTGCATCAAGGCGGCGCTGCCCGTGCTGCCCGCGACCGGACCCTCTGACGACCTCGTGTCCTGTCATCTGGCGCAGGCCAAGCTCGCTGCTCAGCGTTGAGCCTGGTTACGAGCTAGCGAAACTCTGGCCTAGTCAGAACTTGCAGGGCTTCTTGTCCGAACTCCGCGTCACCACGGTCTGATCCGCGACCACCGAGTCTGGCGGGAGTTCCGGTGAAGGGATGCCGCTCTCAATGTCCTTGAACGACCGCATCCAGCGCATGACACGCCTCGGCACCAGGACCGCAAAGACGGTCGTCTGATGGCCTGTATCACCTGCGCCGTCGCCGATCTCAATGTTGCCCGCTGTCCAGGTCTTGCCGGACTGGACCGCTTGCGTGTCCAGGTAATACTTCGCGCTCGCGTCTTCAGCGTCCTTGTCGAAGATCCACAGTTCGTATCCGTTAGGGATTGTCCCGGTACCGGCGAACACATTGCAGAACGGGATTGGCTCACTGACGGGAGCAAGTTCGATATCAGTCTTCAGCGCCGGGGCCGGTGTCGGGACTTGTTTATGAATGACGTGGACCGTGGTGCGAGTGAGCAGCTTCGGATTGACGAACACGATGACGCTCGAGGCGACGAGAGCTATGCCGATCACTCCGATGATGCCGAGCTGCAGCAGGCGGGGCACTGCCGGAATGACCGGCGCGAAGGCCGACAGTCCGAGGACGCACAGCGCCCACGGAAGCACGACGGCGGGTTTCTGCGTGTAGACCATTAATAGGAGCCCGCCTAGCGCAACCGCGCCGCCTCCGGTGATGGCGCCGAAAGCTTTTACAGTTTTCTGCTCAGTCGGTTGTGTTGGCGAGCTGCTCGGCGTTCCTTGAGTTGTGGCATTAGACATGCCACAAATTGTATGACCATTGTTCCTTCAAATGGTCACAAGTCACCCGGCATGTCCAACCGCGTGTCCGGGACCATCACGCTGAACGCCGACGGCACTACCACAACCACCGGCCCCAACGGCCGCACCATACACAGCCACAGCCCGCCCACAGCGGCGTGATGCCGGACGGCTAGATCCTGCCTGCGGCTGACAGCAACTCGGCAACCCGGTCCGCTGGCAGGCCGCGAGAGTAATTGCCGTCTCTCCCTACGACTGTCGGCGCGGCGAGCATGCTATTCAGCACTGCTTCCTCGGTCGCGTCGACGACCGCTTCGAAGAACGGGTTCAGTTCACTGCCGGTCATCAGATCTCGTCCGGCCGGCGTCGTGCCGCGGGGCGCCCGGCGGCCTGTCGCCACGGCGAGAAAGATCTCGCCGCTGCCGTGATTGGCGGTTGATCCGGTCCGCGCCAGGCCCAACCCCGCACGTCTCGCCAACCGTGCGCAGGCCGCCGAGTCGAGCGGCGCGTCCGTGACGACGATCGTGATGCACGAGCCGGCGGGCGGCGGCCACCCGGCCGGGTCCTCGGCAGATGGCAGCATCCTGCCTACCGGCACCCCGTCAACCGTGAGCCGGTCCTGCTCACCGAAGTTGGTCATCACCAGCGCGCCGACGACATGACCGGACGGGGTCAGCCGCGACGACGAACCAATCCCGCCCTTAAATCCAAGGCAGCTCATGCCAGTCCCGCTGCCGACAGCACCCTCGTCCGGAGCCAGGCCGCCTACACCATCCCTGGCGGCCTCCAGCGCAGAGCGCACATCGTCCGTGCTGACCTGCATCCGGCGTGACTCGCTGAGGAAGCTGTCGTCGCACTCTGCCACCACCGGGATGATCACCTCGTCGCGACCGATCGCCGGATCCTCAGCCATCAAGAGCTCGCAGGCGGCGTCGTAGACCCGCCCGACCTGCATCGTCGAGGTCAGGAAGATCGGGGTCTCGACCAGCCCCCACTCGCCCGCTGTTATGAAACCCGTGCACTCGCCGGCGCCGTTCAGCACCGCGCCACCGGCCGGAACCGGACTGCGGAACAGGTTGCCGCCGATATCGATCACCGTGACGCCCGTTCTGGCGACACCACGGCCGTCCGGCGGCCCTGGTTCGTCGCGCCAGACCGTGGCGTGTCCGACACCCACGCCAGGTACATCTACAATTGAGGCGGTCTGTCCGCTTGGCAAGGTCCCTATTTTGATGCCGAGATCGGCGGCCCGAGTCACCCGATGATCATCGCGCAAGCACGTTGGCTGGCGTAACGCGGTCGGGCGAATACCGCGGGACGGGAGAAACCGATGACGACGCTTTCCGGGCTGCCCGTCGTATGGAGCGCAGATTGCCTGCGGCATGAGCCCGCGGGCGAGGTGTGGCTCGGGGTCTGGGAGACGGGCACGGAAGTGCCCGAGCGAGCGAGCGTGCTGCTGGACGCGCTGACCCAGGCGGGCGTTAGCGTGAAAGACGCGATGACCCACGACACGAGCGCTCTGCTGGCCGTGCACGATCCCGAGCTTGTCGAGCACCTGGCGACGATCTGGGAACAGTGGCAGCCGTACGAGCGTGACTACGGCCGCAACCGAGTGGTGCCTTACGTGTTTCCTACTCCTGGCCTGCTCGGCGATCTGCCCATGCGGTCACCGGCCGCTACGCACGGGCGGGTGGGCCGGTATTGCTATGACACGATGACCCTCGTCGGCCCGGGCAGCTGGGAAGCGATCAAGGGCGCCGCCGATGCCGCGTTGACCGCAGCAGAACTGGTCGCGGCGGGAGTTCCAATCGCCTATGCGCTGTGCCGGCCGCCGGGCCATCACACGACCAGGTCCGCTTATGGCGGATCGTGTTACCTCAACAACGCGGCCCTCGCCGCCCAGGCGCTGCGCGATTCAGGAGCCGAGCGGGTCGCGGTGATCGACATCGACGCCCATCACGGCAACGGAACTCAGGCGATCTTCTATGAGCGGCCGGATGTCTATTACGGCAGCCTGCACGTCGATCCTGGGGAGGGCTGGTTCCCTCATTACGCCGGCTATGCCGACGAGCGCGGCGCGCGCCAGGGCATCGGCGCCAACCGGAACATCCCGCTGGCCCCAGGCACCGGCGACGATGACTGGCTGACCGCGGTGGGCGCGCTCTGCGAGGAGGCGCACAGCGCCGACGCCGTCGTGGTCTCGCTCGGCGTGGACGCCGCCGCCGATGACCCAGAAAGCCCGCTCCAGGTAACCGCCGACGGCTACCGCAGGGCGGGCGAGCTGATCGGAGCCCTCGGCCCGGTCGTGGCCATTCAGGAAGGCGGGTACGACCTGCCCTCGCTCGGCGGGCTCGTCGTGGCTGCCCTCAGCGGTCTGATGGCGGGCAGGCCTGCCCTGTGACGGCATTGCTCGCGCTGGCTGCGTCGTTGCTATGGGGTTCGTCGGACTTCGGCGGCGGGCTGATATCGCGCCGGCTGCACCCGTCGGCTGCGGTACTTATCTCGCAAGGCATCGCGCTTCTGGGCCTGGTGCTGCTGGCGCCACTGTTCTCGCTTCCAGGCGGCTGGTACCTGGCGATCGCGGCTGCGGCTGGCGTTGTGGGCACGCTGTCGCTGGCAAGCTTTTACCGCGCGATGGCCGACGCGCCGCTCTCGCTGGTTGCGCCGATCACCGCGGCGGGCACGGCGATTCCCGTGCTGGTCGGCCTGGCGCGTGGCGCACATCTGAGCCCGTTGCAGGGCGCCGGGATCGCGGTCACCTTCATCGGCGTCATCCTGGCCAGCGGCCCAGAACTCCGCGGCGATGTTCATGTCCGGCGGCGAGCGGTGATCTTCGCGGCTCTAGCCGCGATCGGGTTCGGCATCGCGTACTCGCTGCTACCGCTGGCCGTCGGCAACGGCAGCCTCTACGGAACGCTGTTGCTGCAGCGAGTAGCCGGCGTCCTCGTGCTGGCGCCAATCGTGCTGAGGGCCGGAGTGCTCCGCGGGCTCACGCTCGGCATGAGGCGTCTGACCGCCCTCGCGGCGATCGGGATCTCCGACGTCGTCGCGAACGGCTCGTATACCTTCGCCGCAAGCCGCGGCAACCTGGCAGTCGCGGCGGTGCTGGCCTCCCTTTATCCGATTGTCACCGCGTTGCTGGCACGAGGCATCCTCGCCGAGCGGCTCAGGCCCGTTCAGTCGATGGGCGTGGTCGCTGCCCTGGGCGGAGTGGTCCTGCTCAGCACCTGATGCTGGCCGCGATCTTGCACGACATCTTCACAATCGTGGCGTCGAAATCTTCACATCTGATCCACTAGCTTCGTTGCGTGGCCAAGATCGTGGTGGTCGAGGACGAGGCGGAGCTCGCTGCGGCGATCGCCGCGCGTCTGCGCAGCGAGGGTCATTGCATCGACATTGCCGGGGACGGCCCAGAAGCCGTCCGGCTGATAACGGCCGCGCAGCCCGATGCCGTCGTCCTTGACGTGATGCTCCCGGGATTTGACGGCCTCGAGGTATGCCGCCGGATTCAGCGGGAGCGCCCTGTTCCCGTGATCATGCTGACGGCCCGCGGCTCGGAGACCGATCTGGTGGTCGGCCTTGAGGTCGGAGCCGACGACTACCTGGCCAAGCCGTTCAGCATGCGCGAGCTGACGGCGAGGGTTCGGGCGCTACTGCGGCGGGCCGAGCGCTCGGCAGCGGATCCTGATCGTGTGCTGCGCGCGGGCCAGGTTGAGGTCGACGTGCCACGGCGCAGGGCGAGGATCGACGGTCGGCTCGTGACGCTGACCGCGACCGAATTCGATCTGCTCGTCTTCCTGCTGCAGGCTCCAGGGGTGGTCAGGAGCAGGGACGAGATCCTGGCCGAGGTCTGGGGTTACCGCGACGGTTCAGGTCAGCGCACCGTCGACTCGCACGTGCGGGCCGTTCGCAGGAAGGTCGGCGCCGACATCATCAGGACGGTCCACGGCATCGGTTACGCCGGCACGGACGGGCAAGGCTGATGGCAGTCCCCCGGCCGCTCGACTGGGCTCAGTCGATCAAGGTGAAGCTAGGTCTCGTCGTCGTCGGCACGGTCGCCGTGACCGTCGGCGCCATCTACCTGACCGTCTCGTTCGGCCTCCATGCGCGATTCGCGTTCATCGGCGGGCTGGTTCTTTCGCTTGCCATTATCCAGTTCCTCGCGCATGGCATGGTCCTGCCACTACGTCAGATGGTCGCCGCTACTCGGGCGATGGCGAACGGCGACTATAGCAAGCGCGTCACCGCCACTTCACAAGATGAAGTCGGGGGCCTGGCTAGGTCCTTCAACGCGATGGCGACCAGGCTCGAAGAGATCGAGCTGCAGCGCAGGGAGCTCGTTGCGAACGTGAGCCATGAGCTCCGGACGCCGATAGCCGCGCTGCGCGCACGGCTGGAGAACCTGGCCGACGGGGTGGAGACGCTGGACGCCGAAGCCGTCGCCGCGATGCTCACGGCAACCGAGCGGCTGAGCAGGCTGGTAGATCAGCTGCTCGAGCTGTCCCAGTTCGAGTCCGGCGCCGTCCGGCTCGACCGGCAGGACTTCCTGGCCGCCGAGGTTGTAGGCGCCGCCGTGGCCGAGGTCAGCCCGCTCCGTCCAGAAGTGCGCATCGCTGCCGACGTGATTGACGGGCTCACCGTCACTGGAGATCCGGACCGGATACATGAAGTCCTGACCAACCTTCTCACCAATGCCGTCAGGCACAGCCCGGCCGGCGCCGAAGTCAGGGTGCGAGGCGCCCCCTCGGCGAGCGGCGTCCGGTTCGAGGTCAGCGACGAGGGCACCGGAGTTCCGGGCGGCGAGATAGAGCGCATCTTCGACCGCTTTTACCGCGTCGACGCCGCCCGCGCGTCCGAATCCGGCGGGGCCGGGCTCGGGCTGGCCATCGCGCGATCGATCGTCGAACTGCACGGCGGGTCCATCAGGGCCGAGTCACGGCTGCCCGCGGGCTGCCGCATCATCTTCCAGCTACCTAGCTGACCCGATCGGGAAGGACCTCAGTGGATACTCCCATGCCTGCAACCGGCCGCGCAGCGGCGCAAGCCACGCCCATCGAGCATCCCACTTACTTCCTCGTGCGGGCGAGAGCGGATCGCCGGATTGTGCTTGCTGCCCTGATCGGCGCGGTCGGCTTCGATATGGCCGCCCGGGTTGGCATCGCCAGCGCGGCCGCGACGGCGTGGATCGCCATCGTCGCCGCGGGGCTCCTGCTCAGCGCGCGTGTCCGCGGGCTGACCGGGCGCATACTGATCGGCGTTGCGCCGCTGTTCGGATTGCTGCTCGTCTTCAGGGCGAGTCCCTGGGTGATCGTCCCCACCACGGTCGCGGTCACGTTGGTGCTGGTGCTCGGGGTCTCCCACGGCGCCGATGGCAGCGCAATGGCAGAGGCGTTCACGGCGCTGGCGAACCGAATCTGGATAGTCGTCTGCCACATCGCGCTCGCTCCGGGCATGCTCAGGCCGGTTCACGCCCCGGGAAAGGCGCACGGGCTGGCCGTCACGCGCGGGCTGCTACTCGGCGCACCGGTCGCGCTGAGCGTCGGGTTGTTGCTCGCCTGGGCAGACCCGATCTTCCGATCCTGGTTCAACCTGAACGCGGTGCTGAGCCACGCGCTGCTCGCAGCGGCCGGCGCCTGGATCGTGATCGGACTGGCCAGAGCCGCCAGCGCCAAACGGCCGCTGTCGGCGCTACTGCCCGCCCCGTCGCTTGGAACCGTCGAGGCCGGACTCATACTCGGTGCCCTGTGCGGCCTCTACCTGGCTTTCGTCGCCGCGCAGCTCGTGGCGCTGTCCGACGGGGGACACCACGTCCTTGTCACCGAGGGCCTGACATACGCGCAGTACGCGCGAAGCGGCTTCTTTCAGCTGCTTGCGTGTGCCGCGATCACCCTCGTCGTACTGCTGGCAGTGCGCGTCTGCGCCAATCCTGACCGTCCGGCGATTGCCGGCCTGTCGTGGCTCACCGTTGTCCTGACGGTTCTGGTCGTTGTCGTCGCTATCCGGCGGCTGCAGCTCTATGAGGCTGCGTTCGGGCTGACGCTGCTACGGCTAGCCTGTCTCGCGGCCGCCGGCTGGATCGGCGCGGTGTTCTTGCTACTCGGAGCCAGCATTCCCCGCCGTGGTCTGCCACGCCGGCGATTCGCGGCTCTCGTAACCGTTTCCGGCCTCGTCCTCATCGGCATCTGGGGCATCGCGAATCCCGCCGCGATCGTCGCACAGACCAACATGAATCGCGCCGCTCATGGCCGTACCTTCGACGTCGCGCAAGTCCGACTCCTCGGCCCTGATGCCGTGCCGACCATGCTCGCCAATCTGGGCAGCACCAACGACCGCGTCCAGATCATGCGCGCACTCTGCTCGCTGTCCACCGGCGGCACCAGGTACAACCTGTCGCAGGCCAGCGCGCATGACGACCTTGCGCGAGCGTGCGGTCGCTAGAGCCAGTCCTTGGCCTTGAACACAAAGTAGAGCGTGGTGGAAGTGACGACCATCAGCACGACAGCTACCGCGACGCCCCAGGCCCTGCCGAAACCGGCGTAGGGAACGTTCATGCCGTAGAAGCCGGTCACGAACGTCGGAACGGCAATGATCGCCGCCCAGCTGGTGACCTTCTTGCTGATCACGTTCATCCGGTTGGCCTGCACGGTCAGGTTGGTCTCCAAGATCGTGGTCACCAGGTCGCGCAGGCTCTCAGTCCACTCGGTGGCCCGCAGCACGTGGTCGTATACGTCCTGGTAGTAGGGCTGCAGCGCGTCGGTCATGATCCCGAGGTCCCTGCGCATCACGGCGTTGACGACCTCGCGCATGGGCAGCACTACCCGGCGCAGCAGGACCAGGCTCTTACGCAGCTCAAAGCTCCGCCGCTGGACCATCCCCTGCTCTCGAGGGTTGTCCGAAAAGAGCTGGTCCTCGATGTCCTCAATCTGGTCATCGAGCGACTGCACGGCCGAGAAGTAGCCGTCGACGATGTTGTCGAGCAGGCCGTGCAGGAGGTAGCCGACGCCTTCCTTAGCAAGGTCCGGGCTGCCGTCCCAGTAGCGGACGACCGCGCCGATGTCGAAAGACTCGTCCTTGCGGATCGTGATCAGCGCCCGCTGCATGATGAACGCGGACAGCTCGCTGGTGCCCAGCCGGCCGGTCTTCTGGTTAAGACGCACCGAGTAAGCGGTCAGGAAGAGGTAGCCGCTGTACCGGTCGAGCTTGGTGCGCTCATGCTGCTGCTCAGCGTCCTCGACCGCGAGGGGGTGCAGGCCGAACTCATCGCTCAGCACGTCGAGGTCACGCTCGCCAGGATCAAGCAGATCGAGCCAGACGACTGAGCCGTCGTCCTTGTCCAGGTAGTCGCTGATCTCGGCAACAGGAAAGCCAGCGGCAACCAGGTTGCCCGACCGGTAGACCCTGGTCCTAGCCGGGCACTTGGTTGGCGTCGATGCGGAGACCGTTGCTGCTACAGCGGGATCTGTCTGCTCTGAAGGCTCATCGCCGTGTTCCTGGCCCGCGGCACTCACATCATCACCTCCTGCGCGAGGAGAGGCCTGGTGGGAAGCGTAGCGCCAGTTCGAAGCTACCCGTTGACCACGGACTAACGAACGGCGCAGATCAGGACAAGCGTCGCCTGCCTACCCACCACAGGCAGAAGCACACCAGCGCGACCGCGACGGCCAGGAAGATCGCGACTTCAATCCCCTGGAATGCCCAGTACCGGCTGGCCGGCTGATAGGTAACGACGCTGCGCAGGTGCAGTCTGGTCACCGAAGCGTTGCACGCCTGGATGCCCTGGTTGAGACATGCATTGGTAGGTGGTCCAGTGAACGGGTTTCCGGCCGGGTCGATGGTCTGATTCGCGAGGACCCAGGCCCCAGGCTTCGATACCGACGCCGTCACGTACATGTGCCCTGACGGATCGATCATCAGCTCGTTGATCTTCGAAACGTCTAGTGGCGTGGTGCTGTGCAGCGGGGTCATGAGATGCGGCCTGATCCACCGCGGCCAGGCAAACTGGATCCCCGCGAACGCTGCCAGCGTGGCGGCCATGGCGGGGACGGTGTGGCGGATCAGCACGCCGATAGTCAGGCCCAGCGCGAATCCGAAGGCGGCGTAACCAATAGGCACAATGCCATTTGCGCCGAATACCGCCGGCGCCAGCCGGCTGACGGCCGAATCAGAGCCGCGTGCCGTAGCTGATGCCTGGTAGATCGGGTGCATCCACCAGCTGGCCATGAGGCTGAGCAGGCCCGCGCTGGCCAGCGCGATCAGCCCGATCAGACCGACTTTGACGGCCAGCCAGCGGCTCCTCATCACGCTCTGGGTCCAGGCGACGCGGAAGGTGCCTGTTTCGATCTCTCGCGTGATAAGCGGTGCTCCCCAGAAAACTCCGATCAGTCCGGGAACGGCGTAGGTCAGCGCGATGGCGATCTGGCCGATCACTCCGTAGCCAGAGCCCTTGAGTGCATTGAGGAATCCGCTGGCGAGCTGGTCGCAGGTGCCGTGCGCCTGGCATCCGGCAATGGTGGCGTGGAAGTTGTCCGCGAATTGCACGCCGCTCACGGCCAGCACCACGACCACCAGGACGAGCCCGCTAGCCGTCACAACTGCCTGAGCTCTGAACTGGCGCCAGGTCAGCCACATCATCGTTGGACCTCCAGGGTGCGATCGCGGCTCGGCGCGACAGTGGCGTTGCTCATGTACGCGAGGACCAGGTCCTCCATGCTGATCTCCGCAACCGACCAGCTAGCGTCCGTTACCGGCTCGGAGGTACGGACCAGCAGCGTGCTTTGCCGGTCGGTGTGACTGGCCGAGATGACCTGCCAGGCCGCCGGCAGTTGCGCGGAGTCGCACCGCGGCCCGCTGAGCAGCCGGTGCGTGGCAAGCAAGCCGTCGACATCTCCCGCGAGCTGAACACGGGAGTCCTGGAGCACGATCAGGTAGTCGCATACTCGCTCAAGGTCCGCGACGAGATGGGACGAGATCAATACGGTGAGTTCCTGGTCCACCGCGGCCGCCATCAAGCCTTGCAGGAACTCTCGCCTGGCCAGCGGGTCGAGGCTGGCGACCGGCTCATCGAGAATCAGGAACTCGGGCCGCTTCGCGATACCAAGCGTCAAGGCAAGCTGAGCGCGCTGGCCGCCGGACAACTTGCCGGCCTTCTGGCGAGGTTCGAGACCGAGGTCGGAGATTCGGCGCTGGGCAAGCTGGTCGTCCCAGCCAGGGTTCATGCGCGCGCCAAGCTTCAGGTGATCAGCGATGCTGAGCCGGCCGTAGGCAGGAGTGTCCTGGGCAACGAAGCCCACCCTGGCAAGCTGCGCGGGGCTGCTGGCCGGGGGTTCGCCCAGTACCTCGATCGTGCCTGAGGTCGGTGCGAGCAGCCCGACCGCCAGGTGGAGCAGGGTTGTCTTTCCCGCTCCGTTCGGCCCGACCAGGCCAGCGATCCGGCCGGCCGGAACGGACAGCTCACAATCGGTCAGCGCCTGGCGCCTTCCGTACCTTTTGGTGAGCGCCCGCGACTGGAGTGCGACGGTCATACCGCCTCCTTAGTTGTTGCGCGGAAAGTGGTCTGGAGGAGGGCCTCGATGCTCTCGTCGTCGAGCCCGGCCTGGCGCGCCCTGGCGAGCCACTTCTCAAGGTCCGTGCGCAACCCGGCGTGCGCCGCAATCGTGTCGTCCGCCAGGGTCTTCGTTACGAAAGTGCCGACCCCAGGACGGGCTGCAACCAAGCCTTGATATTCGAGCTCCCGGTAGGCCTTGAGAACGGTATTGGGGTTGATCGCCAGGCTGCCCACCACGTCCTTAACGGTCGGAAGCTGATCTCCCTCGGCGAGCATGCCGAGCCTGAGCGCCTGCCTGACCTGCTGGATCAACTGCAGGTATGGCGAGACACCCGAACGGCTGTCCAAATGGAACTCGATCACCAGGCTCCGTTCATTTAACTAGGTACCTAGTACTATAGAGTGCTGGAGCTATGGCCTGTCAAGCATTGGCTTACGCCCTCAGGAACCGTCCGGGTACCCGCCGCGGTGCAGCACCATCGGATACGCCGGCAGCGCAACGCCACCCGTCCGGATAAGGCCGCAGGCCCAGGCTGAGCACGGCCGCGCCGTCGGTCGTCTGCTGATTCGCGAAACGGATCACGCACGCGCGCAGCCGCTCAATCTGTGCAGGTACCGCCCAGCGCGCCTCCGCAGCGAGGAGCAGCCCGTCATGTGCGTTCATGGCGGCGATTCCGCGCTCGGTGAGGGCGACCGCCGGGCCAGGATCGCGAACCGCGAATCCGGTCCGCCCGAGGAACCCGGTTGCGGCACTCACCGCTTCCTTGGAGACTCCGGCGCGCAGCGGCAGGTCGCGCAGCCGCACTTTATCCGTGCCTATGGCCGGCAGAATGTCAGCGCTCATCGGCAGCGAGAGCGGTGACTCGCGCTCGTAGTCCAGCGCGAGCAAGACCAGCGCCCTCGACAGCACAATGGTCATCGCTGGTCCGCCTAGCGATGGTTGACCGCGCCCTCGCCCGGCGTTACATTCGCGGCAATTGTCGCTGCAGTGGAAAGTGATCGGAAAAGACACGAAGGAACGAAATGACGGCAATGGCGAGGGCGCTCTCTATCATCCCGATCCTGGCGATCG
>DATELR010000227.1:0-21700 GCA_035276345.1 Streptosporangiaceae bacterium | reverse complement strand
ACGCCAGCGCCTGTGCTGGCCCGCGCGCTCGCGTGGCGTTCGGGCGCGCTAGCGAACCTGGGCCGCATGCCCGAGGCCGCGGCGGACGGGAGCAAGGCCCTCGCCTTGTCCAGGGAACTTGGCGATGCGGCCGGCGAGGCGTACGCGCTGTACTGGCTCGGGACAGAGGCCGTGTACCAGCTGAATAACGAGGAAGCCGTAGCGTGGCTGCGCCAGGCGCAGCAGATCGACCAATCCGCCATACCCGGATACATCGGTCGGCATTGCAACATCATCCTGGCAAGGATTCTGGGCGAGCTCGGCGAGACAGCTGAAGCCGAGCGGTACTGTGCCGATGTTCTGGCCGCAGCCAGGAATGCCGGAGCGCTTTACGACCAGGGCGACGGGCTGCTCTCGATGGCGCTGCTCGACGTCAACGCCGGCCGGCTGACCTCTGCCCGCAAGCACCTGAGCGAAGTTATCGAGCTCTTCGGCCGGACCAGGGCCAACGTGCTGCTGCTCAACTGCCTCGAACTCTGCGGCGAGATGTGCGTCGCCATCGAGCGCTGGCGGGACGCCATCACGGTATGGGCGGCCGAAGCTGCCACGAGGCGGGCCACCTGGACAGAAGGCCAGGGCGAAACGGAGAGCATGACGCAGGAAGCGATGGAATCCGATCCGTCGCGGCGCAGGGCCCGCCAGGAACTGGGACCCGCCCAGGTGCGTGCGGCCGAGGAGCGCGGTGCCGCGATGACTCCGGCCGTAGCAGCCGAGTACGTGCTCATGCTGGTAAGCGATGTAACCGAGGAACCCGCTGCAGAACCGAGCCTGCCGCATCTGAGTAACCGCGAGCGCGAACTGGTCACCCTCGTCGCCAAGGGCCGCACTAACTCCCAGATCGCCGCCCAGCTCTCCATCAGCATCCCCGCTGTCCGCTCCAGTCTCGACCGGATCCTGACCAGGACAGGAAGCCAGCGCCGTGCGGAACTGACGCGGCTAGCCTTGCAGGCTGACTTGGTCTAATAGGACAGGGCAGCCGGAACCAGTTGGAAGGAGAAGCCGATGCGGCCGCTCACCGAGCAGGCAATCCTGATTACGGGAGCCACCGACGGCCTCGGCCGCGCGCTGGCCACCGAACTGGCCGCCCAAGGTGGCACCGTGCTGATCCACGGCCGTGACGACGCTCGCGGCAGCCAGGTTGTCGCCGACATCGCCGCCCGCACGGGCAATGACCGGCTGCACTGGCTGCGCGCCGATCTCGCCTCCCTCGATGAGGTGCGGAACCTCGCCGACCGCGTCATGGCTGACCATGTCAGCCTCTGCGGCCTGGTCAATAACGCCGGGATCGGTTCCACAACCGACGGCGGCCAGGAACGCGAGGTCAGCCTCGACGGCTACGAGCTCAGGTTCGCCGTCAACTACCTGGCGGGATACCTGCTGACCAGGTTGCTGCTGCCGCAGTTGCAGGACAGCGCGCCTGCCAGGATCGTCAACGTCGCCTCCGCCGGCCAGGCGCCGATTGACTTCGGCAACGTCATGCTTGAACGGGACTACGACGGTGCTCGTGCGTACGCCCAGAGCAAGCTCGCCCAGATCATGTTCACCTTTGATCTAGCCGACGAACTTGACCCGCATGCAGTCACCGCGAATTGCCTGCATCCGGCGACGTACATGCCCACCAAGATGGTCGTGGGCGCCGGTATCAATCCCGCGAGCACGCTCGAGGATGGCACCCGCGCGACCGAGCGGCTGGTTGCCGATCCACGGCTCGACGGCGTGACGGGTCGGTACTTCAACGGGCAACGTGAGGCCGCTCCCAACCCACAGGCGCTGGACGCCGCCGCCCGGCGACGGCTGCGAAACCTCAGCGACCAGCTATGTGGGCTGGTGCCCACCTCTAGCTAGACATGCAAAAAGCCGGTCCCGTATCCGGAACCGGCCTTCCACGTAGTAGCGGGGGCAGGATTTGAACCTGCGACCTCTGGGTTATGAGCCCAGCGAGCTACCGAGCTGCTCCACCCCGCGTCGGTCTCTCTACTGTAGGAGGATAACCCTCGGCAGGCAAATCCGCTGGTTGCTGCGCGGCTTCGCCCGTCGTCGCCATGATCTTGAAGGCTTTTGCGCCAGATAGGCGTAAAAGTCTTCAACGTCTTGGCCCGGAACTCGGCTGAGCAGACAGTTGCGTGCAGGACCTCAACCTGCGGTAATGCGCTCGCGCCTGGCGGGCAGCGCGGCCGGTGTCAATGATGGGCTGTCCGGTAGCGGAAACTGTCGCTGGCACGAACCGGGCGCTCAGTGGCCCGTGCCGGTGCAGCGTTAGCAGCAGCACGCCGGTGTTCGTGCTGTAGGACGCCTCCCACCACAAGAAGTTCGCCATCCCGTATGCAACGAATGTCCGGCCCAGCCAGCCTGATCCCTGCAGCACATGCGCATGGGAGCCGACGATGATGTTCGCCCCGGCCCTGGCGAGCTTCGGCGCGAGCGCGAGCTGGTTAGCGTCAGGGCAGGCCTGGCCCTCGGTGCCCCAGTGCATGATCACGATCACCACGTCGGCAACCTTGCGCGCCGCTCGGACCGCGGCGAGCGTGCGGCGCAGGTTGATCGCGTGCGCCTCGCCGGACCGGGTCTTCGTCGCGACCCAGGACGATGCCAGCTCGGCAACCTGAGACACGCCCAGGAAGGCGATCTTCACTCCCTTGACGGTCACGATGTACGGCGACCAAGCCGCCGCGGCGTTGGCGCCAATCCCCAGGACGGGGAAATGGGCGGCCCTGGCCGCCGCCAATGTGTCGGCGAGGCCGGTCCTGCCGTAGTCGAGTACGTGGTTGTTGGCCATGTTGGCGATGTCGACGCCGGCATCGCGCAGCGCGGTGAAGGCCGCGGGCCGGGTCCTGAAGTGGTAGTACTTCGGCTGCGGAGTGCCGCCCGAGGTAACGGCGGTCTCCAGGTTGACCACCGTCAGATCGGCCGACCTGAGCAGTGCGGCGATCGGGCCGAACGCGGTCGCGGGTCGCCGCAGCAGCTTCGCGGTGCGGCCGGTGAAATGGACGTCTCCTGCGAACGCCAGCGTGATGTTCCCCGCCGCCCGGCCAGCGCGCGACGACCCCGGACTCGGGCTGGCCCGATGAGTGGCGCTGGCAGTCCGGGCAGCTCCCCTGGGTCGTGGCTGTGTCGCTGCGCTCGCGCACCCCGCGGCGCCGGTCGCGGCAACCGCCGCTGCAGTCACCCACATCCGCCAGGTCGGCCGGTAAGGCACCTAATCAGAGTAGGCAGGAATCACACGCCGGAGTTGGGAACCCCGATGGATGTCATCCAGATCCGGTAGGTTGCCCGCCATGGCGCGCCGGGAGGCTGGGTCAGCTCGTGCGGGTACTGCGTGGTGACGAGCTTCAAGACCAGCGTGGGCGAACCGCCGAATACGCCGACTTGAGGCGGGCTGGAACCTAGTGCAACAGCGTGCCTGCCGGATTTGGCGATACCCGCGATCGCCGCGGAGATCGTCGATGCAGGCGACTTCGGCGACACCCACGCGACGGGCACGCCGCACATTCCCCTGATCACCTGGCTGAAGTCCCTGGCGATATGCCGGTCCACGATCAGCACGGACGACGAATTGCCGATCGATGCGCACAGGCTGCGGACCGCGTCCGCCTCGTGCTGACCGACCCGGTGCTGTGCAAGGCCGCCCGCGGTCGGCTGCAGGCCGCCGCGGGTGCCGGCGTGCGTGAGGCCGAAGCCGAACGAGGTGCTGACCGACGGCAGCAACATGGCCCCGACGCAGAACGCGCCAACGAACCCGGCCGTCGTCACGCCGGCGCCGCGCTCCCTCGCCCGTCTGGTGAGCCACGCCGCGGCCCAGGTGGCGAGCAGGATCAGCCCGGGAATCACAACTGGAACCAGTCTCCTGCTCGCCCAGGGCTGGTCGGGCACGGTAAATGGCTGCCACAGCACGGCCGCCGAGCCGACCAGGACGAGCGTCAGCGGGAGCGCCCAGTTCAGGCGCGCGCCTGAGGTGTCCTGCCCGCTCAGCAGCGCTCGCAGGCATCGGCGGATCAGGATCGCCGCGCCAAATCCACCCAGCAGCACGGTGGCGATGCCGGCGTACCAGATCACCCAGTACAAGGTGTCCTCGGAGTAGAGCCGGTTGGGGTCGATCGGCAGGCCCGCGATTCGCTGCAGGTGCCCAACATAATGGGCGGCGGCGGGGCCGAGGTCGCCCCGCGCCTTCTGCAGGTACGGCCGCACGGCCAGCCATGCGATCCCTATGATGACCGCGGCGCTGGCCAATCCCGGCAGCCATCGGATCGGCGGCCGGGACACGATGTCGCGGGCCACCCCGCGCGCCCATGAGTAGCGGAGCAGCAGCACGGCCGCGGCCGTCAGGAGGGCCAGGCCGCCAGCGTCCAGGCCGATGACCTTGAGCGGCACTGTCTGCGGCCCGGCAGGCGGCTGCGCGAGCAGGTAGGCGGCGGCAAGGCCGTACCCGCAGCCGATCACCAATCCGGCGCTAAAGGCGAGCCCGACCGCCCGCCGAACGCTCAGCAGCACCCCTGCCACCAGGATCGCCGGGATCAGGTACGCGAGCGAGGAAAGGCTGAGCAGGCTGGTCAGGCCGAGCGCAAGACCGCCGAGTCCGCCGAGCATTGTCTCCGCCGTCATCGCGGATCGGTTCAGGAAGGGCAGATTGCGCCTTCGCAGTCTCGCAAATCGCCCCGCTGGCGGCGTCGCGACAACCGCCGGAAGCGGAGCCGTACCGTCGGAGTCGGAACCGGGCGCGGCACTGCCGGCATTCGCCGTGCCCTCGCCCGCATTGCCGAAGGCCGTGAGGGGCGCGGTCTCGGCGGGCTGAGGCGGTGCGGGCCGCGCGGTCTCGCCCGGCCAGGCCTTGCTGAGCCCGCCAGGTGATCCGGGTTCAGCCCCGGGAGAACCCGCCGTGTTCGCCGCTACGCCGACCTGCTCGCGTCCGGCGTTCGGCCCGGCTGCCAGTGCGGCGGCAGGCTCCGCTGATGTCGCGCCCGTCCTGCTGACCGTCAGCGCGTCGATGACGAGGCTGATCCCGCCGAACAGGAGCACCTGGACGGCTGTTTCGCTGAAGGCGTCCCTGCTGGTGTAGAGCTCGGGCAGCGTGAGGGCCAGGACGAGCGCTCCCGCTGGAGCCCATTGCCGGCCGGCCAGCCGGCCGACGAGACCGCCGAACGACAAGATCGCAAGGCCGCCGAGTACCGGGCCGATCACCGCTCCCCCGCCGGTGCCGCTGGTCCAGAACCCTGCCGTCAGCAGCATCGGCAGGCCAGCTGTCACCTTCGGCAGCAGGGACTGGCCGTGCTCGGCGAAGCCGAGGCTTGCGACATGCAGCCCGGTCCTGGGACCGCCGAATGCTGACAGCGAACCGGGGATCGGCAGCGAGCCGTGCTGAGCGATCCAGTAGCCGGTCTGGAAGTAAACGCCTGGCAGGCGGGCGGCGATGACCGACGGCGACGTCAAAGCGAGTTGCCACGCTACGAACGAGGCCGCGATGGCAACTGTCCCGGCAACCCCGAACGCGGCGGGCCAGCCTCGCTTCGTCCCGCTGCCTGGCAGGTCGGAAGCCCAGCGGTCGGGAATCCTGTGCATGAGGTTGACGGCTATCGCGGTCGCCAGCGGCGCGGCGATCAGCAACTCAGGGACCGGCTCGAATACCCCAGCGAGCAGCAGCGGCAGGCCAGGCACCAGCCAGGCGACCACGATGATCGCGGGCAACACGGTGAGCCTGGCGAACCCTCGTCCCGACTGGTGCGCGAATCTGGCGGCGCGCCGCTCGCGGGCCGCTCGCTCAGCGGCAGGGTTCGGCTCGGTCTGGACCAACGTGAACGGGAGCGACACCTTCCTCGGCACACGCGGCAACCGCACGGTAAAGGTTCGCGGTGGCGGCGTCGGCTTGCCCGGCGGCTTCGCGGCGGGTGCAGACGTCTCCGAACTGGCGTCGGTCTGTCCAGGTTCCGGATTCGGGGGACCCACGACACCACTGTATGGGGCGAGCCGTCATGCGCCCAGGTCGCCATCGGCTGTCCCGCATGATGGTTAGTGGCGATTTTTCCGCTGTGAACGGCGTACCATGGGCCGGAACTCGACGGCCCGCCGCACTGGCGGCCGTACTACCCCCGCCCGGAGGACCACCAACGATGACGCGCAACGGGTCGCGCCGCCATCCTGGTCCACGAAGGTATTCGTTCGGCATGATGCTCGCCGGATGGGTCGCGATCGGGCTCACCGTGATCCTGGTTGGCGGCACGCTCTACGGCTACGTGAAGTACCGCAACGTGCTCGACGGGATCAAGACCGAGATAATTCATGACCTCGGTACCCGCCCGCCCAAGCTGAACAACGCGATTAACGTGCTCGTGATCGGCTCTGATACCCGGTCAGGACGCAACGGCAAGATCGGCGGGCCGGACGCCGGGCAGCGCTCGGACACGGTGATGGTCGCGCACATTTCGCCAGGCGGCGGCCGGGTTAGTGTGCTCAGCTTCCCGCGCGACTCGGCCATACCGGTCTTCTCATGCCCTGCGGAGCCCGGCGGGTTCCCCGGCCAGAACGACGCCCCGGGTTCAATTGAGCAACTCAATACGAGCTTCGCCAACGGCGGGGCCAACTGCCTGTGGAAGACGATCGAGCACACGACTGGCATCCACCTGGACAACTTCGTCCAGCTGAACTTCACCGGCTTCATCAGCGTGATCAACGCGATCGGCGGGGTTCCGGTTTGCCTGCCAAGAGCGATCCACAAGACGTCGTATGACCACCTCAAGCTCAAGGCCGGTCCGCACGTGCTCAAGGGGTATAAGGCGCTGCAGTTCTGGCGGCTGCGCGAGGGCTTCGGCCTGGGTTCGGACCTGCAGCGGATCCAGCGCGATCAGCTGCTGATGGTCGGCCTGGTGCAGAAGATCCTCAAGACCGGCGTGCTGCACAACCTGCCCAAGACCTGGGCGATCATCAATGCGATCTCGAAAGCCCATGCGCTGACGACCGATACCGGCCTCACCCCGGCCCGCATGGTCCGCATCGGCAGGAGCCTTGCCGGTATCTCGAAGAAGTCGATCCAGTTCGTCGAGGTGCCGACGGTTACCTATCCGCCCAACCCGAACTGGGTGGAGTTCAACCAGTCGCTGACCAAGAAGCTGTTCGACGACATCGAGCGGGACCGCGCCCTGCCTCACAAGAAGAAGCACGGCGGCAAGAGCAAGGCCGGTAAGACTGGTAAGGGCGGTAAGACGGGCCCGGCTCCCAAGCTGGTCAGCACCGACAAGGTCAACGTGAACGTGCTCAACGGGTCCGGCGCTCAGGGCATCGCCGGCGCGACCGCTACGGCACTCAGCGCCCGCGGGTTCAACATCTTGTCGACCAGCAGCGCGACCACGCCGAGCGGCGCGTACGACTACAACTACACGACGTCTGTTGTCGAATACCACGGACCAGCCGACCTGTCGGCGGCCGAGACCGTCGCCGCGCAGCTGAAGAACGTCAAGCTTCGCGAGGTCGGTTCGCTCAGCTCAGGGGATGTGACGCTGATCCTCGGCAAGCAGTTCAGCAAGCTCGGACCGCCGCCGTCCCAGCCGGTGGGCAACCTGACCGGCAAGTTCGGCGGATACCGGGGCAGCACGAACGCCTGCAAGGGTTACGGAACCGCGTTCGAGAACTGAGCTAGCCGATCGGCCCGGCGGCTTTAGTAAAGCCTGTCTCCGCCGCGGTGCATAAAAGCGCCGGTCTGGGCAAGAACCCCAGCAAGACCATGCAGCACGGGGACGATCAGGCAGCTACCAGGGGAAACGCGCCGCAAAGACGTCGCGCACCTCGAGTGCTTGGCTGGGTCGCCGCTGTTCTCGCGTTCGTGCTCGTCGGGGGCGTGCTGACCGCGTACGCGGTCTATCGCGACGTGTTCGGGAAGATCCATCAGGTCCACGTGACCGGCCTGGGGCACCGGCCCAGGAGTTTCGGCAACGCCATGAACATCCTGGTGATCGGCTCGGATACGCGTAGTGGCAAGAACGCCAGGTTCGGCAGGCATGTCACTGGTCAGCGCTCAGACACGATCCTGGTTTTGCATCTGTCCCCTGGGCTCAAGCGAGCCGTCGTGCTGAGCATCCCCAGGGACTCGGTCGTCCCGGTACTGGCCTGTCAGAAAGAGCCTGGTTCGCCAGGGCAGAGCGCACAGCCCGGACAGATCGAGCAGATTAACGCGACGTACTCCAACGGCGGCCCTGCGTGCCTGTGGAAGACGATCGAGCACACAACGCACATCAGGCTCAACCACTTCGCCGAGCTCAACTTCACTGGCTTCGAGCACGTCATCAACGATCTTGGCGGGGTGCGGATCTGCCTGCCGTTCCCGATCAACGACAAGCGCTCCAACCTGCACCTGACCGCCGGCGTCCACCACGTCGGCGGCGCCGAGGCGCTCGCGTACTGGCGGGTGAGATACATCGGCGTCGGCTCAGACCTGGAGCGGATCCAGCGCGACCAGTTCCTGATGGCCTCGGTCGCCCAGAAGGTCAAGCACACCGGCCTGCTCAGCGACCCCGCCAGGGTGTTCAGGATCGTCAGGGACATCGCCGACTCACTCACAACCGACAGCGGCCTGAAGCAGGGTGACATGATCGCGCTTGTCCAGCGGCTCAGAGCATTGCCGCTACGCGCCGTTCATTTCGTCCAGGTGCCGGTCGTCCCTTATGCACCGAACCCGAACTGGGTGCAGTGGTCGACCGACGCGACAAAATTGTTCCGCGCGATCGCGCACGACAAGAAACTGCCGCGGCCGGACCACCGGCACCGGCACCGGCCCGGCCAGACCGGAGGCGGTCTCGCGGCCAGCAGGACGCAGCCCAGCGCCAAGTCCAGCCCGCGGCCTAGCGCTTCTCCGACCGGGCATACCAGCACGCCGGCCACGTCAAGCGGCAAGACCCGTACACACTCGCCGCTCTCTCGCGTGAGCAAGAAATACGGGGGCATCACGGCCGGCGCTAATGTGTGCCGCGACACGGGCGCCTTCGCCGGCCCGCTCGGAGGTCACTGAGGTCATCCCGGCAGCCAGAATGGGACTGTGACGAACTTCTCCGACTGGCATACGCAGGCAGCCGCCGTAGCGGGAATGCGCGAGCGGCTGCCGGCCCAGACCATCGACCGGGTTTCCGAGGCCATAGATTTCGCCATTGACAAGCATGGTGATCAGCAACGTCCCACTGGCGCCCCCTACCTGGAGCACCTGCTGGAGGCCCTTGAGGCACTGGTCGTCGGCGCCGGAGTCACCGACACCGATGTCCTGTCCGCCGCAGTGCTGCACGACGTCGTCGAGGACACCACGGTCAGCAACGACGAGCTCGCTGAGCAGTTCGGGCCGCGAGTTGCCGAGCTTGTCGGCTGGGTGACGATCCCCGAAGCTGGCCCCGGTGAGGATCGTGCCGATGTCAAGGAGGCCACCCTGGCCCGGCTGGCCGCAGCGCCCAAGGACGCGATGATGGTGAAGCTGGCGGACCGCCTCAGCAACGTGCAGACGTTGCGGCACCTTGACGAGGAGCGGCAGCGGGCCTACTACGCGCAGACCGTCCGGTATATCGTGCCGCTCGCTGACGCTGACCCGTTCTTCGGAGCCTGGTACCGGGACTGGCAGGCTGCCCACGCCGACCTAGGCGACGTCGTCAGTTAGCTCCCCGAGCACCAGATAGCCGGTCATGGCCTCCCGGCAGATGAGGACGCCCAGATAGGCCGCCAGGGCGAGGTAGCCGAACGTGGCCAGGCCGAACGTCGCAGCGAATCCGATAACGAACATCCTGGTCTCCCAGCCGAGGCCAGCGCCCCAGCCGACCCACGCGGCCGGACCTGCTTCCAGCCGCGACCACCCTGGTTCTGAGCCAGCAGCCGAGGAGCCGGAAACGATCGCCGAGTTGCTCGTGTACCAGATGGCCATGACCGCGCAGAGCGAGAACACGATCGGACCAGGCAGCGCGAGCGAAAATCCGAGCGGTCCCAGATACGCGAACTGGGCGGCGGCAAGCAAAACCGGAACCAGCCAGTCGAACCTGCTGTCGTGCGGGTGACTTGAGCCCGGCGCGGCCAGCATCATCACCACCGGTGGCGTCAGCGCGATGAAAGCGGGCAGGTTACGCAGCCCGAGAGCCCCGAGCATGGCGGTCGCGATGACGCCTGCCAGTGCAGGCGGCAGCGGGATCAGGTTCCCCTGCACCAGCCGGCCGGCCCAGCGCGCCGCGGCGCCGTCGTCGCGCAGCGCCAGGATCATCGCGCGGCCATGAGCCGGAGAGCTGCCGGCCGCAGTGCCAGGCGCGTGTTCACCATCGGGCTTGGCGCTCTGGCGGCGCGAGCTCGTGGCCGCAGGGCCGATCAGGCTCTCAGTGCCCGTCCCGGCCTGCCGGCGGGGTCGCCCGACCGCGGTCCATGCCGCCGAGGGATTGGTCGTGTACCGGACCGCGGTCGTCTCGCCGGGCGATCCCAGCTTGCCGACGACCGCTGTGATCGTCGTCGCGGGCGCACTGCGCTTCGGCACGGCAGCCTTGGCAGCCGAAGGTGCCGAGGGAGTGATCCTGCCAAGCGTCATGATCGTTGCGGCAATGGCGATGGCTTCGACGCCGAGCACGGCGAGCAAAGCGATCCTTGGGCCGTTCACCGCGTACCCGGTAAATGCGATCAGCCCGCGCAGGACCGGTGGTATGCGGAGCAGCGCTCCCGCGGCTCGCAGGATCGGATTGCGGCCGAACTCCCTTCTGCGCTCGGCGGAGAGCACCGCCGACCGGCAGGCCCTGAGCATCTCGGTGATCCCCACGGCCGAGACCGTGAGCACCGCGAGCGGCCAGGGACCGATCAGCGACGTGCGCTCGATGTCCGCAGCCATTCCGCCGTATATCGCGCACTCGGCGGCCACTGCGCAGACAGCGGCTAGCCAGCCGAAGCTGAGCGCACCCGATTCCGCGGCGCCGGCGATGTCCGCTCCTGATCCGGTTGACGTTGGGCCGCGGTCCTTGAACGCGGCGAGGCCGCGGGCCGCCATCAGGAAAAGCAGCCAGCCGCTCATGGCGAGCAGGCCCCTCGCGGCGTGTCCTCGGCCGCCACCGCTGAGCCATGCCGCGGCGCATACGGCCAGCAAGAGCGACATGGCCGCGAGTGAACCCGGCGACAGCGAGCGGTCGACCGCCCGTGCCGCCAGCCAGCTGAGCGCCCGCCGAGCCGATTCGGCCGTGGTTATCAGCAGCGCGAGACGCGGCGGCGCAGCGGTGCCGTCGTTCGGCTTGCTCGTACCGGAATCGGCTATAAGTTCACCGCTTGCCGGGCGCTTCATTCTGGAGAGGATCAGACCTCCTTGACGCCATTATTACCTATTGCAATCGATCAATCACTCAGCGTACCCAGATGGCGCCGACGTCCGATGCTTGACCCGAAACGGGAGCGTCTTCGCGGCGGAACGATCAAGCAGGCAGCGGCCGGACTACCCGCGCGGGATCGTGGCTCGTTCGGCTGGATAGGGTCCGTTCATGCGGACAGTCGCCGTGGTGCTGGCCGGCGGCTCGGGCATCCGGCTTGGCGGGAACACCCCTAAGCAGCTCCAGCTACTCGCCGGGCGGACCTTGCTTGAGCATTGCGTTGCCGCGTTCGACGCGGCAGCCGGCGTGGATGAAGTCGTGGTCGTGATGCCTGCCGATTTCATTACCACATCGCAGCGCATCCTGCAGGCCGGCGGATACCGCAAGCTGAGCGACGTGATCGCGGGCGGTATCGACCGGCCAGGTTCTACCAGAAGGGCAATCGAGTACCTCAGCCAGCAGCACAACGGGGGCGACCAGGCCGATTGCAACGTGCTCTTTCACGACGCGGCCAGGCCACTGGTCGATCAGCGGATCATCGCCGACTGCGTGGCGGCGCTTGCCGGCGCTCAGGCCATTGGCGTGGTCGTTCCCACGGCCGACACGATCGTCCAGGTGACCGACGGGGTGATGACGTCGATTCCGCCGCGGGAATCGCTCGCGCGCTGTCAGACGCCGCAGGGCTTCCGGCTGTCGGTGATCCGGCGGGCGCATGAGCTGGCTGTCGCCGATCCGCGCGCGGACGCGTTCACGCCGACCGACGATTGCGGCATAGTCCTGCGTTACCTGCCGGACGTGCCGGTGGTTGTGGTCGCCGGCAGCGAGCGCAACCTCAAGATCACTTATCCGGGCGACTTCCGGATCGCCGAGCTGCTGCTCGCCGATAGGGAGGCGGACGGACCTGACCAGAAATGACGCCGGTCAGGACGGTTCGGGAGTCGCCGCTGCGCTTCCGGCCTGGGGTTCGCTCGGGGACAGGCCGGCCCTCCTCGGCTTGACCAGGCGACGGGAGCTGAGGAGGAAGCCTGCACCCCAGCACAGGTGCATGGTGGCGATGACGACGGGCAGCCAGGCGACCGCCCGTCCGCTCAAGCGCCCGTCCGTGCCAGCCTTCGCCGTGATGACCAGCACGCTGATCAGGTAGCCAAGCGGAATGGCCATACCGGCGGTGAGCAGCCACTGCCACCAGGTACCGGTGCGGTCGGCCAGGCTCGCAACTCCCGCGAGCCCGGCCAGCGTACCGATCACCAGCGCGATCAACGTCGCGGGAGGCGCCAGGTACCGGCGGGTCATCGTGCCGTGATGCCGTCGCGAGACAGCGCGTCGCCACCGGCCGTACAGGAAGTACTGAGCCGCGAGCCCGCGGAGGCCGGCCCGCGGCCGGTACGTCACCCGCAGCGCAGGCTGCCGCCAGACCAGCCCGCCGGCCTCGCGGAGGCGGTGATTCAGCTCCCAGTCCTCGCCGCGCAGATACCGCTCGTCGTACCCGCCGACGGCCTCGACGGCATCGCGCCGGAACGTCCCCAGGTACACCGAATCCGACGGTCCTGCCTTGCCGCCTGGGTGGTGGAACCTCGCCGGGCCGACCCCGGTCCGTGCGGTCATCACCCACCCGACCGCATGCTGGAACGGCGTGACGCCTTCGGCAGTCATGATGCCGCCGACGTTAACCGCCCCGGTCTGGCGGAGCATGCGAACCGCTGCGGCGATGTACCCGGCCGGCAGCCGCGATCTGGTGTCGACGCGGACGATGACGGGGTAACGCGACGCTCGCAGGGCCGCGTTCAGCCCGCTCGGGACCCCGCCGGCCGGATTGGCGACCACCTTGATCCGCGGGTCGCCGGCCGCGAGGTCCTTCGCGATCTGCTCGGTGCGGTCCCTCGAAGGACCGACCGCGAGCAGCAACTCAAGCTCGCCGGGATAGACCTGGCTCAGTACCTGGCTGACGGACTCTGCGAGGTCTGGTTCTGCGTCCCGGACCGGCATGATCACAGAAACCGGATCAGCCGTGCCCGGGCGTCCGCCAGCCCGGCCGGCTCCCTGTCTGGCTGAAGCCTGCGTCTGCGCGTCGCCGGTTCCGTTCATGACAGGCTCGACGGTACCGCCTCCAGCAGGTTCGGATACGGGCGTCAGTTAGTGGGCGACGTCCTCGAGCATCTCGGTGACGAGGGCGGCGATGGGCGAGCGCTCCGAGCGCACGAGCGTGACGTGCGCGAACAGCGGATGACCCTTGAGCTTCTCGATCACCGCGACGACGCCGTCATGCCGGCCGACCCGCAGGTTGTCGCGTTGCGCGATGTCGTGGGTGAGCACGACGCGCGAACCCGCCCCGATCCTGGACAAGACCGTGAGCAGCACGCCGCGCTCAAGTGACTGCGCTTCATCGACGATCACGAACGAGTCGTGCAGCGAGCGTCCCCTGATGTGGGTCAGCGGCAGCACCTCGAGCATGTCTCTCGCCACAACCTCGTCGATCACCTCCGGGCTGGTCACGGCGGACAGCGTGTCGTAGACGGCCTGCGCCCACGGGTTCATCTTGTCGGCCTCAGACCCTGGCAGGTAACCGAGCTCCTGGCCGCCCACCGGGTACAGCGGGCGGAACACCACGACCTTGCGGTGCTGACGTCGTTCCATCACGGCTTCGAGCCCGGCGCACAGCGCGAGCGCCGACTTGCCGGTGCCGGCCCGGCCGCCGAGGGACACGATCCCGATATCGGGGTCCAGCAGCAGATCGAGCGCCACTCGCTGCTCCGCGCTGCGGCCCCGCAATCCGAACACGTCCCGGTCGCAGCGGACCAGGCGCACGGACTTGTCGGGCTGCACCCTGGCGAGCGCACTACCGGAACCCACTGCGCCCGAATACAGCACCAGGCCGGTGTGGCAGGGCAGGTCCCTGACCGCGGCGGACTCCAGCGTGCCGGCCTGATACAGGTGATCGATCTCGTCGGGGGCGACCTCGATCTCCGCCATTCCCGTCCAGCCGGAGTCGGGCGGCAGCTCGGCGCGGTACTCCTGCGCCTGCAGGCCGATCGCGGCCGCCTTGATCCGCAGCGGCAGGTCCTTGCTGACCAGGACGACGCTCTCGCCTTCGGCAGCCAGGCTGCGCGCGACCGACAGGATTCTCGTGTCGTTGTCGCCGAGCCTGAAACCAGCAGGCAGCACCGAGGCATCGGAGTGGTTCAGCTCGACCCGCACGGTCCCGCCGAGGTCGCCGATCGATATATCGGCGTCCAGCCGACCGTAACTAACCCTCAGGTCGTCAAGATGGCGCAGCGCAGCGCGAGCGAAGAAACCAAGCTCGGGATGGTTCCGCTTGGCCTCGAGCTCGGTGATCACGACCAGCGGCAGCACGACCCGGTGCTCTGCGAACCTGCCGATGGCGCCTGGGTCGGCGAGCAGGACGCTCGTGTCGAGCACGTAGGTGCGGCGGATGCCATCGGTATCCGGCTGGGCCGGCGTGGTCGCTGCTGAATCCTGAGGGCTGATACGGTTCGGGCGCGATGCGCGGGCTGATGCGGAAATTGCCACTCACACTCCCCTGAGCGCCTGCCAGGCGCCACGTTGAACACAAACGTGTCGAAGGGACCGGGACCGGCCAGCGAAGGACCGGCGCCGGCCCTTTCGCTCATCTCGCCTGCGTGCCAGGACGCGAAGCTCGAGAATCCGAGGGCCTTCCCGCCGGGCGGCTACGCACCGCCCGTCAGTCCAGACGGTACCTGCGACTGGCACCGTGCGAAAGTAGCGGCGGCCCACGAACTGACCGATGCCGACCGATCACCTGTACCAGCACCGCAATTTCGCCTTGCTGTAACCAATCGGCCCGCTCGCGCGTCTCACAGCATGTGAGAGTTATCTGGCCGGAATCCGATGATCAACGAGCCCCCGCCTAACCCATGGCGGAGGCAGCCAGCCGGGTGGACTTTGACGAGTTCTACTTAACCTCCGCTTCCCGGCTCGTCCGCCACGGCTATGCGCTGACCGGCGACATGGCCGAGGCGCAGGACATCGCTCAGGAGGCGTTCGCCAGAGCCTGGCAAAGGTGGCCAATGGTCAGGAACTGCGACTCGCCAGAGGCCTGGGTTCGCCGCGTCGCGACGAACCTTGCGGCGAGCCGCTGGCGGCGGATCCGGGTGGCCCGCGCCGCCGCCGGCCACACCACCGAGCTGCAGGCTCCTGAGGTCAGCACCGACACCGTCGCCCTCGTGACCGGGCTGCGGACGCTTCCGGAACGACAACGGACAGTCCTCGTCCTCCATTACATGTGCGACATGACCATCGACCAGATCGCCGCCGAGCTGCGCTGCCCCGCAGGCAGCGTCAAGAGCTGGCTGTCACGCGGCAGGATCGCGCTGGCAGCCGCCGTCCGGATCGTCGAACCCGATTCGCAAGCCGAGGCAGCGCGGCTACGCCCGGCACTGCAAGCCCAAGCCAAGCCGGAGGCCAGCCATGCCTGACGACCGGTTGCGCGAGCTCTTCGACCGGGCCGCCGCTGAGCAGGTGGACGTGCCGCCTGTGGCGATGGTGCGGGCAAGGGGCCAGCAGCGGCGCAGCCGCGCCAGGCTCCAGGCATCGACGGTGGCTTGGACGATCATGCTCGCGATGGGGTTCGGCGCCCCGCAGGTCTCGGGAAGCCTGGCCACCGGTTCGCAGCAGAGCGGCACGCTCGCGACGGCCGCGCCTGCTTCCGGCACGTCGTATCCGAGCCCGCTTAGCGCTCGTGACGCGAGCAGCGCCACGCCGCCGGTGACTACCCCGGCGGACCATCGCCGCCACACCCCCAGAGCGACGTTCGCGCCGTCTAGCGGAAAGCCGGTAACCCGGCCGCCGACGTTGCCACCGCGCGGCAACGGCCAGCTGATCCTGGCGCTGGACAGCGCGCGGGAGTACGTCATGACGAGGATCGGGTCAGCCAGGGCACCGGTTCGCCTGGCGGGCCTGAAATCCGTGCGAGGAGCGCCTCCCGTACTGGCGACGAACCCGTCAGGCGGCTGGGTGGTCGCGTTCGCGACCAGGAGGCCGGCCGGGGCAGCCGTGCGGGATCGGCTGGCGCTGGTGGTGGCGAGCGGCCATAGCGTGCCGTTTGGCCCCTGGTACGGAAAGGCCGCAGTGACGTCGGCAGCCGTCAGCCAGGACGGGAGCCGCGTGGCAGTGGCCATCACGCAGCGATCGGGCGGCGCGCGGATCGAGGTGCTGCCGTTGCCCGGCCACCAGGAGAAGCGTCAATCATGGAGCGTGCCTGCAGCGCAGGCCGACCTGGTGACCGCGCTGTCCTGGTCGCCCGACGGGCGGCACCTGTCCTATCTGACCGACCAGACCGCCACCGATGGCGCTCCTGGCGGTCCTGTCATTCTCAACACTGCCGCGAAGGTCGCGCAGATGCCGGAAGTTTCCGGATGGACGCTGGCGATGAAGACCGGCGTAGCGTGCCTTCCGCGCGCAGCTGCCTGGCTCGGCGCGAGCGGGCGGTTCGCGGTGCTAAGCGAATGCATGAGCACCGGAGAAGCGGTGCTCGAGACGTCTGACGCCAGCACGGGCGTGGCGGTGGGACAGCCGCTCGTGGTGTCGCACAAAGTCGGATGCGCCAACCCGGCCTTGAATTCGAATGCCTCTGGCAGCGAGGTCGTGATCAGCTATTGCGGCGTCTACCTTGATGACCGCGGCGCGCTCTCGCGGCAGACGGCCGAACTCACAGCGGCGGCGCTGGCCGGGTAAGCCGATTCAGGTGCCGAACCTGCGGTGCCGCGCGGCGTAAGAACGGAGCGCCCGGAGGAAGTCCACCTTCCTGAACGCCGGCCAGTACGCGTCGCAGAAGTAGAACTCCGAGTGAGCGCTCTGCCAGAGCAGGAAACCGCCGAGGCGTTGCTCGCCCGAGGTCCTGATGACGAGGTCGGGGTCGGGCTGGCCGGCGGTGTAGAGATGCTCGGCGATGTGCTCGACGTCCAGGATCTCGGCCAGCTCCTCGATCGTCGTGCCTCTCGTGGCGTGATCTTGAAGCAGCGACCTCACGGCGTCAGCGATCTCGCGGCGTCCTCCGTATCCGACTGCGACGTTGACCTGCAGGCCAGGGCGGTCCGCCGTGGCCTCGCCCGCGTCCTTGAGCACCTGGGCCATCTCGGCCGGCAGCAGGTCGAGCGCGCCAACCGGCTTGACCCGCCATTGCTGGTCGACCAGCTGCCTGACCGTGTCCTCGATGATCCCGAACAGCGGCTCGAGTTCGGTGTCCGGCCGTGCGATCAGGTTGTCGGTAGACAGCAGCCACAAGGTGACCACCTCGACCCCGGCCTGCTTGCACCACTCGAGCAGCTCGAAGATCTTGTCGGCACCTTTTCGGTGACCGGTGCTGACGTCGAGCATGCCAGCCGAGCGTGCCCAACGCCGGTTTCCGTCGCACATCACACCGACATGCCGGGGAGCCGCCGACTTCGAAAGCGAGGCTTCCAGCCGACGCTCATAGATCAGATAGAGGAGATCGCGCAGAGCCATCTGGCACCCTTCCTCGTCGCCGCCATCGCGGCCACCTGAGTCGTCCTGGCTGGTCACCAGCCGTCCCGGCGCCCGATCACCGACTGCCAGGGCGGTACCGTCCGGCTCACCTAAACGGTATCGGAGAATGCGAGCGACTGCCCCGCGCCTAGGCGCCCGCGGGGCAATCGGACTGGCATCCCTGCCCTCCTCCGCGATCAGCCGATGGACTTGACGATTGCGTCATCGAGGCCCGAGAAGGATGCCAGGTACTCCCTGCGCTCCTTCTTGAGCCGCGCGACCATGGCGTTGTATTCGTCCAGCCGACCTTGCCTTTCGTAGAGCTTGCGGGGCTGGAGTATCTCGAGGTCGTCGACGCCCGGCACCGCCTTGGCGATCTCGTAACCGAAGTCCGGGTCGGCCTCCCATTCGATCGTCTCCTCGACGATGGCCTGGACCATCGCTGAGGAGTACGGGATCGTGACCTTCTTCGAGGTCGCGTCGTCGGTTCCGCCGACCCGCCCGGTGTTCAGCACGTAGACCTTCAGCTCGTGGCTGTCGAGCAGCTCGAGCATCCGGTTGCCCATGTCGGCCATGTTCCTGGGGAAGAACGGGTTCGTGCCGGGGACCCGCAGGAACTTGCCCTCCTCGTCCTTGCCGCCCGCCGAGGTGCCCGTCGTCTCGCCGAGCATGAAATAGGCCGCCGCCTGCGTCCGGTCCAGCCGCGCGACACCCGGCACGATGTTCTCGTTCCTGTTCAGGATCAGCAGGAACTCAGCGGGCGGCACGTCGTTGCCAGGCCATGGATGCACGTAAGAGAACGGCCAGGTGGTGCGCCCGTTCTTGGTGTACGAGGTGTCGAAGAAGTCGACCTTGCCTGCTGCGTCTACCGAGACGTTCTCGAGGTACGCGTCCGGCTTAGTGGTGGCGTAGTAGATGGCCGGCTCGTACCTGGGGTCAAGGCCGAACGTCTTCGCGAAGCAGCCGTTCTCCGTCGTGTACACCTTGCCGCCCGGCATCAGGGCCACGAAGTCATCCTGGGCTGGCTTGCTGTCGAGCTGCGTCGTGAACGTCGTGGTCGTCTTCCCGGTGCCGGAAAGTCCGACGATCAGGATCGACGTGGGGTTGCCGTCCCTGGGCATCACCTTGCAGCCCGCGTGCAGGGACAGCCCGCCGCGGCCGTAGACGATGTTGTTCCACATCCGCAGCCCGCCCTTCTTGGACTCGCCGAAGTAGTCCGAGTTCAGGACGCGGGTGATGTTGGAGTTCAGGTCGACGGCGATGACGCGGTCGTCGGGGTAACCGGGAGCGGGCAGGTTCGGGGTGTAGATGACCGTGGTGTCCGGCTGCCAGGTCGCCGGGTCGTAGTCGGCCTCAACCGGGTAGTACAGCTGCCTCTGCATGCCAGCGACGTTGGCGTTCGCCGCCTCCATGATGAGCCTGGCCCTGGTACGGAACTGCGGATCGGAGCCGATGAAGCCGTCGACGACGACCATGTGCTCACCAGCGATGTAGCTGTCCTGGTTGGCGGAGATGCGGTCGTACTCTTCACGGGTGATCGTCTGACTGGTGGCGTTCGTTGAATCATCGACGACGAAAGTTGACCTGGTGCTCCGAGAATCCACCCGCGCCTTGACCACGACATTGTCGAATTCGGTCAGCTGGCTGTTGGGCATCTTCTCGGTCAGCTCGCGGAGCCGCTCAGCGGTCGGATTAAATTCCGCCTGCGCGGCCCTCACCTCATACACCACGACTGCTCCTCCTCGTTGGCGGAAGCACACACCGCATTCCGCTTGCGGGGTACATGCCAGTTCGGGCAGCCCAAAGTACGCCCGGACTCGCGGGATCGATTTGGGGAGTGTACCCCGGCCCGTGCGGGCTCAAAATATCCCCCTGCGGATGAAATGTTGGGCGTTGCGAGCCGCGATTTCCCAGCAGGGCTGCGGCACTAAGGCCATTACACCAGCGCCAGCTTCCCAGCTCTCGCCCGCACATGCAGAACGATCGGACCGGGCCGCTAGGTTTCCTGCCGCAGAGCCGAATCAGGCAGCAAAAAACCCGGCGGCCAGGCATCGTTTCCTGGCCGCCGGGCTAGAACCCCGATGAGAGCGCGCCGCCGCGAGGACCGGCCGTCAGGCCGATCGGGGGCCTTCGGCCCTTATCTCCTCCACCCGCTGCAGCGCTTCGCGCAAGTCGTCGAGCCACGCGTCCTCGTGTTCGCCGACCAGCCTGACGCACCACGCCAGCGCGTCGCTGCGGCTGCGGGCGACGCCGGCGTCGACCAGCGTGTCGAGTACGAGCCGCTCGTTCTGCCTCAGCCTGGTCATGACCGGCACGGAGAACGTCGTGAACATCACGGTCCGGTCGCCGGATCGCACTCCCCATGACACTTTGCGGCCGTACGTGTGCTGGGCTTCCTGCGCGATCTCGATCCGGTGCTGCCTGGTGTCTTCGCGGAAACGCCGGCTGCGCCCGTCCCAGGCTGCCGCCTGCTCGGCCTCCGACGCGCCCTCGGCGACATGCGCTGCGTCGATCGGCACGATCACCGTGATCTCCTCACGGTCGACCTTGACGTCAAGCGCGCCGTCTAGCCACTCTTCCGGCAGCCTGCCGGTGAACCAGCCCCGAAGCCGCTCTGCGGCTGATGCGCGCTGCTCGCTCTCATCTGTACTCATGTAATCATGATTACACACCACGCCCACCAGCGCAATCTCGCCGCCCATGCCAAGTTCGGGATCGGATGGATCCCTGGATCCATCCGATGAATGCGGGGGTGGGGTTAGCCGGCGGGGTTGCCTTCTACGGCGGCGGCGATGCGCGGGTATACGCGCACGGCACCGGCGAATCCGGCGCCGAAGTCGGCGCGCACGACCTCAACGTTCAAGCCGGGCTGCGGTGCCTGCAGCATCTCATCGTTGCCGAGGTAGATGGCGACGTGGGAGATGTAGTGAGGTGCGGTCGGGTCGGTGTGGTAGAAGAGCAGGTCGCCAGGGCGCAAGGCGCTGACCGGCACCAGCGGCCCGGTCCTCGCCTGGTCCGCGGCCACGCGCGGCATCAGGATGCCCGCTTGCCTCATCGACCACTGAACCAGGCCGGAACAGTCGAACTGGTCGGGACCTGCGCCGCCCCAGACGTACGGCAGCCCGATCCGGCTCTCGGCCGCTGCCAGGAACCTGGCGATCTGGCTGACTGCGAGTCCTGGCCCTTGCCCAGTGGTGCCGCCGATCGCGCCTGCCGCGCCGGAGGTCACGGTGACCGAGCCCATGATCACCTGGGTCACCAGCGGAGCGACCGCGGTTCCCGCCGGAGTCAGCTTCTTGAGCTTGGCTAGCAGCTTGTCGAGCCTGGCCTTCGGGGCGCTGAGGACGATCGCGTTCGCTGATGGCAGTCCCAGGTTGCTGGCGACGGCGTGCGAAACCACCGCGTCGACTCCGCCGATTCCGACCGTGCCGAACCCTGCCACGGGCAGCCGCACCGTGCGGGCGGCGTCGACCCGCACCGGTTTGGTGAGCTTGAGCCGGTCCTGGTGGCCCATCGTGTAGGAGACGGCGATGCCGCCGGCGGCGACGTTCTGCCACAGCGTGGCCGAGCGCGCAGTCGGACCCGCGGCGAACGGCCGGAACGCGGTCGGGTTCACGCCAAGGACGTTGACGAAGACCCCGTTGACCTTGACCCGCCCGGCGTCGACTGGCACGGCAGCGGCAACGCCGCGGACGTGCCGCACCCGCTTAATGAGCCCAGCGGGCAGCGACTTCTGACCGACCAGGAGCACGTCAGCCTGGCGCAGGTGGGACAGTCGGCCTGGCCGGCTGCTTGCCGCGCTCCGTGGCGGATTAGTGACGACGGCCCGCGCGGGCACGGGCCGGGACGCATTCGTCCGGCGGTTCCCTGCCGTGGCCCGAGTGCCGGGAATG
>DATELR010000226.1:0-11528 GCA_035276345.1 Streptosporangiaceae bacterium | reverse complement strand
GGCGGCGGCAGTGCCGTGGCTGGCCGGCCCGGCCTCCGTCCCGTCCTGCGTCCCGGGCGTCGTCCCGGCCGGTGCCGGGGCCGGGGCGGTGCTGGTCGCGGTGGTCGCGGTGGTCATCTGCGGTCTCCCCCTCGTAGTCGGTCACTACTAGGACGCCGCAGGACCCGATCCGGATTCGTGATCTGAGTTACACACCGACTACACACCGTCACCACAACTCTCTTCGCCCTCGTAACGCACTCAGATACCTCAGGAACGTGTGTGCAAACCAGGCGGTTCAGTTCCGGCACGCGCAAGGAAAGCAGGCATGACAAGCGGACGTCTGGCGAAACCGACTGTGACTGCACATCACTGATTCGTGATCCCGGGCGCTCCGGATTGCCCAGGCGCGGAGATCCGCAAGGGCGTGAACTTACCTACAGCCGTGCGAGCGCCTCACGAAGCGGATCCAGGCCGATCGATCCGAGAGCGAGCGCCTCGCTGTGGAAGTCCCGCAGGCTAAAGGCTGGCCCCTTCCGCTTTCGGGCTTCTTCCCTGGCCTCAACCCAGATGCGCTCGCCGAGCTTGTACGACGGCGCCTGGCCCGGCCAGCCAAGGTATCTGTCGAGCTCGAACCTGAGCATCTGCTCTTCGACCTGAACCCGCGCTCTCAGAAATTCCCAGGCCAGGTCGGCATTCCAGATCTCACCAGGACGCCAGGGCGAATCGGCGGGGACGCGAAGCTCGAGGTGCACGCCGATGTCGACGACCACCCTGGCCGCCCGAAGCAGTTGCGCATCGAGCATGCCCAGCTTGTTGCCGGGATCGGCCAGGTAGCCAAGCTCATCCATGAGCCTTTCGGCGTACAGCGCCCAGCCCTCGCCGTGACCGGATATCCAGCACATCAGGCGTTGCCAGCGATTCAGCCGGTCACTGAGAAACACCGCTTGCGCCGACTGGAGGTGATGACCAGGCACACCCTCGTGATAGACGGTCGTGACTTCCTTCCAGGTGGCCAGCTCATCGACGCCGTCGCCCAGGGCCCACCACATCTGACCAGGGCGGATCCAGTCCTCGCTCGGGCCGGTGTAGTAGATGCCGCCGCCCGTCGTCGGCGCGATCATGGCTTCGATCCGGCGAGCCGGTGCTGGTATGTCGAAGTGCTTGCCATCCAGTTCTGCCAGTGCTGTGTCGGCGACCTGCTGCATCCACGCTCGCATGGCATCGCGGCCGCTGATGCGCCGTGCCGGATCGGCGTCCAGCGCCGAGACCGCCTCCGCTACCGATCCGCCTGGCACGATCTGGTCGGCTACCTGGCGCATCTCTTCTTCGATGCGCATTACCTCGGCCCAGCCCCAGGCGTAAGCCTCGTCGAGGTCGACTACCGCGCCCAGAAAGGCGCGGGACGCGAGCTCATATCGCTCTCGCCCGGCGGCGTCGCCTAGTGGCGCGAGCGGAAGCATCTCTGTTTCGAGGAAGCGGCCGAACTCGGCGGTCGCGGTGCGCGCCGAGGCCGCTGCCCGGTCGAGATCAGCACGGATCGCGCCCGTTGCTCCCGTACGCGCAACAAGGCTGGAGTAAAAGTCAGATCCGTCCGCTGACCACTCGGCGCACTGCTTGATGCACGCGAGGACCTGCCGGCGGGCTGCGATGCATTCCTGCGCTGCCGCTTCCGTATAGGTCTGCCTCAAGCCGGCGTACGCGGAAGAGACAGCGGCCATCCGATCTGCCAGGTTGCACTGCGCCTCCTCGCTATCGACCGGCATCAAGTCGAAAACCTCGCGGACACCTTGCAATCGGCTCGCGATTACGTTGAGCTCGCTGCTCAGGGCGCCTGATTCATACAGCTCGCAGCCGATCGCCAGCCGCTCGAGCATCGCCTTCCGAGCGGAATCTTCGCCATCGCTGGCCGCCGCCTTCTCCAGTTCAGCGATTGTCGCGCGGTCCAGGGCAGCGCGCGCGGCGAAACCTTCCGGGCTCAGGTCAGTCATCAGGTGGTCGAACCCGGTGATCCCGACCGATGTCGCGGTCAGCGGATCGAGCTGAGCGAGCTGTTCGACGTAGTGATCAGCGATGTCGGTGACCGTCCTCATGTCGTCAAACATATCGATTGCAGCCAATCCGTCCGATCAGGGCGAGCGGGACACAGTCGGCCGCGGACTGTCTCGACCACCGAGATGTGCAGACCGTAACGTGTCCTCGTACTGGTCGGTAGGTACGCTTGTCCGGACTCATCGGGAGGCGCTAGGTGGACTTCGGATACGACGCACGAACCGAGGAACTACGCGACAAATTGCTCGCCTTCATGGAGTCCCACGTATACCCGGCAGAACCAACCTTCGCTCAGCAGGTCAGCGAGGCGGAAGCATCCGGCGACATCTGGCAGCGCCCGGCGGTGATCGACGAGCTTAAGGCCGAGGCGCGCCGCCAGGGACTGTGGAACTTGTTCCTGACGGTTCGCACGCATAAGGACCAGATCGCGGCGATCGCCGAGAAGCACGGCGCCGGCCTGACCAACCTCCAGTACGCACCGCTGGCTGAGATCACCGGCCGGAGCGGAGCGATCGCGCCCGAAGCGCTGAATTGCGCCGCCCCCGATACCGGCAATATGGAAGTCCTCGCGGAGTTCGGCACCCCTGAGCAGATCGAGCGATGGCTGCTCCCGCTGCTCGACGGCGAGATCCGGTCGACGTTCTGCATGACCGAGCCCGACGTGGCCTCGTCCGACGCGACCAACATCGCGACACGAATCGAGCGCGACGGCGATGAGTACGTAGTCAACGGGCGCAAATGGTGGTCGTCGGGCGCGATGGACCCGCGCTGCAAGCTGTTCATCGTGATGGGGAAGACGGACACGGCTGCCGAGCGGCACCGGCAGCAGTCCATGATCTGCGTGCCGCCTGACACTCCTGGCGTCACCATCAAGCGCAGCATGCGTGTCTTCGGGTTCACTGACTCGACCCATGGCGGACACGGCGAGATCGAGTTCTCCGACGTCCGGGTACCCGCCGCCAACCTGATCGCCGGCGAGGGTGATGGATTCGCCATCGCTCAGGCCAGGCTCGGGCCTGGCCGGATCCATCACTGCATGCGTCAGATCGGTTCCGCCGAGCGGGCTCTCGAGGCGATGTGCCGCCGGGCTACGAGCCGCATCGCCTGGGGCAAGCCGATCGCAGATCAGGGCGTCGTGCAGGACTGGATCGCGGAATCCAGGGTCAGGATCGAGCAGGCTCGGCTGCTGGTGTTGAAGACGGCATGGCTCATGGACACCGTCGGCAACAAGGGCGCCCACACTGAGATCCAGGCCATCAAAATCGCGGTTCCCCGGATGACCGAGTGGGTCATTGACCGGGCCATCCAAGCTCACGGGGCCGGCGGCATCAGCCAGGACTTCCCGCTCGCCGCCGCGTGGGCGGGAGCGCGGAGCCTTCGCTTCGCCGACGGACCTGACGAAGTGCATAAGCGCTCGCTCGCGCGGCGCGAACTGCGAAAGTACAGCAGCTGACCGTTGAGCGTTAAGAAGGGACGATGCAGATGTCGGAACACGCACAGCGGGTAGCCGTTGTTACCGGGGGCGCACGCGGGATCGGGGCAAGCGTCGCCAAGCGTCTTGCCGCCGACGGGATGGCGGTCGCCGTCATCGATCTCAAGGAAGGCGACTGCGCAGCCACCGTCGACGCCATTGCGTCCGCTGGCGGGCGTGCTTTCGCGGCGGGCGCGGACGTCAGTGACGCTACGCAGGTCGCTACCGCCGTGGACGCGATCGCCGCCGAGCTCGGGCCGCCCGCCGTGCTCGTCAACAACGCTGGCGTGATCCGCGACAACCTGCTGTTCAAGATGACCGACGCCGACTGGGACACGGTGCTGGGCGTGCATTTGCGTGGCGCCTTCCTGATGAGCCGGGCGACCCAGCAGTACATGGTCGAGCAGAAGTTCGGGCGGATCATCAATCTGTCGTCCAGTTCGGCGCTCGGCAACCGGGGCCAGGTAAATTACTCCGCCGCCAAAGCTGGCCTGCAGGGGTTCACTAAGACGCTCGCGATCGAGCTTGGCCCGTTCGGGGTGACGGCGAACGCGATCGCCCCCGGGTTCATCGTCACTGACATGACGGCTGCCACCGCAGCCCGCGTCGGGTTGCCGTTCGAGGATTTCCAGAAGGGCGCGGCAGCTCAGATTCCGGTACGCAGGGTCGGCCAGCCAGAAGACGTTGCTCATGTGGCGTCGTTCTTGGCGAGCGATGGAGCCGGGTTCGTATCCGGCCAGGTCATTTACGTCGCCGGCGGTCCTCTGTGCTAGACAACGGCCAGGTCGGCGGCCGCGATGCGGCTGATGACCTGCGGAATCAGGTCCGCGCGTTCCTCACTGAACACGACCCGGACACGACCGACCGGCTGAACTTCCTGAGGGCCAGGTTCGACGCAGGTCTCGCCTGGGTGCACTATCCGGCGGGCCTCGGCGGGCAAGGCCTGCCAAGGACGCTGCAGAAGGTGGTCGACGCTGAGTTCACCGCCGGCAATGCACCGACCAACCGGCCGGAGCGCAACGGGATCGGGCTCGGCATGGCCGCACCCACCATCCTGGCCTATGGCTCAGACGAGCAGAAGCAGCGCTGGCTGCGGCCGCTGTGGACCGGCGAGGACGTCTGGTGCCAGCTGTTCAGCGAGCCGGGCGCCGGATCGGATCTGGCGAACCTGGCGACCAGGGCCGTCCGCGATGGCGATCGCTGGATCGTCAACGGCCAGAAAGTCTGGACGTCGTCAGCTCACATAGCTGCCAGGGCGCTGCTGGTCACCAGGACCGATCCTGACGTCCCTAAGCACAAGGGCATGACCTACTTCAGCGTTGATATGAAGGCACCCGGGGTTGAGGTAAGGCCGCTGCGGCAGGCGACAGGCGAGGCCGAGTTCAACGAGGTCTTCCTGACCGACGTGCAGATTCCTGACGCTGACCGGATCGGCGAGGTCGGCCAGGGCTGGGCGGTTTCGACGGCCACGCTAATGGCCGAGCGGGTGGCGCTCGGCGCGTTCGTCCTGCCGCGCGACGGCGGCATGATCGGCTTTTCGGCCAAGACTTGGCGTGAGCATCCCGAGCTACGCACGCCTGGCCTGCACGAGCAGCTGTTGCGGCTATGGGCTCAGGCCGAGGTGTCGAGGCTGGCAGGGGAGCGTCTCAGGCAGCAGCTCGCCGCCGGGCAGCCAGGTCCTGAAGGGTCAGGCGCCAAGCTCGTGGCGGCAAGGCTGAACCAGGAGATCGCCGGGTTCGAGCTCGAACTGCTCGGGGCCGACGGGCTGCTCTACAGCGACTGGACAATGCACCGGCCCGAAGGCGCGGACTTCTACGGCCGTGACGCCGGGTACCGGTTCCTGCGCTCCAAGGGCAACTCGATCGAGGGCGGCACGTCAGAGATCCTGCGCAACATCGTCGCCGAGCGGGTGCTCGGGCTGCCGCCGGAGATCCGGCTGGATAAGGACAAGCCATGGAAGGACTTGCCGCGGTGAGCCGGCAAGCAGAGGTCGAGGCCGAGCAGGCCGGGACCGGAATCTCGCCCGGCCCGATCGGCGAGGCGGCACGCAACCGCCTGCCGGACATGACATACAGCGAGCAGGAGAACGAGCTGAGATCCGCGGTCAGGTCGGTGCTCGACGACCGGGCTGGCTTTGACGCTGTGCTGGCCAGGACGGAGACTCCGGAGACCTACGACACTGGCTTGTGGCGCACGCTGGCCGCCGAGATCGGTTGCGCTGGCTTGCTGATTCCGGAATCGCTCGGCGGTGCGGGCGCGTCATTCAGGGAAGCAGCGGTGGTCGCCGAGGAGATCGGCCGGTCGGTTGCGCCGGTTCCCTTCCTCGGATCCGCGGTGCTCGCGACCGTGGCCCTGCTGACGGTCGCGCAAGACGGAGCGGCGGACGATCGGGCAGGTCAGCTCCTCAGCGACTTGGCAGCAGGCCGGGCCACAGCCGCGTTGGCGGTCCCGTTCGCCACCATGCCGGGTGGCACGGTGACCAGGACGGTCCGGGTCGGTATGGCCGTCGACGGTGACGACGAAGGGAGCTACCGGCTGTCCGGTTCGGTGCCGGGCGTGGCCGAGGCGTTGCCTGCCGACGTGCTGATCGTCCCGGCCGACGGTGTTCCTTTCGGATTGTTTGCCGTTCGTGCCGACGACCCCGGGCTCACCAGGACTGCGGTCGTTTCGCTGGACATGACGAGACAGCTATGCGATCTGCGCCTGGATAGCGTCCAGGCCAAGCGGATCTCGGCGGGCCCGCAGGCTGACCACGCGGTTGCGGCCGCGCTCCAGGCTGGCGCGGCCATGCTCGCCGCTGAGCAGCTTGGCCTGGCCGACCGCGCGCTGGAAATCACGCTGGCTTACGTCAAGCAGCGCTACCAGTTCGCCAGGCCGGTCGGCTCGTTCCAGGCGATCAAGCACAGGCTGGCCGACTGGTGGGTTGCTGTCGCGCAGGCGAGGGCGGCATCCCGGTATGCGGCTGCCTGCCTGGCTGAAGGAGATCCCGACACCCCGGTCGCGGTAGCGCTGGCCAAGGCCGCGTGCTCGGACACCGCGGTGCTCGCCGGCCAGGAGATGATTCAGCTGCACGGGGGAATCGGGTTCACCTGGGAACACCCCGCGCACCTCTTCCTGAAGCGCGCGAAGAGCACCTCGATCGCACTCGGCACTGGCGACCGGCATCGCGCGACCCTGGCTCGCCTGGCGGACCTCCCGCCAGCCGATTGACATCGACGATTTCGGATCTCTCAACCTCGGCGAGCTCAACTGCCGCAACTGCCCAGGGTTCGGCCCAGGAGAAGGGCAACGGGGGCGCCCCGTTGCGGTGCTTACAGCAATAGGGCGCCCCCGTTGCTCGTGTCTCTTGTCCACGGCTTGTTAGTGGCCGCGGAAGGCTTCCTCCAGCCACCACGAGCCGCGCGCTGAGGTGATCTTGGCGTCGATAAGCAGCGGCTCGTTCCGTGGTCCGTCTATCCATTCGCGCACGTTGGCCAGGTCGGACAGCTGCCGAACCTTGACGGCCGTGAAGCCGAAGCCCTTGGCGATCTTCGCGATGTTGACCGGCGGGAACTTGACCGTGTCGAGCGGGTAGCCGTCAGGCCCGAAATGGTGTACCTCGGCGCCGTACGCCTCGTCGTCGTAGACCACGACGACCATCGGAAGCCCGAGCCGGACGACCGTTTCCAGTTCGCTGACTCCCATCAGCGCCCCGCCGTCGCCGAGAGCGGCGACCACCAGGCGGTCCGGGCGCGCGATAGCCGAGCCGATCGCTGAGCCGAGCCCGAGGCCGATCGACTGGTATGCCTGGGTGAAACAGAAGCCGTCGGAGTCGGGCACCGACAGGTACATGCTCGGATAGCCCATGAAGTTGCCGGAATCCACGGCGACGATGCGCTCAGCCGGCAGCAGGTCGTCGAGCGCGATCGTGAGCGCCCTCGGATCGATCCGCCGGCCGTCGCTCTCGTCGGTGAACGGGACGTCGCGCCAGCGCACCTCGTCCACGATCCGCTTGCTGAGATCGTCGCTCCGGTACCCGGTCGCGACTCCATCACCCCAGGCCGCGGCTGCGTCTCTGGCTACATCAGCAACGTCGCCTAGTACGCCGAAGTCGATCGGCCGGTGCCCGCCCAGTGCGTCAGGCTCGTCGTCGACCTGCACGACGATGGTGCCCGGCGCGATCAGCGCGCCATGTCGCATCGTCCACATGTTCAGTGAGCAGCCCCAGCCGACCACGAGGTCGGCGCCGCGGATCAGCTCGGCCGCGAGCGGCGACGCGAATCCGCCGCTGATGTCCAGATCCCACGGGTTGCCGCGGAACAACCCCTTGGCGGCGGCCGAGGTTGCCAGCAGCGCCCCGCTGTAATCCGCTAGCTGTTCCAGGTCCGCACGCGCCTGCGCGTTCCGCGCGCCACGGCCAGCGATAAACACCGGCCGCTTCGCCTGGCGGAGCGCCTCAGCGAGACGACCTGCTGCCTCGGGTCCTGCGGCCTCCCTGAGGAGCTGAGCTCGCCGGCCTGGGCCGCGTCCCAGGTCTCTGGCAGCGCCGGTTCGCAATTCCTTCTTGTCCGCCAGCCCCGTCCGTGCGGTGTCGAGTAGCTCGACAGGCGGAACCGGACAGTCCCCGGCTTGGACGTCCAGCGGCAGCGCCAGAACCACCGTGCGCCGCTCGGCCACGGCGGTGCGGTACGCCCGCACGGTGTCGTCGACGGCGAAATCCGGTGAATGAAGCCGGGCGGGCACGGCGCCGATCGCGCTCGCCAGCCCGGCGACATCGATCCTGAAGTTGGACCTGACAGCGCTCGCCGCGACGTCGGCAGTCAGAACCACCAGCGGGGTCCTGCTCTTGGCCGCCTCGGTGATGGCGGTCACCGCGTTGGTCAGCCCTGGCCCTTGGTGCACAGACACGATCCCAGGGCGGCCAGACAACCTGGCCCAGCCGTCGGCCATGCTCGCGGCACCGCACTCGTGCCTAGCCGGAACGAACCGCGCCCCTCTGGCTATGAGGGCATTGGTGACGTGAAAGTTGCCGCTGCCAACGACGCCGAAGACGGTATCGACTCCGAAGTCCGTGAGAACGGCAGCGACCGCGTCGCTTACTAGCATCAGGTGTGCTCGACCAGGGCTAGTGCGCGGCACGGGCTACCCGAGCCGGTGACGATCGGCAGCGGGCCGGCGATAACGACCGACCCTGTGACGGGCAGCCGCGCCAGGTTCTGCAGCTGGGTTAGCCCGTACTTGCCAGCTCCCAGCAGCGATGCGTGGCAAGGGAACGGCGGGTCAAACGAGTGCGCGGCTCCCGCATCGGTTCCGACTGTCTCGACCCCGAAGCCCATGATCGGGGCGTGCTCGGCCAGCCACCTGGCGCAATCGATTGATACGCCTGGGGTGTGCGGGCCCGTCTCGTTCGCGTTCAGGAACTGTTCCTGGCTTCCTGACCGCACGTCCCAGCCGGTCCGGTAGAGCAGCCAGCCGCCGTCCGGAAGCGATCCGTGCTCGCCCTCCCATTTCTTGATGTGGTCGACCTCGAGCAGGAAGTCCGGGTCTGCTGCCGCCTCGGCGCTGAAGTCGAGCACAACAGCAGGAGCGATCAGATGGCTCGCAGGCACCTGCGCGACGTCCAGGCCGTCGCGGCCAGTGATCCAGTGCACAGGAGCGTCAAAGTGCGTGCCCGTGTGCTCGCCGGTCGTGAAGTCGTTCCAGTACCAGGCGGGTCCCCGGTCGTCATACCGGCTGATCTCGTGCAGCGATAGCGGGACCGTGTTCCCGAACGGCTCGGGCAGCCTGATCAGGGGGGTCTCCGGACTAAGCGGAGCCGTCAGGTCGATCACCTCAACGGTGCTCAGGCGCAATGCGGCGACCAGCGCGTCAAGGACCGGCATATCTAACCTCCAGGAGCACGGATAACAGAACTTGACCGGTTATAAGCCTGCCGCAGTCCGTGCCGGCAGGGAAGGTCGACCAGGAAACAGGTGATCTGTACAGTGCCCGATGGGCGGCCGGCCGCGGGTCGGCGGATCTATGTCGGAGCCCAGTAACTGCTCGGGAGGTCAGTGATGGAGTCGGTGGCCGGGGCTGGCGCGGTGGTGACCGGAGCGGGCAGCGGAATCGGTGCCGCGCTGGCGCGACGTCTCGCGGCTGAGGGAGCGCGCGTCGTGCTCAATGACCTGAATGGAGCCGCGGTCAGGAAGGTCGCCGAGTCCTGCTCTGGTGACAACGGCGGGCGGGCCACCGCGATCCCCGGTGATGCCGCCTCAGAGGACGGGGTCGCGGCGCTGGTCGAGGCGAGCCGGGCAGAACTCGGCGAGATCGACCTGTTCTGCGCCAACGCCGGCATCGCGCGTGGTGGCGGGCCTGAAGCGAGTGAACAGGACTGGGCCGATTCCTGGAACGTGAACGTCATGGCTCATGTCAGGGCGGCGCGGCTGCTGCTGCCGCGCTGGCTGGAGCGGGGGAGCGGGCACCTGATCTGTACCGTGTCCGCAGCGGGCCTGCTTTCCACGCCGGGATCGGCGCCGTACGCGGTTACCAAGCACGGTGCGCTGGCATTCGCGGAGTGGCTCTCGCTCACGCACCGGCACCGCGGGCTGACCGTGCAAGCGATCTGCCCGATGGGGGTGCGCACTGGCATGTTCGACGGAAGCGACCCGAGGATGGAGAAGCTGCTTGGCCCGGACGCGATCATGCCGGACGACGTGGCCGACACCGTCATGGCAGCCATCGCGGACGGCCGGTTCCTGATCCTTCCCCATCCCGATGTCGCCAGGATGTACGCCGGCCGCGCAGCAGAGCCCGACCGCTGGCTGGCCGGTCTCAACCTGATCCAGCAGGACCTCGAGACAGTGCAGGACGGCAGCCTCTAGCCGGCGTTCAGGCTGCCGGGACCGGGAGGGACAGGCGCAGATCGCGCGAGGACCGGCCGATCTGGACGGTGGACGGGAGAGCCGGCCATACCCAGCTGCCTCGGTGAGTGTCCCAGCGCGCGAAGAGCCTGGCCGGGATCCTCAGCACCACCTCAGCTCGCTCGCCGGGAGCCGCCGACGCTGTCCCGAACGCCGCGAGCATCCGAACCGGCCGGTCAGGCTCGCCTGGTCGTCCGGCAAGGTACGCCTGGATAACCTCGCGTCCGTGCCGCGGTCCCGTATTGCGCACAACAACTCTCAAAGCCAGATCCTGGCCGGGCCGGTAATCCGCTGTGAGAGCCTCGACGAGTTCATAGTCCCAGCTTGTATAGCCCAGGCCGTGGCCGAACGGGAAGAGCGGCTTGATGCCACGCGCGTCGTAGCCCCGGTAGCCGATCAGCAGGCCTTCGTTGTACTCCAGGACCCCGTTGTCCGGCGTGGTATCAAGCACCGGGCAGTCGGTCTCTGCCGCGGGCAATGTGACGGGCAAACGGCCGCCGGGCTCGGCGTCGCCGAAGAGGACGTCGGCCAGCGCCTCGCCCATGGCCTGGCCCGGCAGCCACGCCTGGATGATGGCCGCGACTTCGTTAGCCCACGGCATCAGCACGGGCATGCCGGAGTTGACGACGACGATCGTCCGCGGGTTCACCGCGGCGACCCGGCTGACGAGCTCGTCCTGGCGGCCGGGCAGCCTGAGGCTGGTCCGGTCGAAACCTTCGCTCTCGGTCAGCTCCGCCGACCCGACGACCACGACCGCGGTCTCTGCGTTCCGTGCGGCGGCCACCGCGGCTGCCAGCGCGGCGTCGTCGTCAACGGCGGGTTCAATGCCCAGCCGCATTCCGAGCGGCCCTTCGCCGTCGACGGCCGGCCTGAACGTCACCTTGAGGGCCAGCTCACGGCCTGCCTGGAGTTCCAGACCGGCTCTGACCTGGCCGGGCCTGGTCATGGCTTCGACCGGATCGTGCGGCACAGCCGTCGCCAGGTCAGCTACCACCTCGCCGCCCGCGGTGATGGTCAGGCGTCCGACCCCGCCTGCCCCGATGACGTGCAGTCCGCTCCGGGCGGGCAGGAAGGTGGCATGCAGGACGATGCTGCCCGCTTCGCCCCAGCCGATTCCTGGCGGGACGCCGTCCCACCACGCCAGG
>DATELR010000225.1:0-28616 GCA_035276345.1 Streptosporangiaceae bacterium | reverse complement strand
GCAGCCGGTCGGCCTCCGCGAGCAGGCCAGCGAGCCTGCTGGCGTCGCCGCTGTTCCTCGCGGCCATGGCCTGGTCGGCCAGCGCCCACAGCCCGACGGCGGCCACCCTGATCAGCTGCGGGCTGTAATAGCCCTCGTCGTACTCCTCGATCGCGCGAATGGTCGCCTGGATCTCGCCGATGGCGCCTGCCGGGTCGCCCCGCCACAGCGATCGTTCGGCCAGCACTCCGCGGGTGATGTACTCGACGAACCCGTCACGCGCGAACATGGGCTCCAGCCAGACCCGGCGCTCCTCCGCGACATCCCTGCCTCGGCCGACGGCGATGAACAGCGCCATGGCCGACAGCCTGGCCTCGGCGGGGCCGGTCACCCTGACCGGGAAGCCGTCGGCGATCTGCTCGGCGTGATCCCACGAGCCATCGGCGAAATGGGCCAGGTAATGCAGGTACTGCAGGTCGAGGCCGTACTGCGCGAGGCCGAGACCGGCACCGTTCGCGCGCTCGGTTCCTTCGTGCGCTCGCGCGGCAGCGCTGTCGAGGTCGCCCTGCTCAAGCTGCAGCCTGGCGAGCTGGTAGGTGGCGCGCAACTCGACGCCAAGCACCCGGGCCTCGGCGGCCTGGCGGTGGCCGGTGCTGAACATCGCGATGGCGTCGGCGATCTTCCCGGACCGCTCGCTGATCAGCCCCAAGGTGACCAGCGCGTCAGCCTCCACCCATGGCGCCCCGGCGGCCAGCGCCGCGGCACGCGCCTGCTCCGCCCTGGCCCGGACCGCGTCATGATCGGGGAAAGCGAGCAACGCGCGTGCGTGCGTAGCCAGCGCCCTGGCGTACTCCCAGGTAGGCGGGTCGGGCGGCAGCGCATCGACGGCCGCCTGGCCGACCGCTGCCGCGGCGGCGTCCTCGCCGAGGTCGTTGAGAAAGTACGACAGCCGCTCCTGCACGCGGCAGAGCAGCTTCTTGTCGGTGCTGTCGTCGAGGTAGCCAAGCAGCCGGCGGAGCTGCCCGGCGGCGCGGGCGAGGTCGCCGCCGTCTGCGGCGCTAACCGCCGACCAGAACGCCAGCTTGCCACGGCCGACGCCGGCAAGCTTCTCGGGATCGGTCACCCGTTCCCACAGCGAGAGCGCTTGATCGTAGTGGCGGTGCGCCTCGGCCGGCGCGGCCAGTCGTTCGGCCTCCTCTCCTGCTTGCACGGAGGCGGAGAAAGCGCCCTGGATGTCATGACTGGCGAGGCAGTGATGCGCGAGCTCGGCGGCGGTGCCAGGAACTTCGGCGAGCCGCTGCTCGTCGGCGAGCAGGTCGGCCAGCCTGGCGTGCAGCCTGGTGCGCTCCCCTGGCAGCAGGTCCGCGTAGATCGCCTCACGGAGCAGGGCGTGCTTGAACGAGTAACCCTGCTCGCCGTCAGGGACCAGGAGCTGGTGCGCGACAGCTTCCCTGAGCGCGTCGTCGTAGACCAGCTCGTCGAGCCCGGATGCCTGCCTGACCAGCTCGTCGTCGACCCGGCGGCCGGTGACCGCGGCCGTCCTCAGCACTTGCTGTGCGGCTGCGGAGAGCCGCTCCATCCTGGCCAGCAGCAAGTCAGCCAGGCCCGCGGGCAGCTGCGTCCCGGCCGAGGACGCCGCAAGCAGCTCTTCTGCGTAGTAGGCGTTGCCCTCAGCCCTGGTGATCATCTTGTCGATCGCGTGGGCATCAAGCCTGTGCAGCGACAGCGCTGTGAGGTGCTGCGCCATCGCCGACGAGGTCAGCGGGCCGAGTTCAATCAGGCTGACGGTCGGCAGCCTGAGCAGCTCGGCCACCAGCGGCCTGAGCGGATGCCTGCGGTGCATGTCGTCGGAGCGGTACGTCGCGACGACCGCGATCCGCTCCGCGTGCAGCATGCGGCTGAGGAACGTCAGCAGGTCGCGAGTGGACTGGTCGGCCCAGTGCACATCCTCGAGCACGAGCAGCACAGGGCTGGCCGCTGCCAGCTCGGTCAGCAGGCCGAGCACCGCTCCGAAGAGCTGCTGCTGGACCAGGCCAGGCATGTCGCCCCCGGCCGGCTGGCTCTCGTTCCTGTCTGGCAGCAGCCGTGACAGCACGGGCCGCGCTGCGAGCGCGTCAAGCAGGGGCGCGCCCGGGCAAGGACCCGTTGTGGCGTCGCGCAGCGCGTCAGCGAGGGGCAGATACGGCACGGCGTCGCCGAGCTCTGCGCACCGGCCGGACAGCACTGTGAATCCGCTCTCGCGGGCACGGGCAGCTAGCTCGGTGACGAGACGCGTCTTGCCGACACCGGCGTCACCGCTGATCAGCGTGACAACTGGCTTGCCAGCCGCCGACGACTCGAGCATCCGCACCAGGTGGCTGAGCTCTGCTTCCCTGCCGACTAGCGCGTTTTTCCTGACTCCTAGCACCCTTCCAGTATCACAGCACACTCGGACACTCAGGGCCGATGCGACGCGGGCGTCCGGCCAAGGTTGCAGGAAGGGACTGGCCGAGGTGCCCGGTAATGCCCCCTGAGAGAATGCCCGTTGTGCCTCATCCCCGCCGCCCAGGTCTCTTTCGCGCGCTTCCGCGCGAGGTGGCCATCCTCAGCTCGGTCTCGTTCACCGTCGCGCTCGGGTACGGGATCGTCGCGCCAGGAATACCGGGATTCGCCCGGCAATTCGGCGTAAGCACCGCGGCGGCGGCCAGCGTGATCAGCGCATTCGCGCTGATGCGGATCATCGGGGCGCTGCCGTCTGGCCGACTGGTCGACCGCATCGGCGAGCGCAAGATGATTGCCATCGGCATCGGCATCGTGGCCGCGAGTAGCGCGCTCGCCGGGTTCTCCGGTTCGTTCGCCCAGCTCATTGTGCTGCGCGGAGTTGGCGGGCTGGGCTCGGCGATGTTCAGCGTCGGCGCGCAGACCTTGCTGCTGCGATGCGTTCCTTCCGGCCTGCGCGGCCGGGCTAGCGGCCTGTATACGGGTGGCTTCTTGCTCGGCGGGATCAGCGGCCCGGCGATCGGCGGGCTCGTCGCGGCCTGGTCGCTGCGGGCGCCGTTCTTCATATACGGCGCCATGTTGCTGATCCCGGCCGGTATCGCCGTTGCCGTCCTGCACGACAGCCCGCGCCGGGCAGCGGGCGAGAAGAGGCCGCAGCGGCCGCTCGCCGGGATAGCCGCCGCACTGCGCAGCCGCGCGTACCGGGCGGCAGCTTCGGCGAACCTGGCAGACGGCTTCGCGGTGATGGGCGTCCGCAGCGCGATCGTGCCGCTGTTCGTCCGCGATGTGCTGCATGAGTCAGCGACGTGGACAGGGATCGGCTTCCTCGTAGTTGCCGCGCTGAACGCCGCGACGCTGCTGCCTGGCGGCAAGGTCGCCGACACCCTAGGCAGGCGGCCCGTCATCGTGGCCGGCTGCCTGACCAGCGGCGTGAGCATGGTCATGCTGGCGGTCCTGCCTGGCCTGTGGGGCTTCTTGCTCGCGCTGGCCGTGCTGGGCCTCGGCTCGGGCCTTCTCGACGTGGCACCAGCGGCGATGATCGGTGACCTGCTCGGCGCCGGCAAGCGCTCCGGAACTGGGCAGGGCGGAACGGTTGTCGCGTCGTACCAGATGGCGGGCGACATCGGCACGGTCAGCGGTCCCGTCGCAGTCGGCTTCCTGGTCGACTCGGTCTCCTACGGCGCCGCCTTCGTGCTGGCCGCCGGCGTCCTTGGTCTCGCGGCTTTCGCTGGCTTCCTCGCCCCTGAGACGCGAGCACCCGGGGAAGTATCCGCGGAGCGCATCACGGCCGAGCCGGTCGCCGTATCAGGGACGCCTGGCGGCGAGCCGCATACGGACCCGGCCTGATAGCAGGGACCGCTCAGGCCGGCTTAGTCAGGTGGAAATACTCGCGAGGCCTGCTCTCGCCGAGGTGGATGGTGGTGTTCGGGACGCCGCTGCCAGGCATGGCCTTCTCGAACGCCTCCTTCGACTCCCAGCGCGACAGGCCGATCACCCGCTGGCCGTCCCCGTCCAGCCATGGGCCGATCTCCAGCAAGCCCGGCGTCCCCGCCATCGACTCGGCCATCCCTGACATCCGCGCGTACACCTCCGCGCTGGTTCCGGGCTCGGGGTAGTGCACAGCCATGAAGATGTACGTCACAGGAATCTCCCTATCGACCGGTTAGCCCTGCAGACTCTAACCGCCCGACCGGCCGCTGCCCTCGGAACTGCCAGGGCCGCCATCGCTGCTGGCGCATGTGCCGCTGCCCGGTCCTGGCCCGCTCGGACCCCTGCCATGGTGCTCACCGGGCCCATGTCCCATCTCACACCTAGGTCCGCCGGCGGTGGCGGGCATCCGGTGCGAGGGCGGGTCCTGATGAGCTGGCGGCGGCCGCTCCGCCGAGACGATCGTTATCTGGCTGCCAGCCTGATGCCGGCCGACCGGGTAGACCGCGACGACCGTGCCTGGCGGCTGAGCCGCGGTTGGCCGCATGATCACGCGCGTCGTGAGGCCGAGCTGATGGAGTTGCTGAACCACCATCGCCACCTGAAGCCCAGCCAGGGAGCTGCTGCGCACGACCACCGAACTGACGGCCGCGGCCTTACGGCTGAGCTGGCCAGAACCGTGGGTCGAGCGGTGTCCCGCTGATGCGGCTGACGGCGCCGAGCCTGATCCGAACGTGCTGAGGAGCACCAGGCTGACGAGAAGGCACGCTGCCGCGGCTGCGGCCAGGACCATCCGTCCGGTCCTGCCCAGCCTCGGCCGCCGGCCCGTCGCGGCCGGGGCTGACACCGCCGTTCCTGCCACCACGGGGCCTCCCACCACGGGGGCGCTCGCTGCGAGGAGGGCATCGCGCAGCTGGGCGGCCGTCTCCGCGACCACCGCCGCGTCGGGCGGGCGCAGCGCGGGATCCTTCCTGGTCAGCTGGGCAACGAATGCCGCCACTTCGGCCGGAACGTGATCGGGCAGCTCGGGAAACGGCTGGTTGACGTGAGCAAGCGCCACCTCCAGGCCGGTGCCGCTGAATGGCGGGGCGCCGACCAGGCACTCGTAAGCAACCACGCCAAGCGCGTAGAGGTCACTCGCCGGCGTCGCGCTGGCACCGGACGCCCGCTCGGGCGCCACGTATCCCGGCGAACCCACGACGACGCCGGTCATCGTGAGCGACGCAGAATCCGCCGCGTGCGAGATCCCGAAGTCGGCGACCTTGACAACACCACCGGACAGCAGCAGGTTTGCTGGCTTGACGTCCCTGTGCACGAGCCCCCGCTGATGCGCCTCGTGCAAGCCATCCGCAACCTGCGCGATGACGTCCATGCACCAGGCCGCGTCAATCGGCCCGCGCTCGAGCACCTCGGACAGCGCAGGCCCGTCCACCAGCTCCATCACCAGGTAAGCGGGGAATGGCGGCTCGGGCTCGCCGAAGTCGTAGACCCGCGCGATGTTGCCGTGTGACAGGCATCCCGCGTTGTGCGCCTCGGAACGGAACCTGGCCAGCGCCTCAGGATCGCGCGCGTACTTGTCGTCGAGCAGCTTGATCGCGACAGGGCGCTCGAGCACCCGGTCGTACGCCCGCCATACCTCGCTGAATCCCCCGGCTCCGACCCGGTTTTGCAGTTCGTACCGTCCCCCGAGGAGCGTGCTCACATCAGCTGGCATGCGCGATCGGCTACCCCGCCTTTCGCCAGGTAATCCCGCCGGACCGGGCAGCACAGGCGTGAAATCCAGTTGGGCGCGGACGCGGCCGGCTCTACCGTTGAGCAATGGCCGACCTGCTGCACATCACGGACCGGATCGCATGGGACGCAGCTGAGCGGGCCGGCAGCTACCGGCTCTCGACCCGCGGAGTCTCGCTCGAGCAGCAGGGGTTCATCCACTGTTCCCTCCCGCATCAGCTGCGCGGAGTGGCCGAAGCCAACTACGAGGATGTAAGCGACCTGGTCGTGCTGGTCATCGACGAGGCAAGCCTGCCCGCTGAGGTGCGCTACGAGGACGGCGGCGACGGCGAAAAGTATCCCCACATCTACGGCCCGCTCCCGGTCAGCTCGGTCACCGAGGTGATCCCCGTTACACGCGACCAAGCCGGCCGAATGATCCTGCCAGGGAGAATTAGAAAGGCACCCCATGGCCAGCGTGATTAAGTCCGTGTCATTCGACGCCGCCGATGCGCTGGCGCTCGCGACGTTCTGGGCCGCTGTGTTCGGCTCAGACGTCGACGAGGACTCGACACCTGACAAGGCCTTCGTCGAGGCGGCCGGCTGGGGCGGCCCGAACATCTGGTTCAACCGAGTTCCGGAAGGCAAGGCCGCGAAGAATCGCGTTCACTTCGACCTGCGGGCGCCAGGATCTAAGGCCGACGAAGTGGCCAGACTCGCAGCGCTCGGCGCGACGGTCCTCGAGCAGGACCAGAGCCATACGGTGATGGCCGATCCGGAGGGGAACGAATTCTGCGTCGAACCAGGGCCGAGTAGCCTGGCGTAGTCATTATGCAGCCCGAAGGGAACCGCCTGGCATGAGCGAGACTGGCGCGGATCATGAGGCGAGTACGCTCACCGCGGAACCGGGCAACGCAAAGGCGGGCCGCCCAGCAGGCCGCGGCAAGCTCCTGAAGAAGCCCAGGCGGTCAACGGTCGTGCTCACGGTCATCGCCTTGGTGTCCGGACTCGCGTTCGCGACCGTGTTCGCCATCTTGGTGACCAGCCTGGCCGGCAAGAGCTCACCACCCCTGGCGCGGACGACTGGTATCCCTAAGACGGTCAGCACGAAGCTCGCCAACATGATGCAGCTCTCGCCGGTGCCGGTGGCAAAGGCGCCGGGCTTCACGCTGATGGACCAGTCAGGTCATCCAGTGTCGCTCGCCAGCCTGCACGGCCATCCCGTCGTGCTGACGTTCATGGACCCGCACTGCACGGACATCTGTCCGCTGGTATCCCGCGAGTTCGTCAACGCCTATAAGGACCTGGGCGCGGCAGGCCGCAATGTCGTGTTCATCGCGGTGAACGTCAATCCGTACCACCACACCACGGCCGATATGGCTAAGTACTCCAGCGCCGAGGGACTCAGCTCGATCCCGACCTGGCACTTCGTCACCGGCTCGGTGCCCAGCCTGCACAAGGTCTGGAGCAACTACGAGATCCAGGTTCAGGCCCCGAACCCGGACGCCGACGTGATTCACACATCACTGATCTACTTCATCGACCCGCAGGGCAAGGAACGGTACGTGGCGGCTCCCATGGTCGACCACACCAAGAGCGGCACCGCGTTCCTCCCGCCGGGACAGCTCGCCGACTGGGGCAAAGGCATCGCGCTGGTCACTCGCGCCGCCTCGCACTGACCCGCTCGCGCGTCAGATCGTGTAGGCCAGGTTCGTCGCGAGCTGACGGCCCAGCCCCTCGTCGCCACTGAACTCGATCCTGGCCAGCGCTGTGCCCGCATCCTGTCGTCCGCCCGCGAGACGGAGGAACAGCGAGGACGACAGCTTCAGGCTCGCCGTTGGCTCTGCATCTATGTGCGCAACGACCCTCGCCCGCCCGTCAACCACGACAGGCAGATCTCGCTCCACCGGGCCAGTAAGCCTGATCAGGACAGAGCTGCCATCAGGAGCTCGGCCTTTCTTCCCGATGATGTACCCGAGCGCCTGCACGACCTCGGTCAGCGCCTCGGCCGCGACCGGCCCGTCCTCATTGCCAGGTTGCTCGACAGCGGCCCTGATGTCCTGCTCGTGCATCCAGCAGTCGAAGATCCTGATCCGCATGAACCGGGCGTAGGTCGCCTGGCCAGCCGGAGTCCACGAGGGAGCGTTGAACTCCTCTGGTGACATCGCGCGCAAGCTTGCCAGCCGCTGCGCGGTTACCGACCGGAAGTCCGCGAGCAGATCTGCATGCGACTTGTCGCGCAGCGCGAGGACCCAGGCCTCATTCGCCCTTCCGATGTCGTTCCGAACGTGCGGGCCTACATCGCCGATAGGACCGGCCGGGAACTCGGCGCCTGAGAGCATCCGCTCGGTCCCGATGATGTGCGCGAGCACGTCGTGCACATCCCAGCCGGGGAGCGCTTTGCTGACCCAGTCCTGATCGCTGAATCCGGCCAGCAGGTCGCCGATAGCGGCCCATTCATGGCCGAGCAGCTCGACGACGCGAGATTTCTCGGCCACCACCTGCTGATCGGCGTTCACCTGGCACCTCCGAATTCGACGACGCTGCCTCGGTTGATGCTCACCCAGTCCCTGGCCTGCAGGTAAGGCAGGAACGTGGCGGCGATCTGCTCGGCATCGGAGCGGGACTTCGGCCGCTGGATCTCATACAGGTGCGGGAAGGCGGTCCACGCCAGGACAGCGTCCCAGAGTTGCTCGGCCCGCTCGCCGGCCGGCGGATCGATAAGCACCGGGCCGAAGAGGCACTGCCCGTCGGGGAAGAACAGGGTTGGCACCCCGAACCCGCCCGCCTCTGTCACTCGCTGGTGTTCGGCGAGGACCTCGTCTCCCGTGCTCGGATCCGCGATGGCCGCGTCGACCAGTCCTGGATCCAGGCCCATCCGGTCGAGGATTTCGCGCGCAACCTCCGGTACGTGCGGCTTCTCGCCGTCGACGTGAAGCGCGCGCCCAGCCTTCGCGTACCACTGGTCAAGCAGGTCCATCCCCTGGCGCCTGAGCAGCGCCCCGATCCGCATCAGCGACCAGCCGTAAGACCACTCGCGCTCCCATGGGTGCTTCTTGCTCTCGGCCCTGTTGATCTCCTCCAGGCTGAAGAACCGCCAGTTGATCTCGAGGCCGGTTCGCGCCCGTACCTCGCGGATCCACAGCGACGTCTGGTACGCGTACGGGCACATCAGGTCGAGGTGGAAGTCCACAGAAGCGGGCCGGGGCGGGGAACTCATTCCCAGACCGTAGCCGCCCCGTCAACCTTCGCCAAGCCACTCGCCCCAGCCCCACCGCTGAACCCTTAAAGGTGTGATAGGCCCAGCATGGGTCCAGCGGTGGGGTTGGTTACGCGAGGAAGTCGCCGAATTCGCGGAGAAGCGCAGACTTGGACTTGGCGCCAATGACCTGCTTGACGACCTCGCCGCCGGAGAACAGGTTGATGGTCGGTACCGCCAGCACGCCGTATTTGACCATCGACTGCGGGTTCTCGTCCGTGTTCACCTTGACCACATCGACGCGCCCGGCGTACTCGGCGGCGATCTCGTCAAGCACGGGACCTACCATCCGGCAAGGGCCGCACCAGGGCGCCCAGTACTCGACGATGACCGGCCGCGGGTTTCCCAGCACGTCAGCGTCAAAGCTGTCGTCGGTCACAGCCTTGGCTGTGCTCATCATCGTGTTCCTTTCAGCTAGCGGCGGGGGCACAGACGCGGGACGGCATGCGCGGGTCGCCTAGGTGCAGCGCCACGCAGTCATCGCGGCTGCCGTGCGCGCAGACCTGGACGAGCCGCCGAAGCCGGCACTGCAGTTCCGCCAGCTCGGCGATCTGAGCGGCTACAGCGGCGAGCTTGTCCTCAGCCGCCTTCGTGATGTCGGCGGTTGACCGGGCTGGTGCCGCCTCGGCCCCTGCAGGGCCGAGGAGGTCGCGGATCTCGGCGAGCGTGAAACCGAGTTGCCGCGCGCGCCGGATAAAGCCGAGCCGCCACTGGTCTGCCTCGGTGTACTCGCGGAATCCCGAGCCGCGCCGTTCCGGCAGACCGAGCAGTCCCCTGCGCTGATAGAAGCGCACGGTCTCCACGCTGACGCCGCCGTCGGCCGCGAACTTTCCGATCGTCACACCAGCCATACCGTGAAGCTAGCAGCCGTACTCAGGTACGGAGTCAAGCAAGCGTGAGGCACGGCGCGCACAAGTTCAGGGCCAGATTCCCGCCACCATATGAATTGCGTGTGAGATCGCTGGAAAAGGGCTAAATCTTCAATCTTCGCCAGGCGTCTCTAGCCTATGATGGCCTAGTTACGGATAGTTACAGCGCGCCCGGCGTGCGGCGACGCGGGGACTCGACGGTAAGCGGGCGGACGATGACACAACCACGTGATCTCGTCGCCCATGCCCCCAGCGACCAGAACGGCCACGGCTCATCAGGCACTTTAAGAGATCGCGGGCCGACAGCTTTCCGGCCAACCTCGACCAGCGTTGACGCCGGCTTCTTCACCTGGGACATCGCCTCTGGTGAGGTGATGGGCGACCCGGCCGCATACCGGATGCATGGCCTCTCGCCCGACACCGCGGCCACTATCGACACCTTCCTGGCCATGGTCCCTGAGTCCGATCTGGCGCAGTTGCTCGAGGCAATGGAGCAGATGACCGCGGCGGCCGGCACGTACCAGATGGAGTACCGGATCAAGAGCGCGAATGGCGCGCTGCGCACGATGGAGGCGCGCGGCCGGATCGTGCCGGGTGAAGACGGCCGGCCAGCGCAGATGATGGGCCTGGTGGTCGACACCACGACGGTGCGCGCCAGGCGCGACGCCGAGCAACGACGGCTCCGCGAGGTGGCCGACCGGGCCAGGCGGATGCACTCGTTCACCGCGGCGCTAGCGTCAGCGCTTACGGTCAACGCCATCGTCGAGGCTGCGCAACTCGGGATCAGCGCGTTCGGCGCGGACAGCCTGATCCTGGTCGGCGAGCGTGACGGACAGCTCAAGGTTGAGGCCTCGTGCGGGCTGTCCGACGACATCGTCGACGCACTTAGCGGACTGCGGTCCTACCGGCCCGCGCCCATTTCGGTCGCGATACAGTTCGCCGCCCCCGTCTACATCAACTCGCCCGCGATCTTCGCCGAGGACTTCCCGCATCTGGCCGGCCGGCTCGGCGATAGCACGACGCAGGCGTGGGTGGCGCTTCCGGTCAGGGACTCGCGCGGGCAAGTCGGCGCTTGCCTGTTCGGCTTCCCCGAGGCGCACGAGTTCCCAGCCGAGGAGAAGGCGCAGCTGTTCGCCGCGTCCGCACTGCTTGCCCTTTCGCTCGAGCGGGCCAGGATGCACGAGTTCCAGGGCGCGATGGCCGCCGAGCTCCAGCGCGGAGTCCTTCCGCGAGGGAAGCTGACCGCCACCGGACTCACGATCGCGACGCGCTACTCGCCTGCCACCTCCGGTGTCGAGATCGGCGGCGACTTCTACGACGTCGTGCAGCTCGTTGACGGCAGCGTCGCGCTCGTGATCGGCGACGTCGAGGGGCACAACCTGATCGCCGCCTCGCTGATGGGCCGGCTGCGCACCACCGTGCATGCCTACGCCAGGGAAGGCCACGGACCAGCCGAGGTGATGGCGCGCGCGAACCAGTGGCTGGTCGAGCTCAACGCGAACGACCCGAACCTGGCGCTGTTCGCGACTTGCTGTTTCGTCGTCGTCAACCCGGCTACCAGGGAGCTCGCGATCTGCCGAGCCGGTCACCCGCCCGCACTGCTCGTGCCGCCGGGAGCCAGGCCCAGGGTGCTCGACTGCGACGCGGGCCTGCCGCTCGGCGTCGACGAGAACACCGAGTACACGACCAGCCAGACCACGGTCGAGCCAGGATCGATCCTCGTGCTCACCACAGACGGCCTGATGGTCGCCGACAGCGGCGATATGAATAGCCTCAACTCCCTGATCGCCGTGCTGCCGTTCGGTTCGGCCGAAGACCTTGAGGTGCTGGCCGATGACCTGCTGAGCCTGCCGCGCAGGCAGACCAGGCACGGGGATGACGTGGCGCTGCTGCTTGCCAGGGTGGAGTCAAGCACTGGCAACGGCGCGGTGCCGGCGCACTGACAAACTGACGCAATGCGAATCTTCGTCGCCGGGGCGAGCGGAGTCATCGGGATCCGCCTAGTTCGCTTGCTCGCCGAAGCCGGGCACATCGTGGCCGGAATGACGCGCTCGCGCGAGAAAACCGGCACGCTGGCGGACGCCGGCGCCCAGCCGGTCGTGTGCGATGTGTTCGACGCCGACGGGCTGGCGGATGTCGTGACGACGTTCGCGCCTGACGTCGTCTACCACGAGCTCACCGACTTGCCGGACAGGCGCGGCGAGCTATCCGCCTACCGGGAGCGCAACAATCGCATCCGCGGCGAAGGTACCCGCAACCTGCTGAAGGCGGCGGCTGGGGCGCGGGTCATCGCGCAGAGCATCTCCTGGGAGATCCCGTCGAGCAGTAGCGTGACTGCGGCGTTCGAGCGCATGGTCATCGAATCTGGCGGCGTGGTGATCAGGTACGGCCAGCTCTGGGGTCCCGGCACGTACTACGAAACCGAGCCGCCCCGCCCACCGCGCATCCATGTTGACGACGCCGCACGGCTGACCGTGCCAGTGCTCGCAGCGCCTGCGGGGCTGACCGTTGTCGCCGACGACCGCGCGATCGGAGTGCTCTGATGACAGACCTGGCGGGCCGGACGTTCCTGGTTACCGGCGCCAACGCGGGCATCGGCTATGCGACCGCCGCTGAGCTGTCCAGGCGCGGCGGCCGCGTCTACCTGGGAGCACGGTCAGCGGACAAAGGCGAGCAGGCCGTCACGGCGATCAGGGCCGCGACCGGCAGTGACGAGGTCAGGCTCCTCAACCTGGACCTGTCCGACCTGGCATGCGTCCGGCGCGCCGCCCAGACCATACTCGACAGCGGCGAGCCGCTGCACGTCCTGATCAACAACGCCGGCGTGGGTGGCGTCCGCGGCCGCACGGCCGCCGGATTCGAGATCCATTTCGGCGTGAACCATCTCGGCCATTTCGCGCTGACGCAGGCGCTGCTGCCGCTGCTGACCGAGAGCGCCCCGGCCAGGATCGTGAACGTTGCCAGCGACTCGCATTATCAGGCCAAGGGCATCGACTTCGACGCGCTGCGTCACCGCACCAAGGGCATTACCGGGATGCCCGAATACGCGGTTTCCAAGCTCTGCAACGTGCTGCACGCCGCCGAGCTCGGCAGGCGGCTTGCCGGGACCGGGGTCACCACGTATTCGCTGCATCCTGGCGTGGTCGCGTCGCAGATCTGGCGGCGGGTGCCGTGGCCGGCGCGGCAGATCATCACCAGGCGGATGCTCACCATCGAGCAGGGCGCCAGAACGTCGTTGTACTGCGCGACGTCACCCGATGTCGCCAGCGAGACCGGCCAGTACTACGACAAGTGCCGCCCAACCGAGCCGAGCCCGGTTGCCACGGCCGACCTGGCAGCCCGGCTGTGGGAGTACTGCGACGGCGTCCTGCCGAGCCAGTCCGCGGCCTGATGAACACGCCGCCCGCCGAGGTCGCGATCGACGCCGATCTCGCGGCACGGCTGGTCCGCGATCAGCACTCTGACCTAGCCGCGGGTCTCACGCTGCTGGCCTCTGGCTGGGACAACACCCTGTTCCGGCTTGGCGACCGGCTGGTGCTGCGGCTCCCGCGCCGGCAGATCGCCGCTGACCTGGTGCTGAACGAGCATCGCTGGCTGCCGACGATCGCCGGGCGGGTCAGCGTACCGATTCCGGCGCCAATAAGGCTCGGCGAGCCGACCCGCTACTACCCGTGGCACTGGACGATCAGCCCGTGGATCGACGGCGAGCCGGCGGCCGAGTTGCGCCCGGGCGAGCGCGATCCCATCGCGGCCGACCTGGCCGGGTTCATGAACGAGTTGCATGTTCCCGCTCCTGCTGACGCGCCGCCCAACCCGGTGCGAGGCGTGCCGCTCGCTCACCGCGCCTCCGCGATGCACGAGCGCTTGCTCAGCGGGCTGCTGCCGGACGCCGGCCGGCTCTCGGCTCTCTGGGAAGAGCTGCTGGCCGTGCCCGCGTGGGCCGGTCCGCCGCTCTGGCTGCACGGCGATCCGCATCCCGCGAACGTCCTGGTCCACCGGGGCCGCCGGCCAGCAGAGCTAGCGGCCGTGCTCGACTTCGGCGATCTCACCGGAGGCGATCCGGCCACCGATCTGGCCGCCGGGTGGATGCTGTTCGGCCCGCAGGCACGTGCGGTCTTCCGCGCGCACCTGGCCGGGGTGGACGCAGCGACGTGGCAGCGAGCTCGCGGCTGGGCGCTGAACATGGGCTCCGCCATTGCGACTCGCTCCGGCGACAACCCGCGGATGGCAGCCATCGCAGCACACGCGCTCGAGCAGGTTCTGCTTGAGGACTGAGCGCTAACGCCAGTGCTGCAATGGCACCGGGCCGCCGCTCAGCACGGTCCTGATCGCGAACGTGCTGTGCGCCTCGACCACCGCAGGGATGGCGAGAATCTGCCCGAGCAGCAGCAGCTCATAGCTCGCGAGGTCAGGAACGGCCGCCTCGACCAGGAAGTCGTCGCTCCCTGAGGTCAGGTAGCAGGCCACGACGGCCGGGATCGCGAGCAGCTGTCGCTCGATCTCCGACGAGGTCTCCTGCGAGTGGCCGGTGACCCGCAGGCCGATGAACACCGTCAGTCCGAGCCCGGCCCGGGTCCTGCTGACATCGGCGTGGTAGCCGGCGATGATGCCGCTTGCTTCTAGCGCCTTGACCCTGCGCAGGCATGCCGACGGCGACAGGCTGACGGCGTCGGCGAGATCGACGTTGGCGATCCGGCCGTCGCGCTGCAGCGTTGTCACGATGGCACGATCCACGCGATCTGGTATGTGCTCCGCCATGAAAGTGAGCGTATCGCGGATCCGACGCAACATCCTGACGTAAGTACGCCGATCTGGCGGCATATTTGCCATCGCGTGCGAGCCGATTTCGGCCAGGCTAGAGGCATGACACAGACAGCCGTTATCAGCCGGGACCTGACCACGACACGCGGCGCCGCCCTGTATATCGGCGCGCTGCTCGGCCCCGGACTGCTGCTGCTACCAGGGCTCGCGGCCGCTGAGGCTGGCCCTGCCTCCATCGTTGCCTGGCTGGGACTGCTCGGCCTGTCCGGTCTGTTCGCCGCGGTGTTCTCCGGGCTGGGCCGGAGATTCCCGCAGGCAGGCGGGATCATGGGTTACGTCACTGCTGGTCTCGGCCAGCGGGCCGGACGGGCCGCCGGCTGGTGCTTCCTGACCGGCGTCGTCGGCGGCGCGCCGATCGTCTGCCTGATCGGAGCGAGCTACATCACCACCCTCACCGGCGGCGGACTGCCGGTACGCGCCGCGGTGGCCGCGCTGCTGCTTCTCATCGTCCTCGGCCTCTCCGCCGCCGGGCTGCGAGCCAGCGCCGGAGCACAGCTTGTGCTCGTCGCCTTGCTCATCACGGTCGTCGCCGTTGCCGTCGTCGGATCCGGGCGGTACGCGCAGATCGATCGCTGGAGCCCGTTCGCGCAGCACGGCTGGCTCTCCGTCGGCCACGCCGCGACCACCCTGATGCTGTCGTTCGTCGGCTGGGAGGCCGTCGCGCCGCTCACGACCCGGTTCGCGAACCCCTCCAGGCAGCTCCCCAAAGTGATCGCGATTGCTCTCGCCGTCACGACCGCCCTGTACCTGGGATTGGCCATCGCCACCGTGAGCGTGCTCGGACCGGGAACCACTGTCCCGCTCGCCGACCTGCTCAAGGTCGCGATCGGCCCGGCCGGGAGCATCGCGGCGGCTGCTGCTGCCGTCGTGCTCACGGTCGGCGCGGTCAACGCGTACCTCAATGGCGCCGTCGTCATGGCGCGCCAGCTCACCAAGCCCGGCTCGAGCGAAGAGGCGCGCTCGCCTGCTTTCCTGCTGGCCATCGCCGTCACTGGCCTCGTGCTCATCTCGCTCTACGGGTTCCGGCTCGTGAGCACCACAGCGCTCGTCGTACTTCCCACCACGCTGTTCCTTGCGGTGTACCTGGGCAGCATGCTCGCGGCCACCCGAGTCCTGCGCGGCGCTGGCCGCGTAGCGGCCTGCATCGCCTCGCTCGCCGTTCTCGCGATGCTCCCGTATTGCGGATGGGCTCTGCTCGCGCCGGCCGCCGTCGCCGCGGTGTCCGTCTGGCGTTCGAGGCACCTGACCCCGCGCCCCGCTGCCACGGCGGCGCAGCCGGTGGCTTCGGCAGCGGAAAGGCACGAGGCCGACACGCACTCGAGCCCGCGCAGCAGGACGGCCAGCTGCGCCGCGCCCAGGCTCTTTTCGCACCGATGTGGGTCCCGGCCCGCCGCGCGCGGCAGCTGGCACCGCTGGCAGTGCAAGCAACGTCAGCACGGCCGCGGCAACAGTGCCGGCGCTCGCCACGGCCGCCAGCCGCGTGAACTGCGCAGGCTGAGCAAGCAGCGGCCCGGCCACTGACCCGGTCAGCGTGGCCGCTGCCTCGCAGGTGAGAAACACCGCGCAGACCCGGCCCAGCACCTCGCCGGGTACCACGCGCTGAACGGTAGTGAGCGGGATCGTCTGCGACATCGAGCCGAACATCCCGATCGTGATCGCGGCAGGGTATGCGAGTCCTGGTTCGGTGAAGAGCGTGAAGTAACCAGCGGCTGTAGCGGACAGTGTCACTGCTAGCAGCAAGCGCGGCTGACTGCGGTCGAGCAGCGCACGTGTCATGGGGGCGCCAAGCAGAAACCCGATCCCGAGGCAAGAAAGCAGGAAGCCGATGTGCGTCGTGCCGCCGAGCCGGCGCACACCGTAAGCGATCAGCACGGCGCTGAGCGAGGCGTTGGCCGCCAGGAAAATGACGGTGACTGGTAGCAGGGCGCCCGCGATCCGTTGATCGCGCAGCGCCCGCAGGCCGCCCGCGAGGTCGACGCTGCGCCCGGCATTGCGCCTGACTGCGGGCGCGCTGCCCGGGGTCCGCGTCGTTACCGTGATCGCCACCGCCGAGATCAGGTAGCTCAGCGCATCAGCGACGATCAGCCACCGGATACCGACGACAGCAAGCAAGATGCCGCCGGCCGGGCCGCCGATCAGCCGCACGACGCCGTCGCTCGCCGAGAGCAACGAGTTGGCGCTGGTCAGCAACGGCCCGGTGCCGACAACGGCCGGTATCCGGGCCTGTATGGCTGGCGCGAACAGCACGCTCCCGGCACTCTCAGCGGCGAGCGAGGCGTAGATCACCCAGAGCCGCCCTGGCGCAAGGCCGAGCAACAGCGTGCCGACAGCGCCACCGCGCACTAGCTCAGTCGCTATCATCAGCCGCCGCCGATCCCACCGGTCCGCCCACACGCCAGCGAACGGGCCGAGAATGAGAGCAGGCGCGTATTCGGCGGCCATGGTCAGGCCGCTATCGCGCAGCGATCCGGTGGCGATCAGAACATGAGCAGGAACGGCCAGGATGAGCAGCCATGATCCGAGCGAGCTGATCAGGTCGCCGGCCCAGAGCAGGCGGAAATCCCTGACTCGCAGAGCCTGAAGCATGACTGCCGCCCGCAACTGAACTATTCTGTCAGAATAGTTCAAGACGTTAATTGCCTGTCAAGACAGGGGAGATGGCCGTGGCGGACCTGGCAATCGGCCGTCAGTTGCGCGCGCAGCGGACGGCGGCCGGGCGGACCGTGGCATCCGTCGCGGCCGACGCGGGTCTCTCGGTCCCGTACATCGCCAACCTCGAGAACGGGCGAGGGAACCCGACCACGGCAGCGCTGAGCCGGCTGGCCGAAGCTCTCGGCATGCGGCTCGTCGTCGCGCTCGAACCGGCCGGCGCGATGCCAGGCGGCGCACCCGCCGTGCCGCCCTCCCTGGTCAGGCTCGGCCGCACCGACCGGTTCAGGCAGGCCGTCGGGTCCATGGCGGGCGCGCTGGGCCGCGACGCCGATCAGTTCGCGCCGCAACTCGTGGCGGCCCTGGCCACGGTCAGTGACGCGATCGGCCTGGACATGACGGAGGCTGACTGGTGGCGCTTGCTCGATGCGCTCCTGCTGATCGCCGGCTATCCGGCGACGTGAGTAGTAGGTAGCTTGGGCCGATGGCGATCAGCCTGCGGCCGATGACCGAGGAGGACCTCCCGAGGATCGCGGCCTGGCTCAGGCTGCCGCATGTGGCCAGGTGGTGGACGCCGGACACGACCGCCGAGGCTGAGCTCGCCAAGTACCGCCTGCGGATCGGGCCTGACGGGCTGAAAGACACCATCATGCTCACCGTCCTGCAGGACGGCATGCCGATCGGATGGTGCCAGTGGTATCGCTGGGCGGACTATCCGGACGATGAAGCGGCGATAGGCGCGCGTGATGGCGAGGCCGGGATGGACTACGCAATCGGCGACCCCTCGTGGATTGGCCGCGGGACCGGCACCGAGCTGATTGCCGTTCTCGTCAGCGAAATCCGCCGGCAGCATCCTGGTGCCGGAATGCTGGTCGGCCCTGATGCAGCCAATACCGCCTCACGACGGGTTCTGGAGAAGAACGGATTCGAGCTCGTGGAGATCAGGCCGGTCGCCACCGAGCCCAGTGATGCGCCGATCGCCATCTACCGGCTCACCGCGACGCATGCCAGAACCCGGTTGCGCCTTCATCGGCGTCTCTAGGCGCGCGATGGATGAGCCGGCCCTGGTTAATATGGCCCCGACATGAGCTTGGTAGAACGGTCCTCCGCGCTAGCTGACCTGCGCAAGTGGAACGACGATGTGCTGGCAGGCGATGGCCGCCTGGTACTGATCTGCGGCGAGGCCGGCGTGGGCAAGACGAGCCTGCTGCAGGAGTTCGTAGCCTCGCAGCCGCAGGGCCCACGCGGGGTTCGCCCGCGCCTGCTGTGGAGCGCGTGCGACACGCTGGCCACACCCCGGCCACTCGGGCCTTTCGCCGACCTCGCGAGTGCGTTTGGCGGCGAGATCGAGGCCCTTCTGCAGGCGGCAGCCGAGAGCGAGGCACGTCACGCCGGCGGCGTGGATTCGCCAGGAGTTTCGCGGGAACCGCTCTTCGGGAGTCTTCTCCAGCGCCTGAGCGACGAGAGCCGCTCATGGATCATCATCATGGAGGACCTGCACTGGGCTGACGATGCCACGCTTGACCTGCTCAAATACCTAGCCCGGCGGATCACCGACGTCCGGGTTCTCATCCTGGGCAGTTATCGCGACGACGAGCTGGGGCCGGCTCACCCGCTTCGCCTGATGCTTGGTGACCTCGCGCGCACCCCTACGGTTCGCCGGCTGGAACTCTCGCCGCTATCGCCCGACGGCGTCGCCGAGGTGGCAAGCGGCAGCGGCATGGACCTTGACCACCTGTACGCGATCACTGGCGGTAATCCGTTTTTCGTCACCGAGGTCATCGCGGCCGGAGGAGGCGAGATCCCGCCGACCGTGCGCGACGCCGTCCTCGCGCGGGCAGCCCGCCTGTCTGCGCCTGCCAGGCACATGCTTGAGGCGGCCGCGGTCGTGAGTCCGCCCGCCGAGATCTGGCTGTTGCAAGCGGTTGCAGGTTCGGACGCCAAGCACCTCGACCAGTGCGTGGCAGCGGGGATGCTCCGAGGCCGCCCCGGCGGTGTGGAGTTCCGTCACGAACTGGCCAGACTCGCCGTGGACCAGGCCATGCCGCCGGGCCGCCGGACCGAGCTCCATCAGCTGACGCTTGCGGCACTGCTGACCCGCCCAGATTTCACGCATGACTCGGCGAGGCTAGCGCACCACGCCGAGAGCGCAGGCGATGCAGCCGCGGTCCTTGCCCATGCGCTACCCGCCGCGCGGCGCGCGGCGGCACTCGGCGCGCACCGGGCAGCTGCTGAGCAGTACGAGCGGGCACTGCGTTATGCCTCCGGGCTGCCAATGCCGGAACTGGCCGAGCTCCTGGAACGACATTCGTACGAGTGTTACCTGACGAACCAATTCGACGCCGCTGCCGCCTCAAGCGGCCGGGCCCTGGCATGCTGGCGTGCCTGCGGCGACCGGTCGCGCCAAGGCGACACGCTGCGCTGGCTCTCCCGGCTCGCGTGGTTCCGCGGCGAGAGCGCCGATGCCGAGCGCTACGGCCACCTCGCGCTCGAGGTGCTGGAGGATCTCGAGCCAGGGCCCGAGCTGGCCATGGCCTACAGCAACATGGCTCAGCTGGGAATGGTGGCCGGGGACGCGACCATCACGTTGCGCTGGGGGCCGCGCGCGATCGATCTCGCCGAGCAGCTGGCGCGGCCCGACATCCTGGCCCACGCGCTAAACAACGTCGGCACAGTCGAATTTCTCAGTACTCCACCTGGCTCGCCGGACAAGCTGATGCGCAGCCTCACGCTCGCGCGGTCGGAGGGCGACGAGGAGCATGTCGCACGAGCGCTCACCAACCTCGGCTCAAGCTCCATGACCTTGCACGACCTGCCGGCGGCCGATCGTTGGCTCAGCGAGGGCATCGCCTACTGCACGGACCATGACCTGGATGCCTGGCGCCTGTACATGCTCGCCTGCCGCGCCAGGCTCGAGATGGAGACGGGCCACTGGCCGACCGCGCTCGACACTACGCATGAGGTACTGCATGATCCCCGCACCACGTCCGTCACCCGGGTAGTCGCGCTAAGCGCGCGGGCGCAGATCCTGGTACGCCGCGGTGATCCTGATGCCACTGCGGTCCTGCAGGAGGCGCTCGACCTGGCCACGCGCTTGCGCGACGCATGGCGAACTGTTCCGGTGGCGGCGGCGTGGGCCGAAGCCGCGTACCTGTCAGGCGACCGGGGCCGGGCGCTGGAGGTGGTGACCAGCATCATGAGCTCCTTCCCGGCAGCCGCGGACGGTGCTGGCGGCTGGGGCATTGCCGAGCTTGCGTACTGGAGCTCCCGGCTCGGCAATCAGGCGGAAGAGCACCCGCTCGTGCTGCAGGTGCCCGCCGGCAATCCTTTCTTGCTCCAGCTGCGGGGGGACTGGTCCGGCGCCAGCGCTCGCTGGCGCGAACTTGGCTACCTGTACGAGGCCGCCCGTGCCCTCGGGGAGAGCAGCGATGCGGACGACCTCCGGACAGCGCTCGCTGAGCTCACCCGCCTCGGCGCCTGGCAAACCGCGGCCTCAGTCCGCCAGCGCCTGAGAGATCTGGGCGTCAAGACTCAGACCAGGGGACCGCGGCCGACAACCAAGAGCAACCCGGCGAATCTCACCGAGCGCGAGATGGAGGTGCTTACCCTCGTCGCTGACGGCCTGCGCAACGCCGAGATCGCTGAGCGGCTGTTCATCTCCGCGAAAACTGTCAACCATCACGTCTCGGCGATTCTCGGCAAACTTGGCGCTCGCAACCGCAGTGAGGCGGCCCGGCGGGCCGCGAGCCTCGGCGCCACGTCCGGCGCCAAATAGCGCCGGACACTGCTGGCGCCCCGACAAGAGTTCAAGTCCTGGTCCACGCGGCCGGTAACTGTCTGTATAACCATTCGCTGACCGGATCAGGTCACCTCGCTGGGCCCGAACGACCGTCAACTCGAGCGCGACGCTCACTCCTCGTTAGCGCTACGTCGAGCGACAGATTGGCTACTGTCGGCATCCGTTAAACGTGTGATTCACACGTCGTTGTCGCAGGTGAGCGATGCTGCGGCACTTTTTTGCATGAGCCAGTGAAATGGCATGCCAAACGGCAGGCATTCGGTGTAGCTTCTCGCTCTTGAAAGGCTCAGGCATTCACGGCGATACTGAAAGGACCATTCACCGTGGAGATTCGAACGAAGTTACGCTCGGTAGTCACGCACAAGATCGTCGCTCCTGCGGTCGTGCTCGCCAGCCTCGGCATCGCGCTGGCAGCCGCACCGATGGCGCAGCACTCATCGGCTGCTCCCGCAGCACTGCCCCGGACCGCAACCCTGACCGCCTGCGTGCACAACCGGCTGCCGTGGATGTACGCGTCCAGGAACCAGCTGCCGTGGATGTATGCAGTCACGAACCAGCTGCCATGGATGTACGCCGTCATGGCCGGCCACCCGGCAACCGCGCGCGCCGCCTGCGCTGCGGCACCTAGCCGCCTCCCCGCATAAAGACAGCTCGGCGTCCGGGCTGGCTGCTGAGCCGGGCCAGCCCGGACCCCGTTGTGTTTGGCCTCTCACGCGGCGTCGTGGAAGACCAGCGCGAGGCTGAACCGCTGACCCGAGCGGACAGCTGAGACCCCGTGCCGCAGCGGCGCCGCCGACCAGCCACGGCTGCTCCGCACCGGCCGGTCGCGCGTCGCGAAGATCAGCCCTTGTCCCTGCGCGATCAGCGTCGCCGTAGCGCGCGATTGGGCACGCGGCCGCTGCTCATAGAGCACGAACTCGCCGCCGGTGTGATCGACCCCGGGGTTGCTGAGGTTGATCACCATCTGCAGCGGGAACACCAAGTCCCCGTACAGATCGCGGTGCAGCGCGTTCCAGTCCCCGGCGCCATACTTCAGCAGGATCGGCGTGGACTTGGTCTGCCCGGCCGCGTGGCACATCTCGAGCCACTCATCCAGGCTGTCCGGCCACGGAGCCGGTCGCCCCAGCCTGGCCCACCAGTCTCTGGCGATCGGCAGCAGCCTCGGGTAAAGGGCTCGCTTCAGCTCCGTTACGGCTCGCGGGAACGGCTCAGCGAAGTAGCGGTACTCGCCTTCGCCGAAGCGGTGCCTCGCCATATTTACGGTGGAGCGGAATCGCGATTCGTCGTCGTACAGCGCCGCGATGTCGCTCGCTTCTTCCGGCGTCAGCAGGCGCCCGGTGCTGCCGCAGCCATACTCTTCCAGGCCAGCCCGAGCCGCGGCCCAGTCGGTCTGATCGACCCTTGACGCGAAGGAGCTGCCCGGCGCGGCGGTCTTGGCATCGGTAGCGATTGCCATGTTCCATCAGCCTCCAGCAAGAGCGGCGTCATACCTGCATGCCCTGATAACGCATGGCAGCCCAGTTTCGTGAGGTCGCGCGTGACCTCACGAAACGCGGGGCCGCGGCGTTGGCCAGGTATCAGAGAAGCAAGGAGGCAGACGATGCTTACGAGCAGCGCGACCGCCAGCCACACGGTTATCGGCACCCGGCTGGGCGACCTGACCATCGTTCGGAATGGTGACCACCTGACGGGTTTGTTCTTCCCGCACCACTGGTACAAGCCTGACCCCGCCACCTTCGGACCGCGCGTCGATGACGGATTCGGCGACATCGCCGATCAGCTCAGGGAGTACCTGGACGGAACCAGGACTGCGTTCGACCTGCCGATCGAACCGCGCGGCAGCGAACTCCAGCTGGCGGTGTGGAAACTGGTAGCCGAGATTCCGTACGGGCATACGACAACGTACGGGGACATCGCCCGTCGCCTGGGCGGCGGCGTGACAGCGCAGGAGGTCGGCGCTGCCGTCGGCAGGAACCCGCTCTGCCTCCTCATCCCGTGCCATCGCGTCGTAGGGAGCACGGGCAAGCTGACGGGTTACGCGGGCGGCCTCGGCCGCAAGCGGGCGCTACTTGATCTGGAGCAGCAGGCGGCCTAGCTCAGTGGGGCCCAGCTCACTTAGGGGCCTTCCAGGTCATGTTGAAAGCCTTGCCGCCGAACAGCCCGGACGGCTGCGACAGCACCTTCTTGCTGGCGTTCTGCATGACGATCTGGCTCGAGGTCCACAGCGAGTTCGCGCTCAGCGAGCCCTTCGTGCCGTTAACGCTGGTGACGGCCGCGCCGGTGAAGTTGACCATGCCGTAGTCGGCGAGGTTGACCACCGGTGCGGCCTGCCCCGGATCCTCGGTGATCACTTCTGCCGAGGAGTTCCGGCAGGTGACGCCCTGCGGGCAGCGCTGCATGACCTGCATCTTGGCGCCGGTCGTCACGTCGGTCAGCGTGATGCTGTATTTCCCGGCGGAGAAAAAGACCGACGCTGAAATCGCGTCACCGGGGTTGACCGGACCGAAGGCGACCGGACCCAGCGGGAACAATTCGTACCATGCGGCGTACTGCGCTACGCCACTCGAATCGCAGAAGGAGTCGACACCCGTCTGTTCGACGGTCCTGCTCTTGAAGCCGTCCAGCCCGACCCAGTTACTCGCGAATGCGAGGCCTGAGCTGCCAAGCGGAGAATTCGCGCAATTGACACTCGGGATGGTGAAGTTGGCTGAGACGAACCGCAGGTGCCTGCCCGGCCTCGCGACGGCCGCGTAACCGGACCAGTTGCTGCTCTTCACGACGGGATGAGGGGTCAGGTGCGGCAGGTGGGTGCTCGGCAGCACGACATGCACACGATGCATGCCATGCACGCGGACGACTGGCTTCGGGCTCGCGGGCGCGGCGCGTGACCAGGCCGACGCATGGACCGCGGGCGAGGCGCTGGCGGCGGGCACCACCAACAGGGGAATGGTCAGGGCCGTCACGGCAATGGCGGTGATCGTCCGGACCTTGCGCATACGGGAACTCCTTTGAGCTAGTCAGGCAGCTGACCCCGAGCTGGCGATCATGCGGCGAAGCGGCGGCCGCTTGAGCGACCTTTACCTGAGCTTGACGCGCGAACCCACGGCGTGGTTGGCCACTTTCGCGGAAATCAACCTGCCCTCGATCCCGGCCGCTCCGCCATGCCGTGCCCTCCGATAAACACCTGCGCCGACCTGCACAAGAAGCCGCGTGAGGGGTACGACGCAAGGCCCTCCGAGGCCGACACCAGGCCTCCGATCAGGGCAGATGGCCTACGAGCTGGCGTTCGGCCTGCTATGGTCGGCGACAGTTCGCTCCTTATCGGCGTGGACGACGGCGCGTGCTGACACGCCGCGGACGGCGGGAGGAGGTGACCCCGTGCGCCGTTCTGACCCGCTCTCCGGATCGCCGGGGCTCATCACATCTCGCGGACGCCGCATCGGCGCGTTCGGCCGCTCGGCGGCGGCCGTCACGATCATGGCTGGCGCCCTGATCGCTTCGTCGGCTGGTGATGCCGCGACAGCCAGTCCTGACTCCCGCCTGACGTTGACGGCACGGCTCGCCGAGGGCGACAACCACGTCAAGCTGGCCAAGCTCGAGGCCAAGGCGGCCGACCTCGCCAAGCAGTACCGAGGCGAACTCAACACGCTCGCTGGCGCCGAAGCAGACGCGAAGACGGCAACTACACGCGCGCGGATGGTGCACCGGCAGCTCATCATTTCCCGGCATCAGATGGCCAGGCTGGCCGTCGCCAGATACGTCGCAGGCGGACGGGACCAGTCCCTCATGGCCCTGTTCAGCGGTCAGACGACCGGCGTCCTCACGAAGTCAGCCATGCTCTCGTACCTGGCGAAGCAGCAAAACGCCAGGCACCGCGCCCTGCAGCACCTCATGCTTACCAGCGCGAACGCGAACGCGGCGGCGATGTCCAAGGTCGCCCGACTGCGCAAGATGATCACCGCGCTCGAGCGCCAGCGTGCCACCGTCAAGAAGTTGCTGGCTAAGTTCCATCCCGAATCGCCGGTGATCGGCGGCAACATCACCCCGCGGATGGCGACCGTCAAGAACGCGGTCGACCGGCGATTCGGCCCGTTCTCCGCGATCGGCTGCTATCGCGCGGAAGCCACTGGCGAGCATCCGCTCGGCCGGGCGTGTGACTTCATGCTCAGCACCGGCGGGGTGATGCCCACCTCGTCGAACGTCCAGCTCGGGTACGCGATCGCGCACTGGGCGCAGGCGAACGCGTCGAAGCTCGGGATCATGTACATCATTTACCGCCAGCACATCTGGGACATCCGGATGGCGTCAGCGGGCTGGGTGGCCATGCCCGATCGCGGCAGCATCACGGCGAATCACTACGACCACGTGCACATTTCGGTCTTCTAGGCGCCCAGCGCTACGGCAGGCTCTGGGCGAGCAGCACTCCGGTCAAGGCGACCAGCGTGATGGCGGCGGTGAGTATCAGCGCGAGACGGATCCGCCGCAGCATCCGGTCTTTGCGTGACGGAGGGCCCGGCTGGTAATACGGGGCTCCCCGGTACGCAGGCAAGTCGGCCAGGCTGTCATCGCTGGGCCGTTCACTAGTGACCGTCGCCGCTGCGCGGCGCGGCGCCTCGGCCGTCGGCCCGGGAGCCGCTCGCGAGTCGAGCGGAGACGCGAAGTCTTCGGGCCGCCAGCGGTGCGGACGTGACCGCATTTCGGCCATCAGTTCGGGCGGCGGAACAGTCAGCACCGGGCAGTGCGCATGCGCCACGCAGTGCCGGGCCACCGAGGCGCGAAGGCCGTTGTGCAGCCAGTTGCTCCGGCCGCAGCCGAGGATCAGCAGGTCATCGGGCTGATCGGCGAAGTCAACCAGGAATGGTCCGGCCTTACCGCGCACAACAAGCATGCGAACGGTCACATCACGCGGCACGCCGCCAAATGCGGCATCGAAGGCGCCAGTCAATCGCTCGACCGCCGCGGTCTCCCACAGCCTCAGCAGGAGCGGGCAGGGAGCACGCCGGTAGGCAAGTTCTCCGCCGGCAGGCTCCCAGGCGAGGACCGCAAACAACGGCGCACCGGTCAGGCGAGCCTCTTCCACGCCAGCCCTCAGCGCCCCGAGGCTCCGCAGCGAACCACTCACCCCGGCGATGACACGTCTGTCGCCGGCCGCCACCTTCTGCCCTCTCGCTTTGCGGCGTTCGCCTGCCTAACCATCCAACTCCCGTGGCCGGTACGCCGCAATAGCGGTTCCGCCACTGTTGAGACAGATCAAGGCGTATCGCGGCGATCCACGCCGGTATGCGCGTCGCTTCAGCAGACACCGGGCGCAAGGTAGCCCAGCCGCCCACATAGCGGGCACCCCGCGATCACAGGCATCAAGTAGCCGACCGGGCGAGAGTGTCGACGCCAAGGGGATAGAACGGTGGATATGCGGCCGACTGCGGCCGCCAGATCACACGCGTGGCTTTCTGAGCGTCCCGGACGTGCTGCTCCGCTATCTCATATGCGTGTGGATCGGCAAAGTCCGCCAGGAAGACAAAGACGATCTCATGTTGCCGTCCGCCGTCCCATTCGAAGATGTTCTCCAGGACACCGGCGAGCCGCACGTCCTGTAGGTCCTGACCGATCTCTTCGCCAAACTCCCGGCACACCGTGTGCGCGGCGTACTCGCCGAATTCCACGTGGCCGCCGAGCGGCCGGTGAAATCGCTCCCCCGACGGGTTCGATCCCTCGGACACCAGCAATGCCCCGTCTCGCGGCCGCCGGATCAGCCCCATTGCCTTCACGACCTGGCCTCTGGGTTCCACCCGTGCGCTCCCTTAGTCGTCGAGATCGATGATCCTGGTCGCTTGCGACCAGACCACCTGCCAGTTCCCGTTGTGCTGCTGGTAACAGTCGGTATGCCAGCAGAGCATGCCGGGACGGTCGTCGAAGCTGATCCTGGCCTGATAGCGAACGACCGCGGTCGGCCCGTCGCCAAGAACCGCGATCTCGGAGACAGCTTCGAAGACCTGATAACGAAGCTGCCCTGATCCGATCGCGCCGAGATAGTCGTCCTTGGTCATTTCGGAGCCATTTGGCGTCACGAGCTGATAATCGTCGGCGTGCATCGGCGCCGCTGCTCCAACGTCCGCAATACGCAACAGCCGCAGCCGCCTGCGCTCGAGATCGGGCAGTTCTGCGGAACTCATCAGCGCCCTCCTGAAACGGCAGCGCATCCGGCGGATGCTGTCAGCTTTCTGCCGAGCTCAATCATGGCCTGCTGGATCCGCGGTGACCCGGTCACCCGGAACGGCGCGGGAATGGCGGCGAGCTGCCTCGCATACCAGTCCGGGTTGTCGGTCGTGGCCCTAATCCAGGTCTGGCCGGACTCGCAGGGCTCCAGTCGCCCCAGGCTTCTGGAAACCCATCGCGATGTTTCCTCGAGGCTGGCTTCGACGAGTACCTCGACGCTGTGGCTCCAGCTTTGCGACAGGTGCTCCTCGAGCGCTCGCAGAGCATCGAGCTCGTCTGGCGGGACGAACGTCTCAGGCCCCGCCTGGATCGAGGTGATCCTGTCGACCCTGAGCACGCGGCGAGCAGCTTTGGCCGGTGACCAGCCAAGCAGATACCACCTGCTGTGGCGGAGCACGACCGCCCACGGGTCGATCTCCATGGACAGGTCATCTGGCTGGCCCAACTGGTATTTCAGCTGCAGCCGCTTCGCCGCTGCGCAGGCTTCGATCAGCGCCGTCACAAGCTCGGGACTGACCGCAGCGTCGGCGGTCTTGCGCGGAGCGTTCACGTCACGGAATCGCAGGACAGGACTCGCCAGCCTGGTCGGCAACACCCTGGCGATCTTGGCCAGCGCACCGCCAACCGGGTCCGTCGGGTCGGCCGCGTTCCTGTGGCCTTCGAGCACCGCCATGACGAGGCCGATTGCTTCGGCAGCCGTGAACATCAGCGGCGGGAGCTGCATGCCGCGGCCAACCCGGTAGCCGCCGTAAGGACCGGTCACGGACTCGATCGGCAGATCGGCTTCACGCAGGATCTCGACGTATCGACGAGCAGCGCGCTCAGTGACCCCGAGCCGATCACCGAGCCTGCGGGCAGTGATACCGGGATTGTTCTGGATGGCTTCCAGGGTGAGCAATGCCCTGGCCGTTGGGCTGAGGTCCGGCGCCATTGTTCTCCATTCCGGAAGCAGAGCGTCCGGAACTGACGGTAGCGCGAGACTTCGCGAACCGCCGATGAACTCGGTGCATGCGGCTGGCCGATCCGTCAACCGAGCATTTGGAGGGCGGCGTGTTACGCGGCAATTGTCAGCGGTTGTTGGTAGATTCGAGCATAGATTCTAGAGAGATGGCATTGCCGGGAGCGATGTAGATAACGTTTTCAGACAGATGAGTTGATCTCCCGGTGAGCGGCCCTCCATACGACTGCTCCGGTTAGACCCGCCAGCCGACCGGTCGGCTGATAAGCCCGATGCGGCTCGCCAGCGGACCACCCGACCTCACACATCCGCCGTGTCCGGATTCCCAGACCGTGCTGCTGGCCCGCCGAAGTTCGCAAGGAGGTGAAGCTCCATGTCATTGTCATCAGCTGGCCCCTTCGCAGCAGAGCCGGTATCGGCGGGTGAGGCGTTGCAGATGGCGGCGGCGGG
>DATELR010000224.1:0-12482 GCA_035276345.1 Streptosporangiaceae bacterium | reverse complement strand
CGCGCCGCCACGGGGTCCCGCTCGGCCCACCGGTGCGCGGGCGGCGGCCCGTCGCCTGGCGGGGCCGAAGCGTCGGGCAGTTCGGAGTCAGCGAGCGACGTTGCTCTCCTGACAGCGCGCAGCCAGTCAGGGCCGTACCGGCGAGCGCCGCGGCCGGTGAATCCGGCGAGCTTGGCGAGCTCGGCCAGGCTGGGCGGAGCTGACCTGGCGGCCTCGACGATCGCCGAATCCGGCAGGATCCTGGTTGGCGAGATGTCGCGCCGTTGCGCGATCTGATCGCGTTCGAGCCACAGCTCGCGCACGATCGCGAGACTCCGCCTGCTGCGGACCCGGTGGATGCCCGAGGTGCGGCGCCACGGATCCGCCCGCGGCGGTGGTGGCTTTGCCGCGAGCACGGCGGCGAACTCTTGTTCTGCCCAGGCGGTCTTGCCATGCTCCTCGAGCTCTTCAGCGAGTGCATCGCGCAACTCGACCAGCACCTCAACGTCGAGTGCGGCATACCTCAGCCACTCCTGCGGCAATGGCCTCGTGGACCAGTCGGCGGCCGAGTGCGTCTTCTCCAGGCTTAGCCCGAGCACCTCCTCGACCAGGGTGCCGAGTCCGACCCGCGGGTAGCCGAGCAACCGGCCGGCCAGCTCGGTGTCGAAGAGCTGTCGTGGCCGGAATCCGAGATCGGCGAGGCAAGGCAGGTCCTGGTTAGCCGCGTGCAGCACAGCCTCGGTGTCGGCGAGCGCCGCATCGAGGCCGGAGAGGTCGGGGCAGGCGACCGGATCAATCAGCACGGTGCCGGCGCCGTTCCTGCGGAGCTGGACCAGGAACGCGCGGTGACCATACCGGAACCCCGAAGCCCGCTCGGCGTCGACGGCTACCGGGCCCCTCCCGCGGCTCAGCCTGGCAGTGGCATCGGTCAGCGTGGCGGAAGTAGCGATCAGCGGCGGAAGGCCCTCGCGAGGCTCCAGCAAAGGGACACTCACGAGCGGCGCCTCGCACGCGGCTGACGCAGCTGCGGCGGCCTGAGCTGGGCAACGCCAGGTGGGAGCGGGGGGAGACCAGCCGCCTGGCACAGCGTGTCCGCCCACGCCGCCAGGTGCCGGTCTAGCTCGAAACGATTGCCTTGCATGGTCACCGGCGACCAGGATGCCCGCATCTCGAACTCGGTCGTTGTCGGCTCATCCTGCTTGTTGCCAAAACCCTCGGTGACCACTCTTGTCACGGTACCGCTTGGTGCCGCATAGTCCGCCGCCCGTGATTCGAGCGCCTCGGTGAGCCAGCTCCAGCCGACCTGGCCGATCAGCGGGTCCGCTGCAATCTCAGGATCAAGCGCTGCCCGTACGTAGGCGATCACCCGAAAGGGCCCGGTCCAGCCTTCCTGGCCGCCTGGGTCATGCAACAGCACGAACCGGCCCCAGCCGATCTCAGTGCCCGCGACCATGACCGTGGCCGCGACAGCCGCCGCATGAGGTGCGAGCCGTCTGGGCGGTGGCTCGCCATCGAAGCTGACCTCAGGCCTGAGCTCGCGCTGATCGGTCAGTGCCGCTTCGAGTTCGGCTACCGCTGCGTTGAATGCCGGGTCATCGCCTGGCTGCTGGTCCGGCGGCATCGCTGCCGACCTCAGCGCGCGAGACAGCGGCACGACATGCTCACGCCACGCGGTCGAGCCGTCCGCCCGGCTTGCTGCCAGACGCGCCAGCCAATTCCCTGCCCAGCGGGATCACCCCGGCAAGAAGCGCGGTACCGCATCCCGTGCAGAACCACTCTGGGCACCAGACATCCGCACTGTCGGGGCAGCACCCGGCGCGGGGATGGCGCCGCTCGAACTCGCGCTCTGAGCCGCAGCCGGGGCACTCGCGGAGGTCATCGGTCATATCTGCCGCTCCTTTCGCGCGCATGGCATCCCGCCGCCTTGAAACCCTTTCGATGCTGGCATGTATCTGGCCACATGCCGTGGATCTTCGGCGGCGTGTCATCTGAGCGTTTCGTTGTGCGAGCTGGCACGCCGTGCTCGCGGCAGGCCCTCGGTGTCCCGCGAGCCTGCACACGTTGTCGGCTGTGAGACGATCCCAGGCGTGAACACGCAGACCGCCGACTCAGTGTTTATCCGGGCTTGCCGACGCCAGCCGGTCTCCACCGTCCCGGTGTGGTACATGCGCCAGGCCGGCCGGTCGTTGCCGGAGTACCTCGCGACCAGGGCCGGGACGGCGATGCTGGATGCCTGCACCCAGCCAGCGCTGATAACCGAGATCACGCTGCAGCCGGTGCGCAGGTACGGCGTGGACGCGGCGATCTTGTTCAGCGACATCATCCTCCCGCTGAGGGCGGCCGGCCTGGACATCGACATCCGCCCCGGTGTGGGCCCTGTTCTGGACAAGCCTTTCGGCGATGATGCCGACGTGGCCAGGATCCGTGAGCTGGAGCCGGGCGAGGTCGGCTACATCGGCGAGGCCGTGCGAATGCTGACGAGCGAGCTTGACGGCGTTCCGCTGATCGGGTTCGCTGGCGGCCCGTTCACGCTGGCCTGTTACCTCATTGACGGCGGCCCGTCCAAGACGTTTGACCGGACCAGGGCGCTGATGTACGGCAACCCTGGCTTGTGGCGGTCCCTGCTGGGCAGGCTCGCTGCGATCACGACCACTTTCCTGCAGGTCCAGATCGCCGCTGGTGCCTCAGCCGTACAGCTGTTTGACTCCTGGGCCGGGATCCTCAGCCCTGAGGACTACCGGCGCAATGTCCTTCCTTACAGCACGCAGATCTTTACGGCCGTCGCCGCGACCGGCGTTCCCGGCATCCACTTCGGTGTCGGCACTGGCGAGCTGCTCGGGCTTCTCGGCGAGGCCGGCGCGGACGTCGTGGGGGTGGACTGGCGGGTCCCGCTGGACGAGGCCGTGCACCGGGTCGCTCCGGGCAAGGCGCTGCAAGGCAACCTGGACCCTGCGGTCCTGCTGGCACCGTGGCCAGTGATCGAGGAGCGGGCGAAAGACGTGCTGGCGAAGGGCCGCATGGCCGAGAGTCACATCTTCAATCTCGGCCACGGCGTGCTGCCCGACACCAACCCCGACATGCTCGCCCGGCTCACCGATATGGTCCACGCGGTGCCCGCAGGAGCATCCTCGGCTAGCTAGCGGCCGGGGCCGGCGGCTCCGTTGCTCGCGGTGCCTTCCTGCGCGCGAGCCTGCGACGTCCTGCGAGTGCGATCGCTGCTAGCACGGCAATGGGGACGAGGAATGGCAGCAGCGACCCGAGCACCGTCACCACCCAGCCGACGACAGTAACGAGAGCGTGCCAGCCGCCCTTCAAGCCGGCCACGAACCCCGGCGATGACTTCTTTGGCTTGGGAGGAGGGACGGGTGCGTGATGACCGACCAGGACAACCGTGACCGTCGCGTAGCTGGTCTCGTGGGCCAGCGCCCGCTGCTGGGCGAGCAGCGCCTCCAGGTCGGACTCCTGACGGTTGATTGTCTGCTGCACTGTGAGCAGCTGTGTCACCGATCCTGCGTGGGACAGCAAGGCCCGGAGCTGCTTGATCGCCGACTGCGCGGAGGTCACCCGGCTTGCTACATCGGCAACTTCCTGGGTCACGTCGACCGCATGGGAGTTGAAGGAGATCTTGTCGCCGAGTCCCTTTAGCTTGGCCAGAATCGGAGCGTACTGCGCGGAAGGAATCTTCAGCGTCAGATCGATTTCCGGAACCCGGTGCTTGCCGGGCGGGACGACCTCTTGCTCGCCGGATACATAGCCGCCGACGGCCGTGACGATGTTGGCGGCTTGATCCGCCTTGGCGCTGACGGTGGATCCCTTCGTGACCCGGAGCGAGAGGTTAGCGGTGTAGATGATGCTCCTGGCCGGCAGCACCACCTTCGCTAGCTTGCTGGTGATGGCGTGAGTGCCGGATGCACCGGTGTTTCCACTGAAGTCCCCGGCCGCTTTCTGCGCGGAGGGAGCACCGGCCGCGGGCGCGCCGGCTTGCCGCGGGACAGCGGCGCCGCCGCCGCCGGTACCTGAGCTGGCGGACCCAGAGCATGCCGAGACGGCGAGGCCGGTGCCGCCCAAGGCCGCACCGGCGATGAGAAGGGTGCGCAACGACCCGTGGCGTGCGCGAGCGCCGAAGGCGCGCAACGTGCTAGTCATGCTTTTCGGACGCCGCAGGTAAGCCATCTGGTTTCGTTAAGTCTGAAAATGGCATCCGGGCGTTACCGACGCGTTGCCTAACAGGTCAGGATGCCAGGATGTCCGGGTGAGCTATCCCAAGATCGAATTGCATGTTCACCTCGAGGGCGCGGTCCGGCCTAAGGCGTTGCTGGAGTTTGCCAGGCGCAATGGTGTGGCCTTGCCTGCCGACTCCCTTGATGGGCTCGCCAAGATCTACGAGTTCCGTGACTTCCCGCACTTTCTCGAAGTGTGGTGGATGACGACGGGAGCCCTTCGCACCGAGCGGGACTTCCGGCAAGTGGTCGTTGACTACGCCGCCGAGGCGGCGGGCTACGGAGCTGTCTACCTGGAAGGCATCTTCTCGCCGTCTGAGCCAGCGAGCCGCGGGGTGCCTTATGAGGAGATCTTCGCCGGATACTGCGACGGGGTTCAGCAGGCGTGGGAGGAGCACGGCGTCCGCGTAGGACTGACGCCAGACATCGTGCGCGGCTTCCCGATCGAGGCTGCGGAAGAGACGGTGCGGCACGCGATCGCGAACGCCGACCGCGGGATCGTGGCCGTCGGGCTGGGCGGGCCGGAGGGGGAGTACCCGCCGCAGCTCTATGAACGGGTGTTTGCTGAGGCCAGGTCGGCAGGTCTCGGCGCGGTTCCGCATGCCGGCGAGGCCGACGGGCCGGCTTCGGTACGCGGCGCCCTCGACGTACTGGGCGCGAACAGGATCAGGCACGGCATCCGCGCGATCGAAGACGCTGGCCTGTTGCGTGAGCTGGCGGGGCGAGGCGTGGTGCTCGACGTCTGCCCGATCTCTAACGTCAGGACCGGCGTGGTGCGCTCGCTAGCCGAGCATCCGCTGCCGAGATTGCTCGGCGCCGGGGTGCTGTGCACGATCAACACGGACGACCCGGCCATGTTCGGCAGCGATCTCGGCACTGAGCATGCAACGGCGCTGCAGCTTGGCGCCTCAGCCAAGGCGAGTTACGCGGCCGGCGTTCACGGTGCGCTCTGCGACGATCACACTCGGGTCCGGTTGCGCCGGATCGGGGCTGACTTCGACTGGGCGACCGCCGAGCATCAGGCGGGAACCGGCGAGGCGCCAGCATAGCGGGCTATTGATCATCGCGAGTCCGGCCTACCATGGCAATTAAGGCCGTTAAGTTCGCAAAACTGGTGGCAGATGACGCTTAGGGAGAGCGTCCGTTCCGGCTCCGCTGCGGTGATAGTGACGCTGCTTGTGCTCGCCGGTCTGGCCGCCTGCGCTCCGAGCCGGCCGACGTTCGCAGGGATTCACAAGATCCGGCACATCGTCATCATCATGCAGGAGAACCGCTCGTTCGATTCGTATTTCGGCACCTACCCCGGCGCTGACGGGATCCCCGCCAAAGACGGTCACTTCACGGTTTGCGTACCTGACCCGCGCACCCACGGCTGCGATCGTCCCTACCACGACTCCAGCCTGGTGAACGGGGGAGCCGGGCACGACCGCGGTGCCGCGATCACGGACATCAATGGCGGCAAGATGAACGGCTTCGTCAAATCTGCCGAGCTGGCCATCAGCCGCGGCTGCAGCGCAACTCACCCGCCTCCGGCGGTCTGCCTGCCCAAAGGCCCGCCCGATGTGATGGGGTATCACGACGCACGCGAGATACCGAACTACTGGTCATATGCGCATCACTTCGTCCTCGAAGACCATATGTTCGAGCCAGTCGCGTCCTGGAGCCTGCCGTCGCACCTGTACCTCGTCAGCGGCTGGTCGGCGCACTGCACGAGCGCGAATCCGTTCAGCTGCAAGAACGATGCAGGACAGCAGGTTGCCCACCGTCTGCCGATTGACTTCCTCAGGTGCCTGGGAACTCATGGCGTGCGGCTGGTCAGGCTGCACCGGTCGGCCGAGCTGACTCCCAGGGAACGGCGCGGCGTCGCGGCGTGCCTGGGAGTCCTCACACCTGGCCAGCGGGAGCGAGTGCTCGCCAAAGTGGCAGGCGGCGGGGGCGGCGAAGGCGAGCGGCTCGGCAAGTACTCGTGGACGGACCTGACCTATCTGCTGCACAAGCACCACATTTCCTGGTCCTATTACGTGCAGAGCGGCATCCAGCCGGACTGCGACAACAACCCCGACGAGAGCGCTGCCGGATGTGCGCCGGTGCGGCAGGGCTTGTCCACTCCGTCGATCTGGAACCCGTTGCCGTCCTTTACGGACGTCAGGTCAGACCACCAGCTCGGCGATGTCCGTCACCTATCCGCGTTCTATCCCGCGGCCAGGCAGGGCCGGTTGCCTGCCGTGTCCTGGATCGCACCCAGCCAGGACAACAGCGACCATCCGCCAGCCAACATCGCCACCGGCCAGGCATACGTAACGAATCTCATCAACACGATCATGCGCGGGCCAGACTGGAAGTCCACGGCTATCTTCCTGGCCTGGGATGACTGGGGCGGGTTCTACGATCACATCGTGCCGCCTCGCGTTGACCAGAACGGCTATGGCCTGCGGGTGCCCGCCCTGGTGATCAGCCCGTACGCCAGGAAGGGTTACATCGATCATCAGATCTTGTCCTTCGATGCTTACAACAAATTCATCGAGAACGACTTCCTCCACGGCGCAAGGCTGAATCCCCGCACGGACGGCCGGCCAGATCCGCGTCCCGACGTTCGTGAGAACGCCAAGGTGCTTGGCAACCTGGCTGCTGGCTTCAACTTCCGGCAACAGCCCAGGCGCCCGCTGATTCTGCCCATCCATCCCAAGCCAGGACCGGCCTCTAAGCGGTAGCTAACCGATCGCTGATCCTTCGAGCTCAGCAGAGCGCGCCGTGCAGATCCACCGCTCCCCATGCCGGGTAACGGTGACCGGATGGCCGAAGCATGCGCTGACCAGCTCGCTTGTCAGCACGTGCTCCGCAGGGCCCGCCGCGAGCTGGCGGCCATCGCGCAGCAGCAGAGAGTGCGACGTGCCCGGCGGGAGTTCTTCGAGGTGGTGAGTGACCAGGATGACGGCGAGTTCCGGCTCGCGGGCGCGCAGCGCAGTCAGGCTCACCAGCAGCTGCTCGCGCCCGGCGACATCCAGCCCGGCGGCTGGCTCATCAAGCAGCAGCACCTGCGGGGACCCCATCAGGGCACGGGCAATCAGCGCGCGGCTTCGCTCGCCCTGCGAGAGCACGGACCACCGGGTGCTCGCGAGCCGGCCGAGTCCCATGAGGACGATCGCGTCGTCGGCCCTGGCCGACTCGGCAGGTGCTGGGGTCCAGCGCGCTGCCAGGTCGAGCGTGCCCGTTGCGCCAGTCAGCACCAGGTCCCGCACTGTCCTGGCTGGCGGTACCGGGTGGTGCGTACTGACCAGGCTGATCAGCGGACGGAGCGTGAAGACATCCACCCGCCCGAGTCGCTTGCCGAGGATCTCGACGTGACCGCGCGTGGGGTGGGAATAGGTAGCCAGCAGTCGCAGCAGCATGCTCTTGCCTGCGCCGTTCGGGCCGAGCAGGGCCCACAGCTCGCCGGCCCGCACCGACAGCGTGATCTGGTCCAGCAGCAGACGGCCATCTCTGACCAGGTCGACGCCACCTACCTCGATCACATTGCCCATCAGCGCGCCTCCGTGGCTAGTCGTGCCTAGAAGCTACGCCATGCCTGGTCCGGCTCGCACTATCTGCTATTTAACTTGACAGCTAACTAACTACTTGGTTAAGTATGACCAGTGAGCACATCTGGAGGCGGACTGCAATGACGATCGCGGCGGACCAGCTCGACTCGACGTTCGCGGCCCTGGCCGACCCCACGCGCCGAGCCATCGTCGCGCGTCTCGCGAGGGGCGACGCGACGGTGAACGAGCTCGCGGAGCCTTTTGCGATGAGCCTTCCAGGGATTTCGAAGCACCTGAAGGTGCTCGAGCGCTGCGGGCTGATCTCGAGGACCAGGAACGCCCAGTTCCGGCCATGTCACCTGGAGAGCTCGGGCCTTGACTCGGCCGCCGGCTGGATCGAGGAGAACCGGCGGATCTGGTCGGAGCGGTTCGACAAGCTCGACCAGCACCTGCGTGACATCCAGTCCCGGTCTGACCGGGAGAAGGGCGATGACCGCCATGACTGACCACCCAGGACGCGATGAGCTCGTCTACACGCGGATCTTCGACGCGCCGAGGGACCTGGTGTTCCGGTGCCTGATCGAACCCGAGCACCTCACGAATTTCTGGGGGCCTGCGGGCGTGAGCACACCGCTGGAGTCGATCAAGGTGGATCCTGTGCCGGGCGGCGTATTCGAGACCGTCATGGTGAACGACTCAGACGGCAGCAGCTACCCCACGCGAGCAGTCTTCGTCGAGGTCAGCGAGCCCGACCGACTCGTCTGGACCGAACCGGACAGCGGCATGACGACGACGTCGACCCTGCGCGATCTCGGCGGTTCGCGCACCGAAGTCCGGATTCACCAGGCGCACGTTCCCGAGCCGTACCGGAGCGCCGAAGCCCAGGCGGGATTCGCTACCTCACTCGACCGTTTCGCTGCGTATCTAGCGACCGTGGCGTGATTCAGGGAAAGGGCAAACCGATGACGACGACACCCATTGCTGAGCAGGAACTGATGAGCGCGGTAGCTTCCGAGCGCCAGGACCTGGCCATTCTGCTCCGGGATTTGCCCGAGGACGCATGGGACGCGGCAACACTGTGTGCCGGATGGCGGGTGCGGGAACTGCTCGCGCACGTCACGATGCCGTTCAGGTACGGGACGGCACGGTTCATTGGCGAGATGTTGCGCTCGGGCGGGCGGTTCAACGCGATGGCCGACCGCTGCGCTCGCCGCGACGCCGCGCAGATCCCGGCGGCAGGACTCGTGGCTGCGCTCAGCGACAACGCGTCGAACCCCTGGAGCCCGCCGGGGGGCGGGCTGACCGGAGCGCTCACCCACGATGTCGTGCACGGGCTCGACTGGACGGTGCCGCTAGGCATCGATCGGCGGGTCCCCGAGGAGCGGTTGCGGATCGTGCTGGATGCAGTCACCCGCGAGGGGGCGCTCAAGCATTTCGGCACCGACCTCGCCGGGATCGAGTTGCGCGCAGAGGATCTTGGCTGGTCGTTCGGATCGGGAGAGCAGATGACCGGGGCAGCTCAGGATCTACTGCTCGTCATCTGCGGCAGGAAGCTGCCATCGGGTCGGCTGAACGGCGCATCCGCTCAGCGTTTCAGCGCCGTCTGAACCACTGGCTGCCGCTGCCGCGACGAGCCCATCCGGCTGATCTGCTCCCCAGCGGCTCTGGCAGGGTGGTGGAGTGAATTCAGCATCCTCGCTCGGCCGGGTGGCCATCGTGGGCGCCGGTGTGGCTGGCCTTTCTGCCGCATATTTCCTTCGCGACACCGGTGCCGAGGTCATCGTGCTTGAAGCGTCCGGTCGCACCGGCGGCAAGCTGGCTGTATCGGCCGTCGCTGGCATCCCAGTTGACGCTGGCGCTGAGGCGCTCCTCGCCCGCCGTCCGGAAGGCGTCGACCTGATCAAGGCGGTCGGCCTCGGCGGTGACCTGGTGAACGCTGGCACTACGACAGCCAGTATCTGGACAAGGGGGCAGTTCAGGCAGCTGCCGCGCCGGCATTTCATGGGAGTCCCCGCGGACATCGCTGAGCTGGAACGATCGGAGATCCTTTCGCCTGCTGGCATGCAACGCGCCCGGCAGGATGCGCTGTTGCCCACTGCCGACCGCGACGGTGACCTGGCGGTTGCCGACTTCGTAGCCGCGCGGTTCGGCAGCGAAGTAGTAAACCGGCTGGTCGATCCGCTGCTCGGCGGCGTGTATGCCGGACGGTCCGACCAGCTGTCCCTCGACGCCACGCTGCCCGCCCTGGCGATGGCGTCGCGATCGCACCGGTCACTAGCCGAGGCTGCGGCGTCGTTGCTCACGGAGACCAGATCAGCGGGCCCCGCCGGCACAGAGCCACCTGAGCAGCCCGCGCCGGTTTTCACGACACTCGCGACCGGCCTCGGCGCGCTCCCTGACGCCCTGGCGCACGCATCCGGCGCGCAGGTACGAACGAGGGCAACGGTGCGCGAGCTTGCCAGGAAGCCGGCCGGATGGCGGCTGACCGTCGGGCCCGCTGTCAAGCCAGAGCGGATCGACGCCGATGCCGTGATCCTGGCGTTGCCGGCTCGCCCGGCGAGCCGGCTGATCAGTCAGGTAGCCGGGGCGGGAACCGCCGCAGCGGCGCTCGCCGAGATCGAGTACGCCAGCATGGCGATCGTGACGCTGGCCTATCCCGTCGCCGCCTTCCCCGAGCAGCTCACCGGCAGCGGCTACCTTGTGCCCGCCGTCGACGGCCACCCGGTGAAGGCCGTCACGTTCAGCACGCTCAAATGGCCGCACTTGAGCGGCGACCAGCATGTGGTGCGCTGCTCCATCGGGCGGATCGGTGAGGAGGCGGTCCTGCAGCGCGACGACGCCGACCTCGTCGCGCTGGCGGCGGCTGACCTTGCTGAGGCCACCGGCGTGCAGGGTCAGCCCGCTGCGAGCCGCGTCAGCAGGTGGGGCGGCGGGCTGCCGCAGTACACGGTGGGTCATCTGGACCGGGTGGACCTGATCAGGGCCGCGCTCGGCGCACAGCCGGGCCTTGCGGTCTGCGGCGCCGCCTATGACGGCATCGGCATTCCCGCATGCATCGCCTCGGCGCGATTGGCCGTCGATAAGGTCGTCGCCTACCTTGAGACGAAGGTCACGACCCCGGGGCCCTGAGCGAACCGGGCGCATGCGGGAGAATAGAGCCATGGCAGACCAGCACAGCGAGGCACCGGCTCGGCCCAAAGCGCGGGATCTCAATCAGCTCATTCGCTACACCATGTGGTCAGCCTTCCGGGTGACCGACCGAGCGGCGCTTGACCTGGCGAGCCGGGACGGCCTGGCAGCCGAGGTTGCGGAGCTATGCGAGCAGGCTGCCGGCAAGGACGTGATCACGAGGGGCAGTTACGACCTGCAGGGTTTGCGCGCCGATGCTGATCTGATGTTCTGGTGGATCGCGCCGACCTCCGATGATCTGCAGGAGATGTACGCGAGGTTCCGCCGGACCCGGCTAGGCCGTGCTTGCGAGCCCGTGTGGTCCGCCATGGCGCTGCACCGGCCGGCCGAGTTCAACAAGAGCCACGTCCCGGCCTTCTTGGCTGGTGAGGAACCAAGGAACTACGTCTGCGTGTACCCGTTCGTCCGGTCTTATGAGTGGTACCTGCTCGAGGACGACGAGCGGCGCGCCATGCTCGCCGAGCACGGCATGATGGCGCGCGAGTACCCCGATGTCCGGGCTAACACCGTCTCGGCGTTCGCGCTCGGCGACTACGAGTGGATACTCGCATTCGAAGCCGACGAGCTGCACCGGATCGTGGACCTGATGAGACATCTTCGCGGCGCGACCGCGAGGCGGCACACCAGGGTCGAGATCCCGTTCTACACGGGCCGCCGCAAGGCGCTCAGCGAACTGGTCGCCAGTCTCGCCTGAAGCGCCCGGTGCGTTCTCCCGCAGACGTCCAGCTAGGAGACGCCTATCTCGTCGGCATGAACGCCGAAGGCGCTGGCCATTCCTGTCCGGCCCGCGTCGGTGAGCCGGACGGCGCGGTTGGCCGGTGCGCGTCGCACCCAGTCGAGTTCGAAGAGCCGGCCGGTCACGGCGGCGCCGAGCGCGCCGGCGAGGTGGTGGGCTTGTTCGGTCCAATCCAGGCAGTAGCGAATCAGCGGCCGCCGCTGGCTGCGGAGCGCGCCTAGGTCTATGCCGAAATCGGCCAGCCTGGTGGAGCCGTGCCCGGTGAGCCGGTAGTCAATGTCGTGGCCAGGGGCAGAGAGGTGGTCAGCGGACGCCGTCTCGCGGTGATACGTGCCGTCGCCGCCAGCGAGCGCGCCGCCGTCAATCAGCGCGTTCATAAGCGCGACGCCAAGTCGTCCGGCGAGGTGGTCGTAGCACAACCGCGACTGGCGCAGCGCATGCGCGCGGGTGCCCTCGCGTAGCGAACGGACCGGAGCTTGCGGGGCGATCTCGGCCAGCGCCTCCAGAACGCGGACAACGCGCGCGTCGGCGATGCGGTAGTAGCGGTGCCGGCCGTGCGCCTCGACGGTGAGCATCCCGCCGGCTCGGAGCTTGGCCAGATGCTCGGAGGCTGTTGACGCCGCCACGCCAGCCTCATCGGCCAGCACGCTGGCAGGCAGCGCCCGCCCGTCGGCCAGCGCCAGCAGCAACCTTGCCCGGGCCGGATCACCCAGCAGGGCCGCGGGAACTGAGATGTCGGCGTCACCACTCATGCCCTCACGTTAACCCGGGAACGCTTCGGCGTGGACCGAAGGAACCCGGCGGCAGACTGAGCGGCATGTCTGCCTCCTACGTCCATGC
>DATELR010000223.1:0-32830 GCA_035276345.1 Streptosporangiaceae bacterium | reverse complement strand
GAGGAACTGCTGACCGAAGGTCTGTCAGTTCTGGAAGACGCCTTCTCGGCGCTCTGAGGCCGCGTTCGCTCACCTGGCGCTACATCACGGCGAGCTGCCCGCCGTCGATGACAAGCGCGGCGCCGTGGATGAACGAAGCATCATCGGAAGCCAGGAACGCGTAGGCAGCTGCGACCTCGTCAGCCCTGCCGACCCGGCCGAGCGGGATGCGGTCGGCGACGTACTCCGCTTCGAAGTCAGCCGCGCCGAGCTGGGCGGAAATCGCGTCATTGAGTGGCGTCCTGATGTAACCGGGGCAGAGCGCGTTGACCCTGATGCCGCGCCTGCCCAGCTCCACCGCCATCGTCCTGGTCAGCTGCAGGACGCCGCCCTTCGAGGCGTTGTAGTGGGCGTAATCCTCCTCCCCTGCCACACCGTTCGTCGAGGACATATTCACGATCACGCCGCGTCCGCGCTCGGCCATCCGCCTGCTGACCGCCTGCGCCACCAGGAACATGCCGCGGAGGTTGACCGCGATAATCCGATCCCAGTCCGCGAGCGCTATGTGCAGGAACGGGTCCCGCCGCGCGATGCCTGCGTTGTTGATCAGCACGTCCACGCCACCGAGCGCCGCCTCAGCACCGTCGACCAGCCTGGCGGCGTCGTCTTCCCTGCTGACATCGCACGCCAGGCCAGCTGCCCAGCCCCGGTGCGCGAGCATGGCCACGGCGGCGTCCACCTCGGCCGGCCCGATCCCGGATACGAAGACCCTTGATCCCTCCTCAAGGAATCGTTCGGCAGCGGCCAGGCCAATTCCGCTGGTGCCGCCGCTGATCAAGACTCCCTTGTCGCGCAGTCCCCGCATCCCGCCACTCGCCGATATTCCGGGCTAGAGCCGATATTCCGGCCTACGGCCGATACTTCCTGCCTTCCTGCCTTCCTGCCTGTGGTCTATCATTCCGGCAACCGGATGGCAGGAGAAATTCCATGGCGCGGCAAGCTAGCGGCATCGCGGCAGCAGCGGCACTGACGATGGGCATCACCTTGGTCGCAGGCCCGTCCTCAGCCGTCACCCGGGCCGTGGCAGGATCGCTCAGCCCTTCGGCGGCCAGAGCGCACGCGCGGATCCAGCCTCCGGTTCCCGCCGGGAAGCTGCGGATCAAGGGCGATGTGCGGGACGGCGGCACCGTTGCCGCTGACGGCCTGCGCTGGCGGCCAGGGCGGTTGCCCGCCGGGGACCGCCTGCTCAGCTTCGAGGTCGGCTATTCATGGCAGGCATGCGGTCAGCATCGATGCCGCGCGGGTGCGGACTCCACCGCCACGCCTTTCGCCGCGCAGCGGTACATAGTCGGCCACGCCGACACCGGACGCAGGCTCCGGGTCACCGTAACAGCGACCGAGGTGGTGCAGACAGCGGCTAAGAACTTCACGTTCAAGGTGCTCAGGGTCGCGAAAAGCGCCATGTCAGCACGCAGGGTGGCGAGTTACCCGCTCGGCCGCCGGCCCGTCAGCGAGTTCGTCAACGGGCTCCCCGATGCAAGCACCGCGTCCGCGGAGGAATACTTCCAGCTCGATCCCCCGCATTACAACCGAGCTGAAGGCCCGGTCGTCCGAAAGTTCCGCATCGATGATGGGTCCTGGAAACTCCTGCCAGCCCGCGGTGTCTTCTACACCGGCAGGTTGCCAGCGGGCCGGCACAGCGTCAGCGTGCTGACCTCCGACCAGGCCGGCCGGAGCACGCTTAGTTTCCGCTGGCGCGTGCTGCCGATGCCAGCACGGCTGGCATGCCAGGGCCGATGCTGGTACCCGCCGCATCTGAACAAGCGCGGCAAGCCCATGCGGTGGGACTGGCAGATCGGGCGCACATTCCCGCTCAAGCGGACCGGCCGCCGCGCTGTCGACATCTATGACGTGGATGGCTTCCTTACAACCAGGGGGCAGATCCATCAGATCAGGACCTCATGGCCCGCCAGCACGCTCACGCACCCTCGCACAATCTGTTACCTGGACTTGGCCTGGGAGGACTATCGCCCGGACGGAAGTCCTTCCCGGGCGGGCAAGTTTCCCGCCGCGACGCTCGGGCGGGTCTACTACGGCTACCCCGAGGAACGGTGGGTCGACTTCCGCCAGCTGGACGCGCTGAAGCCGATGCTCAGGGAGCGAATCGACATGTGCGCGCGCAAGGGATTCGACGCCGTCGAGCTTGACGACATCGACAGTTTCGACCCGCCGCGGACGACCGGCTTCTACCTGACTCCTGGCGACGCTCAGAACTACCTGGCGTTCGCGTTCAACCTGATCCACGCTCGCGGCATGACGGCCTTGTGGAAGAACAGCCCGGCGCTAGTACGGTGGGGCGCCAGGTATGCCGACGGCGCAGTCGTCGAGGAATGTTTCGTCTACCACGAGTGCGGCAGCTGGCACGCGTTCACAGCTGACAAGACGCGCACGCAGCCAACGGGTAAGTGGGTCGGCGAAGCCGAATACGGTGCCGATCACTACGTCTGCGATCCGGGCAAGTCATGTAAGCACGGCCGGTCGTTCGCGGCTTACTGCCGCCGGATCTACAGCGGCAAGAACGGTTTCGCCGCGGTCAAGTTCGACGTCGACCTCGACGGCCGAACGTTCTACCCCTGCCCGCGAGGCCGCTGATCAGAGCGGATCTCCTTTATAGAAGGCGTCCACCTCGGTGAGTACCTCGTCGAGGATCGCCAGGCCCTCCTTAGCCTCCGCCTCGGTGATGGTGCACGGGGGCACCACATGCAGCCGGTTGTAATTCGTGATCGTCAGCAAGCCGCCTGCGCGCGCCTTCGACGCGAGTGCTGCCATCGCCGGTGACGCGCCAGCGTACGGCGCGAGCATCGCCCTGGTCGCCCGGTCGGAAACCAGGTCCAGCGCCCAGAACACGCCCGTCCCCCGCACCTCGCCGATCACGGGATGCCGGTCCGCCAGCTCGGTGAGCCCGGGGCCGAGCGTGCTCTGGCCGATGGCCGCGGCGTTCTCGACGATGCGCTCTTCGCGCATCGCGTCGATCGTCGCCACAATCGACGCGCACGCAAGCGGGTGACCCGAGTAGGTCAGGCCGCCAGGGAAGACCCGGTCGTCGAAGGTCGCTGCGATCGGATCTGAGATGATCACGCCGCCAATCGGCACGTAGCCGGAGTTCGCACCCTTGGCGAAGGTAATAAGGTCGGGCACCACGTCGTGCTCGCTGAACGCGAACCAGCTGCCGGCTCGTCCGAATCCGCACATCACCTCGTCCGCGATCCACACGATGCCGTACTTGTCGCAGAGGCCTCGCACGCCGGCCAGATACCCGGGCGGCGGCAGCAGGACCCCGGCGGTGCCGACGATTGACTCGATCAGAATCGCGGCGATCGTGTCCGGCCCCTCGAACTGGATCACCTGCTCGAGGTGCTCGAGCGCCCGCTGGCTCTCCTGCGCCGCTGTGGTCGCCCAGAACGATGACCGGTACAGGTAAGGGCCGAAGAAGTGGACGTGGCCGGTGGCGTACTCGTTCGGCCACCGCCTGGGGTCGCCGGTCGACGTGATCGCCGCCCCCGTGTTGCCGTGGTAGGAGCGATAGAAGCTGAGCACCTTGTCCCGGCCCGTGTGCAACCTGGCCATCCGGATTGCGTTCTCGTTCGCGTCGGCGCCGCCGTTGGTGAAGAACACCTTGTTGAAGCCGTCAGGGGCCAGATCGGTCAGCCGCGTCGCGGCCCGCCCTCGTGCCTCGTTCGCATGCTGCGGCGCGACCGTAGTCAACGTGCCCGCTTGCGCGGCAATTGCCTCGACGACTCGCGGGTGCTGGTGCCCGATGTTGGTGTTCACGAGCTGGCTGGCGAAGTCTAGGTAGCGCTTGCCGTCGTAATCCCATACATAGCAACCCTGGCCGCCGGCGATCACGATCGGGTTCAGCGCCTTCTGGGCCGACCACGAATGGAACACATGCGCCCGATCCGAGGCGTAGGCCTCAGCGCCGCGAGCAGGGTCAGGAGTGATGTCGGGGTTCATCGCCATGCTCCTAGCTGTTGACGGGGAAGCCGAGATTGACGCCGCCGTGGCTCGGGTCGAGCCACCTTTCGGTGACCGCCTTGCCCCTGGTGTAGAAGTGCACACCCTCGGTGCCATGCACGTGCGTGTCGCCGAACAGCGACGACTTCCAGCCCCCGAAGCTGTAGAAGGCCATCGGGACCGGGATCGGCACATTTATCCCCACCATGCCGACCTGGACCTCGCTGGTGAACTTGCGCGCCGCCCCGCCGTCGTTGGTGAAGATCGCGGTGCCGTTGCCGTACGGGTTGCCGTTCACCACTCCGAGCGCGTCGGCGTAGGTCGCCGCGCGTACCACCGAGAGGACCGGACCGAAGATCTCGTCCGTGTAGCAGCTCATCGCCGGCGTGACCTCGTCAAGGACGCTGGGGCCGAGCCAGAAGCCATCAGCTGCGCCGCCGGTCACCGGATGCGAGCGGCCGTCGACCGCAAGCTTCGCGCCGTCCGCCACACCGGCCTCCAGGTAGGAGGCAACCTTGTCCCTGTGCGCCTTGGTCACGAGCGGGCCCATCTCGGACTCAGGCCGATCGCCAGGGCCTACGGTGAGCTTGGCCACCCGCTCCCGGATCTTGTCGACCAGCTTGTCCGCGACCGGCTCGACGGCTACCAGGACTGAGATCGCCATGCAGCGCTCGCCCGCCGAGCCGAAGCCTGCGGACACGGCGGCGTCGGCTGCGAGATCCAGGTCCGCGTCCGGCAGGACAACCATGTGATTCTTGGCTCCGCCGAGCGCCTGCACCCGCTTCCCTGCCGCGGTTCCTACCTCGGATACGTACCTGGCCACCGGGGTTGACCCGACAAAGCTCACCGCCCTGATGTCACGGTGCGTCAGGATCGCGTCGACCGCATCCTTGCCGCCGTGGATCACGTTGAAAACCCCGTCGGGCAGGCCAGCCTCGGCCAGCAGCTCAGCGAGCCTGATCGAGGCCGAAGGGTCCTTTTCCGACGGCTTGAGTATGAAGCTATTGCCGGCCGCGATGGCGATCGGGAACATCCACATCGGCACCATGGCCGGGAAGTTGAACGGCGTGATACCCGCCACCACGCCGAGCGGCTGGCGGATCGAATACGCATCCACGCCGGTTGAGACGTTCTCCGAGAACGCCCCCTTCAGCAAGTGCGGCATCCCGCATGCGAACTCGACCACTTCAAGGCCGCGCGCAACCTCGCCGGCGGCATCGGCACCGACCTTGCCGTGTTCTGCGCTGATCAGCGCCGCGAGCTCGGCCGAATGCGCGCGGACGAGCTCGCGGAACGCGAACATCACCGAAGCGCGCTTGACCAGCGAGGTGTCCCGCCACTGCGGGAAGGCGGCGGCCGCGGCGCGCACGGCGGCGTCGACCTCATCCTGGCCGGCGAAATCGACGCTTCCGGTCACCTGGCCGGTCGCCGGATTGTAGATCTCACCGCGCTGACCGGGCCCGGACCCTGTCGATGCAGCTCCGGCCCACGGCTTCCCGCCGATCCAATGAGTTACGTGGTTCACGTGCGTCACCGCCAGTTCCTCGGACTTCCCGCGATCCAGTCTCCTCCTGGCCAGATCACGATCCAAGTTACAGATCGTAAGCTTGGAGCCGTGCTGCTTGACGAATTGTCAGCGCGTTGACCGCGCCTGCCACGCTGCCGACCGTAGCCGACGTTCTCGCCCTCGAGCCGGTCAGGCGCGGCGCGCCGCGCGTTCTCACCGGCGCCGACCGGCTCGAGGCTCCGGTTCGGTGGGTGCATGTCATCGAACTGGCTGAGGCTGGTCACCTGCTCCGCGGCGGCGAACTCGTCCTCTCGACAGGTATCGCGCTGCCGCCGGACCCCGACGGCCTCGCCCGGTTCGTCGCTGGCCTGGCCGCGGCCGGCGTGAGCGCGCTCGCCGTCGAACTCGGCTCTCGCTATGTGAGGGCCTTGCCGCGCCCCCTCGTCGCAGCTGCTTCCGCGACTGGCCTGCCGCTGATCGCGTTCGAGCGGGAAACTCAGTTCATCGCCATCACCGAGGCCGTGCACGCCAGGATCCTCGACGCTCAGTTCGCCGAACTGAGGGCAGCGCAGCGACTGCACGAGACGTTCACCGATCTCGCGCTGGCCGGCGCCAGCCAGGACGAGATCGTGTCGCGGGCCGCGGACGTGGCCGGGTACCCCGTTATTCTCGCCGATCTCGCGCACCGCGTCCTTGCTTGTGCGTCAGCGGGCCAGGACACGGCGACGGTGCTGGCCGGCTTCGCCGCGCGGTCAAGGGCGGTGACCGTGCCAGGCAGGATCGGTTATGACGCCGCGGCGGGCTGGCTGATCGCCAGGGTCGGATCGGCGCAAGGCGACTGGGGCAGGATCGTCTTCGTGCTGCCGGCCGCGCCTGACGCAGGCCTGCCGGTGCTCGCCGAGCGGGCGGCGACAACGCTCACGCTTGCGCGGCTGACACGCCGCGGGCCCGCGGAGAACCCGCAACGGGCCGCCCACCGATCGGTCCTGGCCGCGCTAGCAGGCAGGGACTACGCAGACCCGGCCGACCTGACGGCGCGCGTCATCGCGCTCGGCATGCCGCTGGTTGGCCGTCAGCTGGTGCCGTTGGTCGTCGCCGCCGGCAACTGTGCGAATCCGGACGATCTCGCCGACGTGATCGCCGCAGCCACCACGGACCTGAGGATTCCCGCGATCGCGGGCAACCTCGATGGTCGCGCCGCGGCGCTGCTCGCGCTCCCTCCCGGTGTTGATCCAGGCCCAGAACTGACCAGGCTGGCTGTCCGGCTCCGGCACAGCGCTGCGTTCGGGCCGATACCGTCCATCGGCGTCGGGGACACATGCGCGGACGTGGCCGAGCTACGCAGCGCGTTTCGCGATGCAGCTAACGCGGCCGGGGCTGCCGCATGCGCTCCGGCCGGATCGGCTGCCAGCGCGCTGCCGCTTGCGCGCCTCGCCGACCTCGGACTTACCGGGCTGGCGTACTTGCTGCGCGATGAGCCACGCGTCGTGGCCTTTGCCGAGCGCGAGCTCGGGCCGCTGCTGCTCCACGACGACCGGCACGGCACCGGTCTGATGGCCGTTCTCGAGGCTTACCTGGAGACCGGCGGCAACAAGGCAGAGACGGCCAAGCGCTGCGGCATCGCCAGGCCCACGCTGTACGAGCGGCTGAGCCAGATCACGCAGGTTCTGGGGGTCAGCATCGACGACGCCGCTCGCCGAACCACCCTGCACGCAGCGCTCCTGGTCCGGCAGCTAGGATCCGGCTAAGCCGGATGAAGCTCCGGCGGGCCCCGCCCGAACCGCCACCGAGGCTAATGGCTTCTACAGGAATCGTCCTGGTAGGGGCCGGCCCCCGGTCGCGTTAGCTGCGCCGCTGCCAGGACCAGTCTGGCGGGAGTCGCAGTGAACAGCTACTACGTGGCCGCTATCTGGCTTGGCATGGCCCTGCTCGCCTCGGTGGTGAGCATCAAGATCGCCGTTCCGGTCGCGCTCGTCGAGATCGTCGTCGGCGCGCTCGCCGGTAACCTCCCTGGCGTCTCGAATCACATCACCCAGCCAGGGTTCGTTACCTTCCTGGCGAGCGCCGGCTCGCTCGTGCTCACTTTCCTGGCCGGTTCGGAGATCGACCCGGTCTCGCTGCGCGGGCACTGGAAGGCGAGCCTTTCCATTGGCTTCGTGTCGTTCCTGATCCCAGGCGTCGCAGCCTTCTTGTTCTGCAAGTACGCACTTGGCTGGACGCTGCAGGCAGCCGAGATCGGCGGCGTCGCCTTGAGCACCACGTCGGTTGCGGTGGTGTACGCGGTCATGGTCGAGACCGGCCTTAACCGCCAGCATCTCGGCAAGCTCATTCTTGCCGCATGTTTCGTCACCGACCTCGGAACTGTCCTGGCGCTGGGCGGGATATTCGCGAATTACGACTGGCTGCTGATCGTCTTCTTCGCCGTCAGCGCCGTCACCATCGGATTCCTTCCGCGGCTGGTGCGGATGGCCAGCGAGCGGCTCGGGGATCGCGTGTCAGAGCCGGAGATCAAGCTGCTGCTTGTCGTGCTGCTCGGCCTCGGCGGGCTCGGCACCCAGGCAGGCAGCGAGGCCGTGCTGCCCGCATATGTCGCAGGACTGGTCGTGGCCGGAGTGTTCAGCAGTGACCGGGTCCTGACTGACCGGCTGCGCTCGGTTGCGTTCGCGGTTCTCACGCCGTTCTTCTTCCTGCGCGCCGGGACGTTGATTTCGGCGCCCGCATTGCTGTCAGGTGCCGGCGTCATCGCGATGTTGCTGTTGATCAAGCTCGTCGCGAAGGGGGCAGGTATCTGGCCGGTCGCGACGGCATTCCGGTTGCCGAGGCGTGAGCGCACCTACACCACGCTGCTGATGGCTACCGGGCTGACGTTCGGTTCGATCGCTGCACTGTTCGGCGTGACGCATCACCTGATCGACAAGACCCAGTACACCGAGCTAGTTACCGTCGTCATCTTGTCGGCGTTCGTGCCCACCGTCATCGCTCAGCAGTTGTTCCAGCCCCGCGTCGTCGACGCCCCAGAGCAGGAAGCGCTCGGAGAGGAGGACCTGGCGATCATCCGCCGCCAGAACGCGTCACCGCATCATCGGTCTGACTGACCAACTCTTGCGGCACCGTCCGGGATACGCGCGCCGCGAGCAGCCTCCTGGCGGCCGCCTGGACGGCGAGAACGGCCGCCAAGACGACGCCGGCCACGACGCCGTCGAGCCAGAAGTGGTTCGCCGTGACAACGACGGCCACACTGGTCAGCACCGGGTAGAGCAGCGCCAGCCACCGCCAGCGCGAGCTGGACACGGTGATCACCGCGATCGCTACCAGGATCGCCCAGCCGACATGTACCGATGGCATGGCCGAAAGCTCGTCGGCCTGGAATGCCGCGGTTGAGGAGTACACCGACTGCCCGTACCGGGCTGCCGTGTCCACCATGCCGATCCCTGACAGCATCCGCGGTGGCGCTACCGGGACGAACTGGATGAGCAGGCAAATGCCGGTAAATGCGACCAGGGTGATCCTGAAACTCCCGTACCGTTCCCTGTGCCACACGAACAGCCAGACCAGGCAGGCGATCAGCACCGGGAAATGGAGGATGTCGTAATACAGATTGAATGCCTGCACGAGGTAGGGATACGGCAGGATCAGGTGCTGAAGCCACGCTTCGCTCGGCCAGTGCATCACGCGTTCGGCGTGCCAGAGCCATCGCGCTCGGCCTACCGCGCCACCTGGGCCCATGACGGCGTGCGATCCAGCGAACTGCCACAGCGCGAAGAGAGCGAGCACCAGTGCTGTCTCGCGCGCGAATCGGCCAGCGCTAACCAGCCGCCTGGCCCTCGGAGCTGCGGTTTCTCCCCCAGCTCGCGCGAGGGCCTGGCCGCGGTACGTCAGCCCTGCTGACAGCGCGGCAACCGAGGCAGCCGCGACCACGGCCTGATCCCAGGTCGGGCTGAAGATGATCACGCGGCAGCGCCCGGCTTTGGCCAGGTCGACGCGACATCGCGGACCGGTCGTTCCACTACCGGACACTGCGTGTTCACGTTCGGTAGCCTAACGACCCTAGCCATCTCAGGCACGGGGGCACCGCGACCGCCGGCGGGTGCGGCACCATGGACACTGTGGCAGGCAAAGCTGGGGATTCCCGGGGATCGTCGGCCGCGGCCGACACCGATCTGGTCGCCGACGCGAGCGCCGAGTTGTACGCGGGTGATCCAGAGAGATTCATCGAGCGGCGCCGTGAGCTGGCCTCGCAAGCGCGTGCGGCAGGCGATCGTGCCGCCGCGAAGGCCATCGCGGCACTCGGCAAGCCAACTCGATCGGCATGGATCGTGAATCACCTGATTCACGCCGACGCTGGCGTGGCGGTCAGCCTGGCCGAGCTTGGCGGGAGACTCAGGTCCGGCGAAGCCGCGCTCGACGGTGCGAGCATTCGCGAGCTGTCCAGGCAGCGTAGGGAACTGGTTGACAACCTCGTGAAGCGTGCCATGGAAGAGGCTGGCCAGACATCGCCGAGCGTCGCGCTGCGCGACGAGGTCACCGACACCTTCAACGCCGCGCTGGCCGATCCCGAGGTAGCCGACCAGGTGACCGCCGGGGCGCTGCAGAAGGCTGTGCACTGGGCCGGCTTCGGTCCCGGCATCGGCAGCGCGATCAGCTCTGGCCCCGCCAGGGCTCCCGCCACGCGAACCCCCGAAACCGATACGAGGGCCGGACGGCCGGGTGGCCGGGCGAGCACGACCGGATCGCGAGCCCGTTCTGACCGGGTCAAGACCAGCGACGCCGCTCGGAAACGCACCAGTGGCGACGCTGAACAGCAAGAGGCCGCCAGGCTCGAGGCCAAAGCCAAGGCAGAACGTGACCGGGAGGAGCGTCGCGAGATCATCGCTCGTGCGGAGGAGGCCGCGGCAGAAGCCAGTCGCGCGGCCGACGCGGCCGCCGCGAACGAAAGGGAGCTCAGCGACTCGGTCGCCTTCCTGCAAGAGCGGCTCAACCGCGAGCAGCAGCGCCTGGTTCAGGCGCGACGTGACACCAGGCAGGCCGCTGCCGCGGCAGCCCGCGCCAAGCAGACCCACGAGCGGATCCGTCGCCAGTTCTCCTAGCCTCCGTACAGGCTCTGCGGGTCAGGATTCGGTCGGCTCGTCCGTGGCTGGCGGGACTTCGTCTGGGTCGTAATCCTCCAGCCCTGCCTCGACGCGCTCTTCCTCCGTGAGCCTGGCCAGCTGGTCGTCGTCGAGGCGGGACGGTGCGCCGCCATGCTCGCGGCGATCGCGATGGAACTCGGCGTCCGGCTCGTCCGGCTCATCTGGCAGGTCAGGTTCCTGCGGAGTCAGCTGCGCCATGGTCACCCTCCGGCCTCATGCGGAATCGGATTTACGCCGCCCTACCCACGGGTGAACCGGCTCACACGGGGGCTGACCGGAGTACCGCGCGATGATAGGGGGCGTGACCAATCGCTCGGGCAGGTGGGAATGGGACGAGACCTTGTATGCCGGGGCAGCCCGGTACTACTCGATCGGGCGGATGCCGTATCCCGATAGCCTCGCCCGCGCCATCAGCGGCGAACTTGGACTCGACAGGTCTGGCCGGCTCCTCGACGTCGGCTGCGGCCCTGGCTCGCTTACCTTGCTGCTCGCGCCGTTGTTCGAATCGGCAACCGGCATAGATGGAAGCAGCGAGATGATCGCGACGGCCAGGGCTGGCGCGGCGGACGCCGGTATCACGAACGCCGGCTGGCAAGTACGGCGCGCCGAGGACATCGATCCCAGCCTGGGCCGATTCCGGGTGGTGACGTTCGCTCAGTCGTTCCACTGGCTGAACCGGCCGCTCGTCGCTGGCCTCGTACGCAGCGTGCTCGAGCCGGGCGGAGCATGCGTGATCGTCTACGCGATGACGCACGCCGGCGTCGGCACCACCGGCGAGTTGCCGTTGCCAACACCGCCAAGGCACGAGATCGACAACTTGATCGGCGCTTATCTGGGGAGCACTCGCCGCGCCGGGCGAGGAACCAGGCCGGTCGCAGACCGGCCTGGCGATGACACGGGTCGCAGCGACGAGGAGATCCTCGCGGGCGCGGGCTTTGGCTTCGCTGCCGAGCTCACCGTCGCGGCAGGTCCGCCGACGTACCGGGACGAGAACGAGATCGTCGCATCGGTGTTCTCGCTGTCTTACGCCGCGCCCGACCACTTCGGAGGTCGCCTTGCCGACTTCGAGCGGGACATGCGAGACCTGCTGAGACGTACCGCGCCGGACGGGCGGTTCTGTGAACAGCCCAGGGAGATCAGGGTCAACGTGTGGCGCCCGGCGCCGTGACCATGGTCAGGGCGCCGGGGGCTCGATGAGGCCGGCGGTTTAGCGCTTGGCTGGCTCGCCGGACTTCGGGTTGAGGAAGAGCGGAGGCTGCGGCCTGCCACCGAAGTTGAACATCAGGCCGAACGACCCGGCACCGGTGTCTGAGGCACCGTTACCCATGGCCGGAACATGCCAGTTGTCCTCGATGAACTTCACGACCGAAGCCTGGTCGAGCACCGTGCTCGACACATAGTTAGATCGCGCCCACGGAGAGACCAGCAGGAACGGCATCCGGGCGCCCAGACCGCAGCGACCCTGCTCCGGCTGGCCCTGGCTGGTCTGCGGAACCTGGGAAGCCGACGCGCCGCACTGGCCAGGAGCCGTCAGGGCGTCGAGCGAGGTCTGCGACTGGGTCATGACTGGTCCGAGTACGTGGTCATACCAGCCGTCGGAGTCGTCATAGGTGATCACCACAGCCGTGGACTTCCACGACGGCAGCGACTGCAGGTGGTTGATGGTGCTGACAAGCCAGTTCTGCTCGTCGGTCGGGTCGGAGTAACCGGCATGGCCGTCCTGGTAGTCCGGCGCCTTGAGGTAGGAGACCTGCGGCAGGTTCCCGTGGTCGGCGGCGGCGAAGAAGTCGGCGATGTCGTACTGGTGGTTGGCCTGGTCGTTGCGGCCGATCATGTGGATCGAGGTCGGCGGCAGGTGCATCGGGTTGGCGGTCGACGCGTAGTACTCGAACGGCTCGTGGTGCGGGTTGTAGTCAATGACAGTGCTGCCGCCCACGTTCTTGTGCGTCTGCGAGCAGACCTGCGCGGTGGTTGGCGGGGTTCCCTGGCCTGGCACGAAGCCATCGTCGAAACCGCCCTGGAACCAGCCCCAGGTAACGCCGGCGGTGGTCAGCTCCTCGCCGATGTTGTTGCCGCCCATCGCGATCGTGCTGGCCGGCGCGCGGCCGTCGCCGCCGTTGGCCGCCGGCGCGTAGGTGCAGATGTCGTAGATCGGATCTGCGTCGCTGAATGTCGTACCGCCGCCCGCCGGGGGCTGGTCGGCCACCGAGGTTGGTCCGCTCGCGCTGGTGGTGATGTTCGACGACAGCGGGTCGGCCGTGTTCAGGCCGGGAGGCGCCGAGCACGGCTGAGCGTTGATGGTCGCGGACGACGGGCCGCAGATGACGCCGTAGGTCTGCGCTGCCGTGACATTCAGCGCGCCGGGAGTCGACGGTCCGTAGTTCGTGCCGTACATGTTGTCGTCCATCGCGTAGTGCTGCGCGTAGTTCCACAGCGCGGTGACGGTGTTGCCGTCGTAGTAGTCCAGCACTGCCTGGGTGTTGCCGGCATTTGCTGGCGGGACCTCGGGCGAGCCGTTGAAGTTGAACCCTGACAGGCACTGCGTCAGGGTCAGGCTGTGTCCCACGCTCGCCGGGTACGCATCCTCGCCGCCGTGATCGGCAGCTTTCTGCTCGTCGGTGTACCCATGGTCCTGATCGCAGGTCATCGGGTCATTCGGCGGAATCCGGAGCGGATTCGATCCGTTCGGGTTCGAGGTAAGCAACGGCCCGGTCGGGCCCGACTGCGTGACGTTGTCGTACAGCCCGTTGACCGTCGGCGTGCCGGCAGCAGCATGGAACTGCGGCTCGCCCGGCAAGTTCGCCGCGAAGGGGTAGGTCCCGAAGTAGTGATCGAATGAGACGTTCTCATCGAAGATCACCACCAGATGCTTGATCGGGGTCGCGGTGCCCTGCTGGGGCGCGCGATGGACGGGCGCGTGCCCGCCGCTCGCGGCCACCGCAGTGCCGGCACCCGCGGCACCGAAGGCGACCAGCGCCATCGCACCAGCGATGGCGTGGATCTTGCGGAATTGCATCCGTGCTCCTTTTTGCAATGAGGCAGTGTCAAAGGGTCCTGGCCGACGCGTTGCGGCGACCTCGCGAACCTAGAGCGAGCGGCTGCAAGTTGAGTATCCGTAAGTTGACGGAATGCGAAAGGTGAGCTGAATAGTTCATGGCAGCGCTCAGGGCCCGGGCGGCCAGCCCGGGCCCTCGCGCGCGTCGCTATTGCCTGAGAATCTCCCGTCTTACCTGGTCAGGACAACCTCATAGGTCGGGTTGTCGCCGTGCTGCTGGGTGTAGAACCAGCGCCAGTCCCCATCGCGAAGATCAGGAAGTTTGGCGCCGAGAATGCCCCGCGTGCTCGGGTCACCGTCTGAGACGTGGAGTCCGGTTATCTCGTTGTCGCCTTCGTTCTTGCCGAATCCGCCGTTCGCTGAGTCAATGGTCGCGGACGGGTCTCTGCCCTCTGCCAGCCAGCGAACAGGCTGGTTAGCAGGGTTGGAGTAGTCGGTACCGGTGTCGAAGACAAACGCGGAGTCTAGCCCGACCGTCGTGTGCAGGCCATCGCCCATGTCCTGCACGAACGAGATCTGGGTCCGCGACAGGAAGGCCACGTTGTCGAATGACGCGTGCACCGAGTCGGCCTTGTAGAACATCGTCAGCTTGCCCGTGTCAGCGCTCGGGTTGCGCTGCGTGAGTTTCATGATCGAACCCCAGCCGCCCGCGGTGTCGTTCTCCGGGCTGGTGGCATTCGTATCACCGGTCTCGTCGAAGAAGAACGTCCGGAAGCCAGTACCGGGCTGGAACTGACCGTTTTCCGGCCGCTTGAATGGCGTAGCCTGCGCGGCCTTGGCAGCGACGTTCGCGTCGAACGGCGAGTTACCGTCCACCGCGGTGTCGTGGATGGTCACCCAGCGGGTCTGGAAAGAATCCCCGTAGGTGTGCAGCGCCACTTCGTCGGCGTTGTTCAGCCCGGCCTGGCTGTCGAACGTGATCGGCTGGCCGGCGCCGTTCATCACCTGCAACGCCTGCAGCTTGCCGTGCTCAAGATCGCCTGGCGACTCCGGCACGTACCGGTAGATGAAGCTGTTGGGCCTCCTGGCAGCGGTCCCGTTCTTGCCTGCGCCGCCGATGTCCTCGACGATCCAGATGTTGCCCGCCGAATCATTCTGGATGCCTTCGTAGCCGCCGCGGCCGAGTGCCCCTGAGATGTCGGTCACCACCGACGGGACTCCCGGCGTGGCGGCGTAAGTGGGCGCGCTCTCGTTCTCCGTAGTCAGGAGGAGCTTCCTGGCCCATGGATCCCAGGTGGAGCCGTCGATGGCTGCGATCGGGTTGCCGTTCGCGTCCTTGGTCGCCAGCAGGGACACCCGGTGCGCGGCATCCGCGTCGAGGTTGATCCTGGTGAGGTAGCTGTTTCCGGCCACGCCCAGCTCATGACCCTGGAACAGGAAGTGGCTGCCGTAGTCGTAGTTCGAGTCGGCGCCGGAGAGGCCACGCCGGAAGACGAGATAGGTGTTCTTGTCCGGCTCGGACTTCTGTGCCTCGGTCATCGTGGTCGGCGTGGGCATCATCTGCGGCTGCCCCGCAGCATTGAGCACGTCGTTGTAATAGCCGTAGTAGGACACCAGCGCCGACGGATTCTCCAGCCTGGTTGACCCCTGCGCGACGACGTACTGCCGCAGCTCGGGTGAGAGCCGGCTCGCTGGCGCATAGCCATCAGACTTTGAGTTCGCCGTCGGCACGCTGGTCAGCCGCAAGCCGCCATCGTGCGACTCCGAGGCCAGGCCGACCCCGGTCAGGGTCCCGCCTATCGTGACAACGGCACTGACGGCAGCCGTCAGCGCCCACATTCCTCGCTTCACCGAAGTCCCTTCCTGAACGTTCGAAAAGCCAGATCGACAATCGGTGAAGGTAAGGGCACCACGCGGAGATCCTGTGGAGATTTCGTCCACGCACGAACTGTTCACCTGATGGCCACGCAAAATGACCTGCGCCGCCATTTTGAGTGTCAGGAGTCGAAGCCGAGACCGATGCTGTCGAGGGCGCGCAGCCATCCGTTTCGGTGGCCGTCGCGACGATCAGCCCTGGCCAGCGACCAGCGGGTCAGGTTGATTCCTGCTGCGCGGATGGGTTCAGGCGGGAACGGCAGCGGCATGGAACGCACCATTTCCAGCTCGGTACGCTCGGTCGGTTCGCCGGCAAGCAAGTCAAGGACGACGTTCGCGCCGAAGCGGGAGGCGCCGACGCCAAGACCGGTGTACCCCGCCACGTAGGCGAGCCGACCGGAGCGTGCGGTACCGAAGAAAGCGCAGAACCGGGAGCAGGTATCGATCACGCCGCCCCAGCGGTGCGTGAACTCGATCCCGTCAAGCTGCGGAAACGTGGCGTTGAAATGGTCGGCGAGCATGGCGAAGGTGGCAGGACGCTGATCAAGCCGCGCGGCGATCTTGCTGCCGTAGTAATAGACCGCGTCATAGCCGCCCCACAGGATCCGGTTGTCGGCCGTGAGCCGGTAGTAGTGGAACTGGTTCCCGGCATCCCCGATCCCCTGGCGGTTCCGCCAGCCAATGCTGGCGAGCTGCGGCGGGCTCAGCGGCTTTGTCATGAGCACGTAGTCGTACACGGGGACGACGTAATAGCGCAACCGCTGCAGCAGCGGGGCAAAGGCTCCGGCCGCAAGCGCGACCTGGTCGGCGACTACGGTCCCGGCTGGCGTGGCGAGAGACAGCGGACCGCCACGCCGCCCTGCGCCGATGGCCGTCACCGGAGTGTGCTCGTAGATCCGCACGCCAGCCGCCAGGCACGCCCTGCGCAGGCCCCAGGCCAGCCTGGCCGGGTCAACGGTCGCGCAGCCATCCTTGTCCCACACGCCGCCGAGGTACGTCGGCGAGTTCACCTCAGCCCTGACCTGGCTGGCGTCGAGCAACTCCAGGTCCACGCCGAATCCGGCGGCCAGCTCTGCGGCGCCGGCCATCTCCTCGAGTTGCCACGGCTGCGTCGCGACCGCCAGGTCGCCAGTCCTGGCGAAGTCGCAGTCGATCTCGTACCGCGCCACCGCGCGCTCGATCTCGTCGAGGTTGTCCCGGCCGAGACGTTCCAGCACGTCAATCTCGCCGGGGAATCGCTCCAGGCCGTTGCCGAGCCCGTGCGTGATGCTGGCCGAGCAGAACCCGCCATTGCGGCCGGTGCCGCCCCAAGCGATCCGCCGGCCTTCGACCAGGACCACGTTCCTGCGCGGATCGCGCTCCTTGGCAAGGAGCGCGGTCCACAGCCCGCTGAACCCGCCGCCGATCACCGCGAGATCGGCATGCTCCGCGACAGAAAGCGCGGGCAGCGGCTCGGGCGCATCGGGATGGTCGAGCCAGAACGGCTTCTGGCTCGCTCCCGATAGCGCCCGAGGCGGAGCCTTCAGGGCCGCCTTCTCGCGAGCACGATGCTGGCGATCGCGCACAAGATCCCGACGGCGAAGATCGCGCTCCCGAAAACGAAGACCTGCGGCGGAATGCCGATCCTGGTCGCGCCGTACACCCAGACGGGGAACGGCACCGAGGCGCCGCTGACGAAGTTCGACGTCACGAAGTCGTCAATCGAGATCGCGAACGCCATCAGGGCGCCCGCCATGACCCCTGGCATGATCAGCGGCAGCGTGATCTTCCTGAACGCCACCCAGGCGTTGGCACCCAGGTCGAGCGCCGCCTCCTCAAGCGACCGGTCGAATCCCGCCATTCGTGCTCTGACCGTAATCGTCACGTACGCGATGCTAAACGCAACATGGGCAAACACCAGGGTCAGGAAGCCCCTGGCCAGGTTGATCGTCACGAACAGCCCGAGCAGCGAGGCACCGAGCACGATCTCGGGCGCGGCGATGTTCAGGAACAGCACCTGCTCGACGGCGGTCTTGCCGCGGAATCGCGGCGGGCGGTAACGGACCAGCGCAAGCGCGAGCAGGGTTCCGATGACTGTCGCCAGCGCGGTGGTGATCAGGGCGAGGCGCAGCGACAGCCAGAACGACGACGACAGCTGAGGAACGCTGTTCCACTCCCGGTACCACTGCAGCGTCGCGCCGTTCCAGGTGAAGCTGACCTGCGGCAGCCCGGTTGTCACCTTGTTGAAGCTGTACGCGACCATCACGGCGATGGGAAAGACCAGATAGGCGATGATCAGCCATGAGTACGTCGGCAGGATGAACCGCGTCCACCGTCGCGTGCGCGGCCGCGCCCCGGCGGTGCGGCGCGGCGCCTCGGTCGCGACCGTCGTCACAGGTACTCCTCGATCGTCCGCGAGCCGAGCAACCGCGCGTAAGCGAAGATACCGACCAGGGCTACGGCGAGCAGCACGGCCGACAGTGCGGAGCCGCCGGCGTAATCCAGGCTGGTCAGGAACGCGTTCTGGATGACCGTTCCGATCATCGTGTCATTGGTTCCGCCCAGCACCTGCTGGTTGATGTAGTCGCCAAGCGCCGGGATGAACGTCAGCAGGAACGCCGCGAACAGGCCAGGCACGGTGAGCGGCAAGATGACCTTGGTGAACGCCTCGCGCTTCGAGGCGTACAGGTCGTAGGCCGCGTCCAGCACGCGCCGGTCGATCCGCTCGATCGCCACGTAGATCGGCAATGCCGTGAACGGCAGGTAGTTGTAGGCCAGCCCGGCGACGACCGCGTATCCCGTGGCGAGCACGTGGAAGTTCTGCGGCAGCAGGTGAGCGTTCTTCAGGCTTCCCAGAATCACCCCGTTGTCGGACAGGATGAATTCCCAGACCACGGTCCTGATCACGAAGGAGACGAAGAACGGCACCAGCAGCATCAGCAGGAAGAAGTTCTTCTTGTTGCCGCCGTAGAACGCGATCCAGTAGGCGATCGGGAAGGACACGACCAGGTCGATGATCGTCGCAGCGCCCGCGAAGTAGAAGCTCGTGAGGAACTGCGTGTGATACAGGCTGACCTGATGCGGGAACTCCGACCAGTTCCACGTCATCACGCAGGCGCCGGTCGCCGGATTGCAGGTCTGCAGCGACAGCGACAGCATGATGACGAGCGGAACCAGGAAGAGAATGACGAGCCACAGCCCGGCGGGCAGGCTGAGCAAGTACGGCGCGAGTACCTTGGCGGGCCGCGGCCGCCTCCGCCGTCGCGCTGATGCTGCAGACCCCCCGGGCCCGCCGCTCACGCTCCCTGAGTGATCGGCAAGAACAGGTTGGTCCACGTGGTCAGCTCTTCCTGGCTCTTAAAGCTGTAGTAGTTCTTCGCGTGCTGTAGGAACGTCTGGCTCGGGAAGACGGTCGGCGCGTCCGCGGTCACCGATGTCGCCAGGCCGATGCTCGGCTTCATGGCGGTGAGCGTCGACTTCGCCCAGCCGGACGGATTCAGCAGCACGTTCTTGGCGCTCGGCACGGGGCAGACGTAGTCGTTGTAGTACTCGACGACCGCCTGGACATCCGGGTTGTAGTAGAAGTCCATGAGCGTCATGGCATCCTTCGGGTTTTGCGCGTAGAGCGGGATGCACATGTTGTCGGTCCAGAACATCATGCCCTGGCCGGGGACCATCATGACGAGGTCGGCGTACTTGCTGTTCAGGTTGGCCTGGAAGATGTCACCGGACCACGCCTGGGTGACGACGGTGTCCCCGTTCTTGAAGTGGTTGATGTACTCCTGGCCGTAGTACGAGCGGACCAGGCCGTCGCTCTTTTGCTGCTGCAGCTTCTTGGCGGCCTTCGCCCAGTCGGATTCGGTTGATGATGCTGGCTCTACCCCGATCGCGAGCAGGCCTACGCTGCCGAGCTCCTGCAGGTCAGACATCATGCCGATCTTGCCGGCGTACTTTCGGTCGAAGAGGATGTCAACGCTGTCGCCTGGGTTCTTGACGACGCTCTTGTTGTAGCCGATTGTCGTGAAGCCCGATTGCCACGCCATCGTGAACCTGTTTCCTGGGTCCCACGACGGGTTCTTGACCAGCGGTCCCGCATTCTTGTTGAAGTTCTTCATCATGGACTGGTCGAGCGGCGTCAGCCAGTTGTTGGCGAGCAGGTAGCCAAGGGCATTCGGCGTATTGTTCGTCATCACGATGATGTCGAAGCCCGTGTACTGCTTCGATGCGAGCGACGGGCGGATCTTCGCGTAGAAGGCCACGTTGTCGTTGATCGGCTCGGTGTAGTTGACCTGGATGCCGGTCTGCTGGGTGAAGTGGTCAAGCGACGGGTGCTTACCCTTCAGCACGTCGAGGTAGTACGGCCAGTTCGCGAAGTTGACCTTCTTGTGCAGCTTCTGCTTCGACCACCACGCGGGCGTGCCGACATTGGTAGCACCCGATCCCGAACCACCGGTCGCAGACGTGCCCTGGACACCGCACGCCGCCAGGATCGCGCCGATGCCGAACGCGCCCGCCCCGGCGCCGGCACCAGCCAGCATCTGCCGTCTGGATAGGCGCGACTGCGTCATGCCGCGCACGAGCGACGGGTCGACTCCTTGGTTATTGGCCTCTGGGCCATTCAAATTGCTCATGGATGTTCCTCCTTGCCGGTGGCGCTAGCCAATTAGGTATGAGTGCTGCGGTTGCCAGGACAGCCAGATGCTGTCCCCACGGGCAACCACGTCGCTGGCTGACGCCGAGTTCTGCTGGAAGACGACGATCTCCGCGCCGGTCGTCGTCGCGATTGTGAAGTTAGTGGACGTGCCGAGGTAGACAACCTCGGTCACGGTGCCGCGGAGCGCGCAGCACCCGGCCGGGGGCGGCTGGGTTCCCAGCTCGATCTTCTCTGGCCGTACGGTTACCTCCAGCGGCTCGCCTTGGGCGACCGCCGCGTCGCGGGTCGGGACGATGATGCGCTCGTCCGCGCTCACCTCGATCACCGCTTCTGAACTACTGACCTTGCCGGCGTTGCCGGTCAGCACATTAGAGGTGCCGATGAAGCCGGCCACGAACCGGCTGGCCGGATGCTCGTAGATCTCCCTCGGCGGGGCGAGCTGCTCGATCAAGCCGTCGTTCATAACCGCGATCCGGTCCGACATCGTCAGGGCCTCGCCCTGGTCATGCGTGACGTAAACGAAGGTGATCCCTACCTCGCGCTGGATTCGCTTCAGTTCGACCTGCATGGCCTGCCGCAGCTTGAGGTCGAGCGCTCCGAGCGGCTCATCAAGCAGCAGCGCCTTGGGATGGTTGACCAGGGCGCGAGCCAGCGCGACCCGTTGCTGCTGGCCGCCAGAGAGCTCCCTGGGCCGCCGGTTCTCCCGCCCGCCCAGATCGACGATCTCGAGCATTTCGCCGACCCTGGTGGTGATCTCATCCTTCGGAATCTGGCGGCGGCGCAATCCGAACGCGACGTTCTCGAACACGCTCATGTGCGGGAAAAGGGCGTAGGACTGGAAGACCATGTTCACGTCGCGCTTGTTCGGCGGGTCGGACGTCACGTCCTTGCCCTGGAGCCAGACCGTGCCCGTCGTGGGTTCCTCGAAGCCGGCGATCATGCGCATGGTGGTCGTCTTGCCGCATCCGGATGGGCCGAGCAGTGAGAAGAACTCGCCTTCCCTGATCTGCACGTCCATCGCGCGCACAGCCGGGATAACCTCACCGCTCGCGTGGAAGTCCTTCGTGACGCCGGAAAGCTCGATGGCTGGAAGGCCGCCTGGCCCGTTAGCCGCCGTGAATGGGACGGACGCGGAGGAATGTCCTGGGCCGGTGCCCGCCTCCGCTGGCGCCTGCATGTCCGTCATGTCAGCAACCTCTCAAGCTGTAACCGGTGCTGAGCATCCTGTGACCGTGACTGCTGAGCATCCTGTGACTATCACCTATTTCAGATGAGTGTATGGGTAATCTTGGCTGCGCCAGAACGCGCCTGTCATCCCCCCAGGTCGCAGGTCAGGCATGGCCGCGCGGAACCTATCGGCCGATGTAGCTCATCACATGTTTGATCCGCGTGTAGTCCTCGAAACCGTACATGGACAAGTCCTTGCCGTGGCCAGAATGCTTAAAGCCACCGTGCGGCATCTCCGAGACGAACGGGATGTGGGTGTTGATCCACACGGCGCCGAAGTCCAGCCGCCTGGCGACGCGCAATGCCCGGCCGTGGTCTCGCGTCCAGACGCTTGAGGCCAGGCCGTACTCGACGCCGTTGGCCCAGGTGACGGCCTCATCCTCGGAGCTGAACCGCTGAACGGTCACGACCGGCCCGAAGATCTCGTTCTGGATCATCTCGTCGTCTTGCCGCAATCCCGCGATCACGGTCGGCGCATAGAAGTAGCCGCGATCGCCGACCTGGTGACCCCCGGCGCGCACCTGCGCGTGCGCCGGCGCCCTGTCGACGAACCCGGCGACCCTCGCCAGTTGCGCCGGATTGTTCAGCGGGCCGTAATAGGCATCGTCCTCTTCGCGGCCAGCGGTCTTCACCTTCGCCGCCAGGTCAGCTACAGCGTCCGTCAGATCCGTTGCGATACCGGGCCCGGCCAGGACTCTTGTTGCGGCAGTGCAGTCTTGTCCGGCGTTGTAGTAGCCCGCCTCGATGATCGTGCTCGCGGCGCGCTCGACGTCGGCGTCGTCGAAGATCACCACCGGCGCCTTGCCGCCCAGCTCGAGGTGCACGCGCTTGAGGCCGGCCGCCGCCGCCTGCGCGACCTCCTTGCCAGCGCGGACCGACCCCGTGATCGAGACCATCTGCGGGATGTCGTGAGCGACCAGCGCCCTTCCCGTGTCGCGATCGCCGCAGATCACGTTAAACACGCCGGGCGGGAAGATGTCCGCTGCGATCTCCGCCAGCAACAGAGTGGAGACAGGGGTGGTGTCCGATGGCTTCAGCACGACGGTATTTCCCGCCGCCAGCGCGGGGGCGAACTTCCAGACCGCCATCATCATCGGGTAGTTCCACGGCGTCACCTGGGCACATACTCCGACCGGCTCGCGCCTGATCATCGAGGTGTGATCGGCCAGGTACTCCCCTGCCGACCGGCCCTCGAGCACCCGCGCCGCACCAGCGAAGAAGCGCAGTTCGTCAGCACACGGCGGGACCTCGTCGGTGCGCGTCATCGCGATCGGCTTGCCGGTATTCCGGCTCTCGGCCTCGACCAGGTCCTCGGCCCTTGCCTCGATAGCGTCGGCGAACCTGAGCAGCGCCAGGCTTCGCTCGGCCGGCGTCGCGTCGCGCCAGATCTCGAAGGCCGCCGCCGCTGCCCGCAGCGCGGCGTCGACGTCCTCGGGGCCTGACACCGGCGCGGTGGTGTAGGCCTCCCCGGTGGTCGGATCCACTACCTCGCTCACCGCGCCGGTAGCGGCGTCGCTGAACTGGCCGTTGACGAAATTCCGCAGAGCCGGCTGGAGCGCGCTCGGTGACGTCACGAAACCCTCCCCAAGTGAAGCTACGACTTTGGCATGTATCGCCTCGTCACACAAGTGATTCAGCAGCAAATCCGCTCATTCGCAACGAAATCAGTTGACACCCTGAGCTTGCGTGGCAGCATGGGTAGCGCGAGGAGGCAATACCGATGGCACACTTGCAGGCCGCTGGCGAGCCAGCTGCCGAGCGCGGCAGCGGGCGGGAACGGCAGCAGGTACCGGTCGCCCTCGATTCGGTTTCGCGGCACATCATCGATCAGCTGCAGCAAGACGGCCGACGGTCCTACGCGGCCATCGGCAAGGCGGTCGGGCTGAGCGAAGCAGCCGTCCGCCAGCGCGTCCAGCGGCTGATCGACACCGGCGCGATGCAGATCGTCGCTGTGACCGACCCGATGTCGCTGGGATTCCGCAGGCAGACGATGATCGGCATCCGCTGCAACGGCGACTTGCAGCGGATAGCCGACCTGCTCGCGGGTATGGATGCCATCGACTATGTCGTCATAACGGCCGGATCGTTCGACCTGCTGATCGAGGTCGTGTGCGAGGACGATGATCAGCTGCTCGAGATACTCGGCGTGGTTCGCGCGCTGCCGGGCGTGACGACGACGGAAACGTTCGTGTACCTGAAGCTGCGCAAGCAGACCTACCACTGGGGGACCAGATGAACGCCATGCCCGCACTCGACCCTGCAGCGCTGCAGGAGGCCGCGAAGCGTAACCTCTGGCTGCATTTCACCCGGCACTCGTCGTACGCCAACGCGGATATCCCCATGATCGTGCGCGGCGAGGGACAGTACGTCTACGACCAGCACGGAAAGCGCTACCTCGACGGCCTGGCCGGCCTGTTCGTCAGCCAGATCGGGCACGGCAGGACCGATGTCGCCGAGGCTGGCGCGCGCCAGGCAAGCGAGCTCGCCTACTTTCCGCTCTGGTCTTACGCGCATCCGCGCGCCGTTGAACTCGCCGAGCGGCTCGCGGGCTATGCGCCTGGCGACCTGAACAGGGTCTTCTTCACCACCAGCGGCTCAGAGGCGGTCGAGTCCGCGTGGAAGCTGGCCAAGCAGTACTTCCGGCTCACCGGGCAGCCGAGCAGGTACAAGGTACTGAGCCGCTACATCGCTTACCACGGCACCAGCCACGGTGCGCTCGCGATCACCGGCTTGCCCGACATCAAGGTCCCGTTCGAGCCGCTGCCGCCGGGCGGCGTGCGGGTCCCGAACACCAACTTCTACCGCGCTCCCGCGTTCGTCGCCGACGACGTCACCGCGTTCGGCGTCTGGGCTGCCGATGAGATCGAGCGCGCGATTGTCCGCGAGGGGCCCGACTCGGTCGCCGCGGTGTACCTCGAGCCCGTGCAGAACTCAGGCGGCTGCTTCCCGCCGCCGCCCGGCTACTTCCAGCGGGTGCGGGAGATCTGCGACAAGTACGGCGTACTGATGGTCTCCGACGAGGTGATCTGCGGCTTCGGCAGGCTCGGCCACATCTTCGGGTGCGAGCGGTACGGCTATACGCCCGATATCATCACGTTCGCCAAGGGGGTCACTTCGGGGTACTCACCGCTTGGCGGCATGATGGTCAGCGACCGGCTGATGGAGCCGTATGTCCGCGATGAGAACACGTTCTTGCACGGCATCACGTTCGCCGGGCACCCGGTCTCGTGCGCCGTCGCCCTCGCCAATCTCGATGTCTTCGAGAAGGAAGATTTGCTCGGCAACGTCAGAGCACACGAGGCGGCATTCCGGGCGACCCTCGAGAAGCTGTACGACCTGCCGATCGTCGGTGACGTCCGCGGCGACGGCTACTTCTACGGCATCGAGATGGTCAAGGACAAGAGCACCCGCGAGACGTTTAACGACGACGAGTCAGAGCGGCTTCTCCGCGGCTTCATGTCGCACGCGCTTTTCGACGCCGGGCTGATCTGCCGTGCCGATGACCGCGGTGACCCGGTGATCCAGCTTTCACCGCCGCTGACCTGCACTCAGGAGCACTTCGACGAGATCGAGCAGATCCTGCGCAGCGTCCTCACGGAGGCCTGGACGCGCATTTAACTGACCGAGAGACCGGCCATACCCGGACTCATTGCGAAGAGTTGCCATCTCGTTACATGCCTTTTAAGGCGAGAGACACCTCCACGGCGTCTGTATTAGTAGGGCGTCAATCGGCACCGCGGCAGTGCCGGGCTAAGCCCTGACGCGGTCGGTTCGATGCGGGAGGCACCATGTCAGGCGGCAGCACGGCAAGCAGGTCAATCACGGCACGCATGGGGAGCACGGCAGACATGGTGAACACGGGCGACACCAGCCAGAAGTGGGCTGCGCTCGCCAAGCAGAACGAGCGGCTCGTCGATGCCTCGCACCCGCTCCTGGCCGAACTCCGGCGAGATCACCCGGAGACCGGCCGGAGACTGCCCGCTGCCAGCTAGCGGCTGAGGGCCAGGCAGGCAAGCACGGCGCCGGCAAGCGGGGGCTGCCGGCGCCTTTCAGCCCTTCGCCGCTCAGCCCTTAGCGGCAGAGATCGCCCGGCGCAGCCAGCCGACAGCCTCGCCCACTCCGATCCGCTCCTTCTCGCCGTTCGCCCGTCTGGTGACCTCTACAACGCCTTCAGCCAGGTCCCTGCTGCCCACGCTGATCCGGAACGGAATTCCGGTCAGCTCAGCGTCGGTGTACTTCACGCCAGGCCGAACGTCCCTGTCATCGAGCAGCGCTTCCACTCCCGCATCGAGCAGGCCTGAGTACAGCGTCTCGGCCGCCGCCCGTGCTTCTGGGTCGCGCACGCTGATCAGCAGCACGGTCACCTCGGCCGGCGCCACCTGGACCGGCCAGGCAAGGCCCGCATCATCGTGGTGCACTTCCGCGATCGCCGCGATCGCCCGCTCCACCCCGATGCCGTAGCTGCCCATGATCGGGATGACAGTGCTGCCGTCCTGCATGCTGACTGTGACGCCGAGCAATGTCGTGTACTTGCGGCCGAGCTTGAAGATGTGGCCGATCTCTATCGCCTGGACGAATTCCAGGCTCGTGCCGCACCTGAAGCATGGTTCACCCTCCGCGACTTCACGCAGGTCGGCCCACACGTTCACGGTGATGTCCCGGTCGACGTCGACGCCGGTGAGGTGCACGTCGTCGGTGTTCGCCCCGGTTGACATGCCGCGGCGACCGCGCAGCGCCAGATCGGCGATCACGGGGAACTGGCTGACCCCGACCGCGCCAAGGCTGCCGGGCAGCGCGCCGAGCGCTGCCTTGATTTCCTCAGGCTGCGCCGCGTGGATCGTGACCGCCCCGGTCGCGTCGATCAGCTTCTGGTCAGATAGCGGGTGATCGCCGCGCAGCAGGACAAGGCTCAGCTTGCCGTCTATCACCTGGACGAGCGTCTTGATCTGCCGGTCGGCAGGCAGGCCGTACTCGACCGCCAGGTCTTCGATCGTCCGCACGCCAGGGGTGTCGAGCCGCTGTACCTCGCTGGCCGGCGGATCCTCGATCGTCAGCAAAGCTGACGAGGCCTTCTCCAGATTGGCTGCATACCCGCAGCTCGGGCACGTCGCGACGAGGTCCTCGCCGGCCGAAGAAGGGCACATGAACTCGATGGAATCCTTGCCGCCCATGTTCCCGCTCGATGCCTCAACGGCGATGGCAGGAATCCCGAGCCGGGCGAAGATCCGCTCGTAGGCGCCGCGGTGCGCATCGAATGAGGCGTCGAGCCCGGCCTCGTCCACGTCGAAGCTGTAGGAGTCCTTCATCGTGAACTCGCGGACGCGCAGCAGCCCGCTCTTCGGCCGCGGCTCATCGCGGAACTTGGTCTGGAACTGATACCAGAACTGAGGCAGCTCGCGGTAGGACGCGAGCTCGAGCCCGAGGTAGGCGAAGATCTCCTCGTGCGTCATGCCGAGAACGACATCGACGCCCTTGCGGTCCTTGAGGCGGAACATCTCCTCGCCCATCACCGCCACCCGGCCGGTCTTCTCCCAGATCCACGCGGGCTGCATGCTCGGCAGCAAGAATTCCTGCGCGCCGATCCCGTTCATCTCCTCGCGGATGATCTGCATGATCTTGGCCCGCACCCGTACGCCCAGCGGCAGCAGGCTGTAGTGACCCGCCATCAGCTGGCGGATGAAGCCTGCGCGCAGCAGGAGCCGGTGGCTGGCGGCGTCGGCGTCTGCCGGGTCGTCGCGGAGAGTCGGGATGTGCAGCTGTGACCAGCGCATGTAGGTGCCTTGCCTCGCTGAAACGGAGAGGATGGTGGGGCGGCCCGGCGGCCGGTGCTTCCGGAATGTGCTTGCCAACCGGCACCAGGGCGAAACCGCAACCGCATTCTACGGCTTGCGCGCCGGACTGTAGATTCTGCGGAGTCCTGGCGGCAGAAAGGAGCGCGATCGTCATGGCGAACGCTGCAGCGCTCCCTCGCCGCAGGGAAATCGGGCCGTCCACCGCCCGCTCGCTCCTGCTGACGGTGCTTGGTGAGTACGTGCTGCCGGGCGGCGAGCCGGTCTGGACGGGCACGCTGGTCGCATCGCTCGGATTGTTCGGCGTCGCCGAAAAAGCGGCCAGGCAGGCGCTGGCCCGCACGGCCGGCGAGGGATGGATCGCCTCAACCAAGCACGGCCGGCTGGCGCGCTGGCAGCTGACGCAGGCCGGCCGGACGCTGCTCAGCGAGGGCGCGCAGCGGATCTACTCCTTCGGCCAGGACGGCGCGACGTGGGACGGCCGCTGGCTGATCGTGCTGGTGCCTGCTTCCGAGCGGTCCAGCCAAGCCAGGCACCGGATCAGGACGCGGCTCACCTGGGCAGGGTTCGGCGCTCTGCCGGGCGGTATCTGGATCTCTCCTGATCCGGGGCGCGAGCGCGAGGCCAGCAGGATCGTCGAGGAACTCGGACTGGCTGGCGCGGCCATGTCGTTCACCGCAAGGTACGGCAGCGTCGGCGCGGAGCAAGACCTGGTCGCCCGCGCGTGGGATCTCACCGTTGTCGAGGCGCGTTACGAGGACTTCATTGCGGAGTTCGCGACGCTCAAGCCGGTCACCGACGCCGAGACGCTGACCGCGCAGACGCTGCTCGTGCATGAGTGGCGGCGGTTTCCCTTCCTTGACCCGCGATTGCCGCGCGACCTGCTGCCGGCCGGCTGGCCAGGTGCAGACGCTGCCGCGCTCTTCAGCGCCAGGCACGCTCAGTGGCGCGAGGCAGCGCACCGCTGCTGGAACCGGCTTGCGGCGAACCTGCCAGCGCCGGACTAGCCGGCCAGGCCGTCCAGGTGGGCGGTGTCATTGAACGTCCTGACGTACCACTTTGTGGCAGTGATGATCACCCGAGACACCGACGCGTTATCGGAAGCGTTGAAGGCGAACGGCCGGGACCCGGTAGCGAGCGCCAGCGCCTGGCCGATCACCCCGCCGTGCGTGAACACGGCAACGCGCTGGCCGGAATGCCGAGCCGCAATCCGGCTGATGGCCGCCCTGACCCTGCCATCGAAGGAGGCCAGCGACTCGGCGCCTGGAATCACGTCCCAGCGCTCTTCGGTGAACATTCGCTGGGCGATCGGATGGAAATCCGCCACCATCTTGCGGTATAGCCCGCCCTCCCACTCGCCGAGGTATACCTCGCGCAACTCGGGCTCGATCGCGGGAATGAGGCCAAGCCGTTCTGCAAGCGGCGCGGCGGTCTGCGCTGTCCGGCACAACGTGGTGACGTAGATCGCGTCGATTCCAACTCCGGCGAGCCGGTCGCACGCGCGAAGCGCTTGCGCGCGCCCTAGCTCCGACAGCGGCGGATCACCGTGCCCGCCGACCAGCGGGAACGGCTTTCCTGCCACGTACGCCTCGGACTGGCCGTGCCTGACCAGCAGGAGATCTAGGGCGTCATCGGGGACCGGGAATGTCCGCTGCCGGTACGCGCCGGGTTGCTCGTCCTGGTGTGTCGTCACAAGCACCGAAGCGTACTGGGCAACGTCCGCCGGCACGATTATCTACACTCCAATGCAGCTTGCGTATGTTCCTGTAGCACGTCAGGATGGAACAGTGTCGACTGAGCTGACCTTCGCAGCGGATCCGGATTCCTACCGGCACTGGCGGCTTGACGTTGACGGGGCCGTGGCGACGCTCACGCTCGATGTCGATCCGGCAGGCGGGCTTCACCCCGGATACGAGCTCAAGAAGAACAGCTATGACCTTGGCGTCTACATCGAGCTCGCCGACGTAGTCCAGCGGCTGCGATTCACGTATCCGCAGGTCCGCGCCGTCATCATGACCAGCGCGCTGGACCGGATGTTCTCCGCTGGCGCGAACATCGGCATGCTCGCTCAGTCAGAGCACGCGTTCAAGGTCAACTTCTGCAAGTTCTGCAACGAGACTCTCGCCGCCATCGAGGACGCATCCGAATCTGGCCAGACCTACATCGCCGCGCTGAACGGAACAGCGGCTGGCGGCGGTTACGAACTCGCGCTGGCGTGCGAGAAGATCTTGCTTGCCGACGACGGCTCGGCCACCGTCGCACTGCCCGAGGTACCGCTGCTTGGCGTGCTGCCCGGCACCGGCGGCCTGACGAGGCTTACCGACAAGCGGGGCGTCAGGCGCGATCTCGCCGACGTGTTCGCGACCACCGCCGAAGGGATCAGGGGCCAGCGCGCGATGGACTGGCGCCTCGTCGACGAGATCGCCAGGCCAACGGATTTCCCCGCGGCCGTGCGGCAGCTCGCTGAACGCTCGATCGCCCAGTCCGGCGCTCCACCAGCCGTGGCGGCGACCGGCAATGCCGGAATCGAGCTACCGCCGTTGTCCTGTAATGCCAGTGCAGACAGCTGGCGCTATGAGCATGTGCTCGTCGAGCTTGACCGGGGCGCAGCTGTCGCCTCGCTGACCCTCGCGGGGCCGGCCGTTCCGCTGTCAGGCGTGGCTGAGCTGCATGACGCCGGGGCAGCCGCCTGGCCGCTGGCAGCAGCCCGAGAGCTTGACGATGCGATCAGCAGGCTCAGGTTCGGCGAGTCCGAGCTGGGGACGTGGCTGCTGAAGACGACCGGTGACGCATCGGCCGTACTGGCTACCGACGACGTTCTGATTGCCGGTGACTGGCTGGCGCGGGAGGTCGTCGGCCTGTGGCGACGGACGCTGCGCAGGCTCGAAGCGACCAGCCGGTCGCTGATCGCGCTGATCGAGCCCGGCAGCTGCTTCGCGGGAACGTTGCTCGAGGTGGCGCTCGCCGCCGACCGGCAGTACATGCTGGACGGGATATTTGAGGACGGCCCGGCCGACCAAGAACCGGCAGCGATCGTGCTCGGGCCGATGAACGCGGGCGTGCTGCCGGCAGCGAGCGGAGTCACCAGGCTGGTGACCAGGTTCGGCTCAGCCGCGCTTGCCGACGCCGCTTTGGCGGCCGCCGGCAAGGAACTCACCGCGGCCGACGCGGCCGAGCTTGGCCTGGTCACGGCCGCCCCTGACGACCTCGACTGGGAGGACGAGCTCAGGCTGGTGATTTCCGAGCGGGCGGGCTTTTCCCCCGACGCGCTGTCCGGCATGGAGGCAAACCTGCGGTTCGGTGGTCCCGAGTCGATGGCGACCAAGATCTTTGGCAGGCTGTCGGCCTGGCAGAACTGGATCTTCCTGCGACCCAATGCATCAGGGCCGCATGGCGCGCTACGCAGATATGGAACGGGGCAGCGCGCCGACTTCGACCGGAAGCGAGTCTGATCATGACGGACAGCGACATCGTTGGCGCAGCGCCTGGTCCGGAAGGCCCGGTCAGCGTTATTGACTATTCAGAGCGGATCCCCAACAACGTCAACCTGGCCACGGACCGTAAGCTTCAGCGCGCGCTGGAGTCGTGGCAGCCGCGATTCCTCGACTGGTGGGCCGCGCTCGGCCCTTCGCTGCCGACGAGGGACGTGTATCTGCGTACCGCGGTCGCGATCGGCCGGGACGGCTGGGCCTCGTGGGCCAGGGTCCCGATGGAGCAGTACCGGTGGGGCATCTTCCTGTCCGAGCGCGGCGGCGACCCTCGTAGCATCGCGTTCGGCCAGCACAAGGGCGAGCCCGCATGGACCGAGGTGCCCGGCGAGTACAGGAGCGAGCTGCGCAGGCTGATCGTGGTTCAGGGCGACACCGAGCCGGCCTCGGTCGAGCAGCAGCGGCACCTCGGCGCGACCGCACCGAGCCTGTACGACCTGCGCAACTTGTTCCAGGTCAACGTCGAGGAAGGCAGGCACCTGTGGGCGATGGTGTACCTGCTGCACGCCTACTTCGGCAGGGATGGCCGCGAGGAAGCCGACCAGTTGCTGCGACGCCACTCAGGGCACCCTGACAGCCCCCGCATCCTCGGCGCGTTCAATGAGGAGACCACCGACTGGCTGGCGTTCTTCATGTTCACCTACTTCACCGACCGGGACGGCAAGTACCAGCTCGGCACGCTCAAGGAGTCCGGTTTCGACCCGCTGTCCCGCACCTGCGAGTTCATGCTGCGCGAGGAGGCGCATCATATGTTCGTCGGGACGACCGGGGTCCAGCGCGTGGTTCAGCGCACGGCCGCCGCGATGGCGGCCAGGGGCGGTTCCGATGACGTCTGGCAGGACGGCGCGATTCCGCTGTCGGTGATCCAGAAATACCTCAACCAGCATTACTCGCTGTCCCTGGACCTCTTCGGCTCTGAGACCTCGTCCAACGCCGCCGCGTACTTCACCGCCGGGCTCAAGGGCAGGTGGATGGAGACCAGGCGTGGCGATGATCATGTCCTGACCGACGCCACCACGCAGGTGCCCGTGATCACCGACGGCGCGATCGGCACGCGGACGGTGCCAGCGCTCACCGCGCTGAACCTTGACCTGCGCGATGAGTACGTGGCCGACTGCGAGCGCGGGCTGCGCAAGTGGAACAGCGAGCTTGAAAAGGCCGGGCTCGAGCAGCGCCTGACGCTGCCGCATCCCGGATTCAACCGCGGCGTCGGCGCGTTCGCCGGCTCGTGCATCAGCCCGGCCGGAGATGTCCTTACGCAGGACCAGTGGCGGTCATCGGCTGAGGACTGGCTGCCGACGGCCAGCGAGCGCGAGAGGGTCGCTGAGCTGATGGTGCCGCACTATGAGCCCGGCGACTTCGCCAGCTGGCTGGCGCCGCCGCCGGTCGGGATCAACGATCTGCCCGTTGAGTACGACTACGTGCGGTTTCCTTAGGAGAACCTGGCGATCTGCCGCATCTTGTTCGTCGCGTCGAGGGCCGCGACCTTGTAGGACTCTGCGAGAGTCGGGTAGTTGAAAACCGCGTCGACCAGATAGTCGACCGTGCCGCCACACCCCATCACTGCCTGGCCGATGTGCACAAGCTCGGTAGCGTTCGTGCCGAACACATGGATGCCGAGCAGCGTGCGGTCCTCCATCGAGACCAGGAGTTTCAGCACGCCATAGGAGTCACCGATGATCTGCCCGCGGGCCAGCTCGCGGTACCGGGAGACACCGACCTCGAAGGGAACGCTGTCGGCCGTCAGCTGGTCCTCAGTCCGGCCGATGAAGCTGATCTCGGGCAGGCTGTAGATGCCGATCGGCGGGACCTGACCGAATGCCGGGTGCGGTTCGCCACAGGCATGGTGGGCCGCGAGCCTGCCTTGTTCCATCGAGGTCGCCGCGAGCGCGGGGAAGCCGATCACGTCGCCGACCGCGTAGATGTGCGGCACGGCAGTGCGGAAGTATTCGTCCACCTCGATCCTGCCGCGCTGGTCGGCGGTCAGGCCGGCCGCTGACAGGTTGAGCTCATCGCTCGTCCCCTGCCGCCCGGCCGAGTACATCACGACGTCCGCCGGGATCTTCTTGCCGCTCTTCAGGCTGGCGATCGCACCCTCGGGCCTGGCCTCGACCGATGCCACTGTCTCCCCGAACCTGAACGTCACCGCCAGGTCGCGCAGATGGTACTTGAGCGCTTCGACCACCTCGATGTC
>DATELR010000222.1:0-31919 GCA_035276345.1 Streptosporangiaceae bacterium | reverse complement strand
TCCGTGGCCGGCAGCTTGTCGGTCGCTGCGCTGGACGGAAGATCGGCCACCTTCGGGGTCGGCGCCAACGGAGCCATCGCCGCGTTCAATGTGTTGCTTGACACGTTCGCCCCCGGCGACGTCGTGACCAGCCCGTAACCCGTCAGCGAGGAGCCTGTGCGTGCAACAGCTCAGCGACGCCACCCTGCGCGAGGAAACGACCGCGCTGCTCGGTGAGCTGCTGCGGATTGACACGTCGAATCCGCCAGGAGGCGAGACCCCGGCAGCCGTGCTGCTCAAGGACTACCTGGAGTCGGCTGGCGTCGAATGCGAGCTGGTGGCGAAGGTGCCACATCGGGCCAACCTGGTGGCTCGCATTCGTGGCCGGGGCCAGGGCCCGTCGCTGGCCTTCCTCGGCCACACCGATGTGGTTCCCGCCGACGCCAGGGACTGGACCCATCCGCCATTCTCCGGTCACCTGGACGACGACGGCTACCTGTGGGGCCGTGGTGCGCTCGACATGAAGAACGAGACCGCCGTGCGCGCCGTCACGATGGCGATCCTGGCCCGCTCAGGCTTCGTGCCGCAGGGCGACCTCATCTTCATCGCCCAGGCCGATGAGGAGGACGGGACCGAGGCGGTCGGGCTGACCTGGCTCGCCGGCGAACGTCCCGACCTGGCTTGCGACTTCTCGATCGACGAAGGCGGCGGCGACCGCCTTGAGCTCGCCGACGGGCGGATCGCGGTGACCATGACGGTCGGCGAGAAGGCCACGCTGCCGGCTATCGTGACCGCCCTCGGCGAGGCGGGCCACGCCTCAGCGCCCGGCAAAGGCGCGAACGCGGTCCCGCGCCTCGGCCGGCTGATCCAGCGGCTCGACGCGTACCAGCCCGCACGCAAAGCCCTGCCGGAGACCCGCCGGATGCTCGAAGAGCTGGTTGGCAGCCTCGACGATGACCTCGACCAGGCGCTCGAGCGTGCGGTCCGGCTCCATCCAAGCTTCGCCGAGGGACTGCCGCCCTTGCTCTCGACAACAATCGCCCCGACGCGCCTGTACGGCTCCTCGGCCCGCAACGTCATGCCGGCGCGAGCCAGCGTCGAGTGCGATTGCCGGGTGCTGCCAGGAACCGACGAGAAGGTCCTCGAGGCTGAACTCCAGGCGGCCATGGGCGACGACATCCCCTATGAGATCGAGTTCCCTGAGGAGCCGACCGGAGGCACGGCCTCGCCCATCGACACGCCGCTCTATCAGGTGTGCCTGGACTTCCTGGCCCGTCACGACCCTGGAGCGCAGTTGCTGCCGAAGATTTCCACGGGATTCTGCGACTCGCATTTCATGCGCAAGCATTTCGGCACTGTCGCCTACGGCTTCTCCCCGATGCGCTACACGCCGATCGAAGTCACCAGGGATACCGTGCACGGCAAAAACGAGCGCATTCACGTCGACGACCTCGTCTACGCCGCTCGCTTTCACCTCTACGCCGCGGAGACGATCGGGGCCATGACCCGATGACCCGAACCCGTTAAAGGCTCACAGTGTCGCGAGCAGTGACCTGATCCCTTGCTCGGTGTGGTCAATGTGGCGCAGGGCGGCCCGCCGCGCGGCCACCGGGTCGCCTTGCCTGATAGCAGCGACGATCGCCGAATGCTCGGCGCCCATCCGGTCCTTCCAAAGCTCTGAGCTCGGCAGCAGCCTGAGCGCGTCCCCCAGCGTTATCCTGATCCGCTCGTCTGATTCGATCAGGAACCTGTTGCGGCTCGCCCGAGCGATAAGCATGTGCAGGGTCGTATCCAGCTTCATCTCGTCGTCCTCGGTTGCCGCCGCCGCCAATCCGCTGAGCGCGTCGTCAAGCAAGACCAGGTCCATCTCGCGACGGGACCGGGCTGCTTGCTCCGCGATGGCGGGCTCCACAATCCGCCGGTAGACGAGCATGTCCTCGACCGCGGCCCTGGACTCCTTCAGCCTGTCGATGAGGGCTTGGAACCTTGGTCCATCGTTCCGCAACTCGAGCACGAATGCGCCGCCAAGCCTGCCCAGGCGCTTCTCGATCAGCTGCTCAGCAAGCAACACGTTGGTGGCAGCCCGCACCGTCGACCTCGCCACCCGGAATGTCTCCGCCATATGCCGCTCGGTCGGCAGCGCGGCGCCGGCAGGAACGATCCCGAGCGTGATCTGCCGCCTGAGATGGTCGGCGACGAACTCAGCCGAACGCTGGCGCTCAGGACGAGTGCCCTGGTCACTCACGCGTGGTGTACCCCCCTTACGCGGTAAGCGAGCCGACCCTTTGGGCCCACATTCCAGCGTGCACGGGGGCCAAAACGGCCGCCACTCTAAAGCATAAGCTTGGCTTAACTGACCACCTCGGGGAAATCAGAAACCGGCACTGCAGGTTCCATTGCGAAACCTGCAGTGCCGGTGCAGTTTTCCCTGGTCATTCATCCGCCGGGCCCGTGAGGTCCCAACTCGGTCCCTCGTTATTCTGCGCGGCTGCCAGTCGCGCTCACGCCGACGCCGATCGGGCAGCTAACGCCCGTCCCGTGGTCTGGGCAGTAGCCATACGGGTTCTTGGTCTCGGCCAGGTACTGCTGGTGGTAGCCCTCTGCGAAGTAGAACTCAGGGGCCTGCCGAATCTCGGTGGTGATTGTCCCGTAACCAGCCTGCGTGAGCTGGCGCTGGTAGGCGGCGAGCGACGCCTCGGCGGCTGCCTTCTGCTCCGGCGTACGCCAGAAGATGGCAGAACGGTACTGGCTGCCGATGTCGTTCCCCTGCCGCATGCCCTGGGTCGGGTCGTGTGACTCCCAGAACACCTTGAGCAGATCGGAGTAGGAGGTCAGCTTCGGGTCGTACACAACCCTGACCGCCTCCGCGTGCCCGGTCCGGCCGCTGCAGACTTCCTCATAGGTCGGGTTCGGCGTGAATCCGCCCTCGTATCCGACCGATGTTGATATGACACCCTTGGTGTTCCAGAACGTTTTCTCCGCACCCCAGAAGCAGCCCAGCGCGAACTCGGCGATCTCGCTGCCTTCCGGATACGGCGGCTGCAGCGGCGTGCCGAGAACCTCGTGCGCCGCGGGAACGCTCATCGCATCGGCCCGGCCGGGCAATGCGTCCTCCGCGCTGGTCATGCGCGTCTTTTGCGTGCCGAAGATGCCCACGCTTACCTCCCCATCAGGCGCTTGTAACCGATAACAGCACTGGCGGCAGCCCCAGCATTCCCTGGTGCAGAACCGGCGCCAGGCCGGCCCGACTCGCCCCGTTTAGCCTGATCTCTCCGTGACGAAGTCGCACATGGTCTCGAACGCGGCCCTGGCTGGAACCGCGGGCAAGGCCAGGATTTCCTGCCTGGCCAGGTTGGCCCAGTGCCGCGAATCAGCCCGTGCCATCTCCATACCCGGATGAGCCCTGAGCAGCGCAAGCGTCTCTGCTCTCGCTGCGGGGTCGGTCAGGTCGCCGTCGCTGAGCAGCTCGACGAGCCGCTCGTCCCCCGGACCGGCGGAGCGCAACGCGTGCAGTACGGGCAGCGTCTTGACGCCCTCACGGAGGTCGGTTCCTGGCGTCTTGCCGGACTGATCGGTCTCGCTGGCAACATCGAGGATGTCGTCGGAAAGCTGGAAGGCAACGCCGAGGGCGGCGCAGGCGGGCGCGATCCGCGCAGCCACCTCGTCGGGAGCACCCGAGAACATCGCGCCGAAGAGGCCTGAGGTGGCCATCAGCGAGGCCGTCTTCTCCGTGATGACGCCCATGTAATGCTCGAGCTGATCCTGGCCGGGCCGCGGGCCTACGGTCTCGGAGATCTGACCGGTCACCAGCCTGCTGAAGGTCTCGGCCTGGATCCGGACGGCCTGCGGCCCGAGATCAGCGAGGATCTTAGACGCGCAGGCGAACAGGTAGTCCCCGGTCAGGATCGCCACCGAGTTGTCCCAGCGGGAGTTCGCGCTGGGGGAGCCTCGCCGCACGTCGGCTTCGTCCATGACATCGTCGTGGTACAAGGTGGCGAGGTGGGTCAGCTCAATAGCGACCGCAGCGGGAACGACCCGTTCATCCCTGGGATCGCCGAACTGCGCCGCCAGCAGCACCAAGGTGGCGCGGAACCGTTTGCCGCCTGCCACGATCAGGTGCGCGGAGGTCTCGTCGAGCAAGTCGTATTGCGCCCTGGCGGCTTTTCGCAGACTCTCCTCGACCAGGGCGAGCCCATCGGTCACATCCGCCGCCAGGGCGGCGTCCGCGAGCTCCACGGGTACGACGCTGATCACCGCATCCCCTACCAGTAAGCCGGTCGCGCTTGGTCCATCGCCAGGTGCCTTGTTACCTAGCATTCACCAAGATAAGCACACTGCAGGCCACGCAGGGTGCTGCCGGGCACCTGACGCGACTTTGCCGGCGACCTCACCGGACGAAGAGCGTCGCGGCGGCGTCATGTGCGAGCCGCAGCAGCGGCTCCGGATATACGCCAAGGACCAGCGTTGCGAGCACGCCGATGGCGACAGCGACGGAGGTGTACGCGCTAGGCCTTACGACGGCCGGCCCGTCAAACACGGGCTCGCTGAAGAACATCAGGACGATCACACGGACGTAGGGGAACGCCAGGATGGCGCTGCTGATCACGCCGATGATCACCAGCGGCAGCGCGCCGCCGGAGATCGCTGCCTGGAAGACCGCAAACTTGCCCGAGAACCCGCTGGTCAGCGGGATTCCGGCGAACGCGATCAGGAAGAACGCGAACACTCCAGCAACGAGCGGTGATCGCTTGCCCAGCCCTGCCCAGCGGGACAGGTGGCCTGCTTCGCCGCTGGCGTCCCTGATCAAGGTGACCACCGCGAACGCACCGATGATGGCAAAGCCGTAGACGGCCAGATAGAACATGCTGCTCGACAGGCCAGCGGTGGTCGCCGCAACCACGCCGGTCAGGACATAGCCGGCCTGCGCAATCGAGGAGTAGGCCAGCAGCCGCTTCACATCGGTCTGGGTGATCGCGATGATCGATCCGACGAGCATGGTGAGGATCGCGACCCCCCACATCATCGGCCGCCAATCCCAGGTCAGCTGGCCGAACGCCACGTAGAACACGCGCAGCACCGCGCCGAACGCGCTGACCAGCGTGCATGACGCCATCAGCGCGGTCACCGGGGTGGGCGCGCCTTGATAGACGTCGGGCTTCCAAGCCTGGAATGGAACGGCGCCGATCTTGAACAGCAGCCCGACGCCGAGCAGAGCGATGCCCGCGTAGAGCAGGGCCGCGCCCTGCGTGTTGCCGCTGGCCGCCGTCGCGATCGCCGCGAGCTTGACCGAGTCCGAGTAGCCGTACAGCATGGCCACGCCGAACAGGAAGAACGCTGAGGAGAAGGCGCCGAGCAGGAAGTACTTCATCGCCGCTTCCTGCGAGAGCAGCCGGCGCCGCCTGGCCAGGCCGCAGAGCAGGTACAGCGGCAGCGACAGCACCTCGAGCGCCACGAACATGGTCAGCAGGTCGTTCGCGGCGGGGAAGAGCAGCATGCCGCCGACGGCGAACAACGTGAGCGGGTACACCTCTGTGTGGCTGATACCAGCCACCAGGCCCTCACGTTCCTCGGCGCTGCCCGGCACGGCAGCGGCCTGCGCCGCGAACGGGCTGACATCGTGCGACGACTCGGCGATCAGCAGCACGCTGACGAACGCGAGCACGATGATGGTGCCCTGGATGAACAGCGTCGGCCGGTCGACTCCGACCGCGCCGACGGCCGCGACGTGCCCGGAGCTGCCATTGCTGAAGATGTGGCTGCTGATGGCAACGAAGATGGTCAGGATCAGCGCAGCGGCGAGGCTACCGAGGCTCACCGCGAGGTGGAGCGTGCGGCGCAGCGGCCTGGGCGCGAATGCCTCGACCAGCACGCCGACGATTGCCGCGCCGAAGACCAGCAGCATCGGGGAGAGCTGGCTCCACTCGAAATGCGGCGCGGGGATGGTGGGGGTGTGCGCGGCGAGGACGCCGAGGGACCCGAGACTCCCGGTCACGGCTTGCTCCCGTTCTGGTTCACGGCCGTGGCCGGATGCGGCGGCACGGGGTTGGTGGAGTGCGCCTGCACCAGGGTCTTGTGGACCGCCGGATTGATCACGTCAATGACGGGCTTGGGGTACACACCGAGCACAACGATCAGCGCGATCAGCGGCCCGACCGCCCACAGTTCGCGTGCGCGCAGGTCAGGCATGCTGGCGACCTCGGGCTTGACGGGCCCGGTCATGGTGCGCTGGTACATCCACAGGATGTAAATCGCGGCGAGGATGATGCCGGCAGTGGCCAGCGCGGCGGCGACCTCGTACTTGGTGAACGTGCCAACCAGCACGAGGAACTCGCTGACGAACGTGGACAGGCCGGGCAATGACAACCCGGCGAGCCCCGCGACCAGGAACAGGCCGGCGAGCACTGGAGCGACCTTCTGGACGCCGCCGTAGTCGGCGATCTGCGCCGAGCGCCGGCGGGCGATCATGAAGCCGACAATCAGGAACAGCGCGCCGGTCGCGAAACCGTGGTTCACCATGTAGAGCGTGGCGCCGACCTGCCCCTGACTGGTCAGGGCGAAGACGCCAAGCGTGATCAGCCCGAAGTGGGACACCGATGTATATGCGATCAGGCGTTTCAGGTCGCGCTGGCCGATCGCCACGATGGCCGCATAGAGCACGCCGATCACGGACAGCGTGATGACCAGCGGCGTGAAGTAGTGCGACGCCGACGGGAACAGGTCAATGCAGTACCTGATCATGCCGAACGTCCCGACCTTGTCCAGCACGCCCACCAGGAGCACCGCAGCGCCTGGCTGCGCGGCGGTGGCGGCGTCAGGCAGCCAGGTGTGGAACGGCCACAGCGGCGCCTTGATCGCGAACGCGACGAAGAAGCCGAGGAACAGCCATTTCTGCGCGGTCGGGTTCAGCGCCACCTTGGCGAGGTCGGTGAACAAGAACGAGCCATGGTGCCCCAGCGCCGCGCTCTGCGTCGAGTAGACGTACAGCGCGATCACGGCGGCCAGCATGAGCAGTCCGCCGAGCAGGCTGTACAGCAGGAACTTCACCGCCGCGTACTGCCGCTGGCCCACGCCGTAGCTGCCGATCATGAAGTACATCGGGATCAGCATGGCCTCGAAGAAGACGTAGAACAGGAAAACATCAGTGGCCGCGAAGACGCCAATCATCATGGTCTCGAGCACCAGCATCAGCGCGAAGTAGGTCTTCACGCTGCGCTTGGGCGGCGGCTCGCCGGCCGGGCTGGCCGAGCCTTCCGCGTCGTTCCAGGACGCGAGGACTACAACCGGCATGAGCACGGCGGTCATCAGGATCAGCACGAGCGCGATGCCGTCGACGCCGACCGCGTAATGCACGCCGAACTGCGGGATCCACTGGTAGGTCTGGGTGAACTGGAACCGCGGGCCGCCGGTCTTGAATCCGACCGCCATCGCGATCGTGACGGCGAGCGTGGCGACCGTTGTCACCAGCGCGATCCGCTTGACCAGCTGGTCGCGTGCGCGCCGGTCGTCGGCACTACCGGGAGCGGACCTGCCTGGGGTGAGGCAGACGGCGAGCGTGCCGGCCAGCGGGATAGCGCCGGCGACGGTCAGCCAGGGGAAGTTGCTCATCGGTGAATGACCCCCTAGAGCCTGACGAGCAGCAGGGCGCCGACGAGCAGCAGGGCGCCGATCAGCATGGACAATGCGTAGGAACGGACGAAACCGGTCTGTACTCGCCTGACCCGGCCCGAGCTACCGCCCATGGTCGCGGCGACCGTGTTGACGATCCCGTCGATGCCTCGGTTGTCGAACCAGACCGACAACCTGGTCAGCCACTGGCCGGGACGCATCAGCACGGACTCGTTCAGCGCGTCACCGTAGAGGTCCTTGCGGGCCGCGACGGTCACGACGCTGCCCCTGGGCGCAGTGACCGGGACGTCGCGCCGGCCGTAGATCACCCACGCCAGGCCGGCTGAGACCACGACCAGCGCCAGCGTCCCCCAGCTCAGTGGCGAGAAGAAGCCGTGCGCAAGCGGTGGCGTGCCCACCACAGGCTTCAGGAAGTCGATCAGCCGGTTGGAGATCATCAGGAAACCGCCGGCGGCGAGCGAGCCGATCGCGAGGATGATCATCGGTGAGGTCATGACCGGAGGGGCCTCGTGAGGATGCATGTCATCCTCCCAGCGGCGCTTGCCGGTGAACGTCATCAGCATGACCCGCGTCATGTAGAACGCCGTAATGCCAGCGCCGATCAGGGCGCAGGTGCCGAGAATGGCGCCCGACGTGCCGCCCTTGTCGAAAGCGGTCTCGATGATCGGGTCCTTGGTGAAGAAGCCGGAGAACGGCGGCACGCCGATGATTGCCAGGTAGCCGAACGTGAACGTCACGAACGTGATCTTCATCGCCGTCGCGAGGCCGCCGAACCGGCGCATGTCGACCTCGTCGTTCATCTCATGCTTGACCGACCCGGCGCCGAGGAAGAGACCCGCCTTGAAGAAGCCGTGCGAGAGCAGGTGGGCGATGGCCAGCGCGTAGCCGGCCGGGCCGAGGCCGGCCGCCAGCATCATGTAGCCGATCTGGCTCATCGTCGATCCGGCCAGCGCCTTCTTGATGTCGTCCTTTGCGCACCCGATGATCGCGCCGAACAACAGCGTCGCGGCGCCGACGATCGTCACGAGCAGCCTGGCGTTCGCCGACAAGTTGAAGATCGGCGCTGAGCGCACGATCAGGTAGACCCCGGCGGTCACCATGGTCGCAGCGTGAATGAGCGCCGAAACCGGAGTCGGGCCCTCCATGGCGTCGAGCAGCCAGGACTGGAGCGGTAGCTGCGCTGACTTGCCGCAGGCGCCGAGGAGCAGCAGCAGCCCGATCGCCGTGATCACGGTGTTGCTGGCCGAGTGCGCCGCGCCGAAAACGCCGGCGAAGGTGACCGACCCGAAGGTCGCGAACATCAGCATGATCGCCAGTGACAGCCCGGCATCACCGACCCGGTTCGCGATGAACGCCTTCTTCGCCGCGACTGCGGCCGCGGGCTTGAATTGCCAGAAGCCGATCAGGAGGTAAGAGGCGAGGCCGACACCTTCCCAGCCCGCGTACAGGGCCAGATAGTTGTCCGCGATGACCAGCAGCAGCATGGCCGCGATGAACAGGTTCAGGTAGGCGAAGAACCTGCGCCGCTCCGGGTCGTGGTTCATGTAGCCGACCGCGTAGATCAGGATGAGCGAGCCCACTCCGGTGATCAGCAGCACGAAACAGATCGACAGCGGGTCAAGCAGCAGCCCGATGTTGACGTGGAACCTGCCGATCGAAGGTATCCAGGTGTAGACCTGCACCTCCCGGCTGCGCTGGCTGGCCGGGTAGCCCAGCATCGCGACGAAGATGATGACGCCGTACACGAACGAGGCCAGCGACATGGCGCAGCCGAGCAGGTGCCCCCAGGCGTTAGTCCGCTTGCCGCCGAGCAGCAGCACGAGCGCGCCGAAAGCGGGGAACGCGAGGAGCAGCCACGCGGGCCGCAGCGCTCCGGTCGCCGGCAGCGTCCCGAAGGCCGCGGCATGGTTCGCCGATCCGGTCAGCGCGCCGGCAAGAGAGCCAGTCACCGCCTATCCTCCACGTCGTTGTGTCCTGACCGCTGCGGTCAGAGCTGGTCAGTACTTCAGCAGGTTGGCATCGTCGACCGACGCCGACTTGCGGGCGCGGAAGATCGAAGTCAGGATCGCGAGGCCGACAACTACCTCGGCCGCGGCCACGACCATCACGAAGAACGCGATCACCTGCCCGTTGAGGTCGCCGTGCAGCCTAGCGAACCCGATGAACGCGAGGTTTACGGCGTTGAGCATGAGTTCCACGCACATGAACACGACCAGCGCGTTCCTGCGGACGAGAACGCCGACACCGCCGATGACGAACAGGATCACCGACAGAGCGATGTAGTTGGCCGGGCTGATCACCGCTCCTCCTCATCCTGCGGGCCAGGTACGCGCTCCGGCTCCACGGTCTCGCTGGCGATCGCGCTTCGGCCGTTGCTCGGGAGCTCCGCGGGCGGCTCTCCGGTGAGTACGCCACTGACCGACAGCCGCGACTGCGTTCCGTCGGGCAGCAGCGCCGGCATATCGACAGCGTTGTGCCGCGCGTACGTCCCCGGACCTGGCAGCGGCGTCGGGCGGCCGCTCGCCACCCGGCGCCTGGACAGCATCCGCTGTGTTGGCCGCGGGGCCGTCCGCTCCCGGTGAGCGAGGACCATGGCCCCGAGCGCTGCCGTGATCAGCAGGGCGCTGGTGACCTCAAACGGGAAGACGTACGTCGTGAAGACGAGTTTGGCCAGGCCCTGGACATTCGACCCGCTGTTGCGCGCGCCTGATGGCGCGGCCGCGCCGATCGTCGCGTGCCCGACGACCAGGGCCAGCAGGATGAGCAGGGCGATGCCAGCCAGCGCGGCCCACAGCCGCTGCCCTTTGATCGTCTCGATGAGCGAGTCCGACGCGGTGATGCCGACGATCATCATGACGAAGAGGAACAGCATTAGCACGGCACCGGTGTAAACAATCACCTGCACGAAGGCCAGGAATGGCGCGCCCTGCATGGCGTACATGCCGGCCAGGATCAGCATGACAACGGCGAGCAGGATCGCGCAGTGCACCGAGCGCCTGGTCAGGATCATCCCCAGCGCCGCGCCAACCGCCACGATGGCTAGCACCCACCACGTCACGACCTCGGTGTTGCTGGCCGCTGTGCCGGCCAGCACGATGTGGTGGGCGATCATGACGTCCCTCCGGCGTTCTGATCGCCAGGCTCGTCGGCGGCACGGCTGCGGGCGAGCATGCTGAGCAGGTCAGCGGGCTGTGCCGCGGCGAACGAGGGCCCTTGCCGGTAGTAATCCTGCTCTGAGTCGCCGAGGCGCATGGGGTGCGGCGGCGCCTCCATGCCCGGCTGGAGCGGCGCGACGAGCTGCTCCTTTGTCCAGATCAGGTTCTCCCTGCTGTCGTCGGCCAGCTCGTAGTCGTTGGTCATCGTCAGCGCCCGGGTCGGGCAAGCCTCGACGCACAGGCCGCACAGAATGCAGCGCAGGTAGTTGATCTGATAGACGGCGCCGTACCGCTCGCCCGGCGAGTACCGCTCCGACTCGGTGTTGCTGGCGCCCTCGACATAAATCGCGTCGGCCGGGCAGGCCCAGGCACACAGCTCGCAGCCGATGCACTTCTCTAGCCCGTCTGGCCAGCGGTTGAGCTGGTGTCTGCCGTGGAACCGCGGCGCGGTCGGCTTCTTCTCCTCCGGGTACTGGACGGTGTCTACCTTCCTGAACATCTGCCGGAAGGTGACACCGAAGCCCTTGACCGGATTGAGGAAATCAAGCACCGGTGACCTCCTTTACGCCGGCTGCGCCTCCCGGACGGCCAGGATCCCCGACTCCTGAATCCGGCGCCTGATCGGTAAGCGCTGGCACGCTGCCCGCGATGCCGTGGTAGTGCGGCAGATCCATCGGCGGTACCGGGAATGCGCCCGCGTCCTGCTCGGCGCTCTCCTCTTCTTCCGCCGCACGCCTCTCCGCCGTCCGGGCGGATGCGAAGTCCCACGCGAAGGCGAGCACGAGGAGCACGGCGATGATGAGACCGCCGATCAGGTAAACCCCGGTGCTGCCGCCCTGGCGACGCCACACCCGCAGCGTCGCGATCAGCAGCGTCCAGGCCAGGCCGCCCGGGATCAGGATCTTCCAGCCGAGCGACATCAGCTGGTCGTACCTGATCCGCGGCAGGGATCCGCGCAGCCAGATGAAGAAGAACAAGAACCCGATGAGCTTGGCCAGGAACCACAGCGCGGGCCACCAGCCGCTGTTCGCGCCCGACCAGACTGAGATGGGCCAGATCGCGTGCCAGCCGCCAAGGAACAGCGTCGTGGCCAGCGCCGAGACCGTGATCATGTTGACGTACTCGGCCAGGTAGAACAGGGCGAACTTAAGTGAGGAGTACTCGGTGTGGAACCCGGCGACGAGCTCGCCTTCGCCTTCGGGGAGGTCGAACGGGAGCCGGTTTGTCTCGCCGACCATCGTGATCACGTAGATCACGAATGAGGGCAGCAGCAAGATCGCGAACCAGGAGGGGTAGTGCAGGACTGCTCCGAACAAGCGGAATGTCGAACCGTGCGCCTGAGCGGCGACGATCTGCGACGTTGACAGCGATCCCGCGTAGAGGAACACCGGCACGAATGAGATGCCCATCGCGATCTCGTAGCTGATCACCTGAGCCGACGACCGCAGGCCGCCGAGCAGCGAGTAAGGCGAGGAAGACGACCAGCCGGCGAGGACGATGCCGTACACGCCCATCGAGCTCATCGCAAGGACCAGCAGCACCGCGACGGGCAGGTTCGCCAGCTGCAGCGGCGTCTGGTGGCCGAAGATCGACACGACCGGCCCGATCGGGATGATCGCGAAGCTGATGAAGGCCGGGATCGTGGCGATCGCCGGCGCGAGCCAGAACAGGATCTTGTCGACGCCTCGGGGGACGATGTCCTCTTTCAGCGGGAGCTTGATGCCGTCCATGAGGGATTGCAGCAAGCCGAATTTCCCGGCGCGGTTGGGGCCGGGGCGCTGCTGCATCCGGCCGATCACCCGGCGCTCGGCCCAGATCATCAGCAACGTCGACAGCATCAGGAAGACGAAGATGACCAGAACCTTGATGGCGGTCAGCCACCACGGGTCGTTGTCGATCAGCGCAGACGTTGTCTGATGCGCGCCGGCCAGCTGTGCCAGGCTGAGGCTGGCAGTCATTCCGCGCTCCTCCCTGCCGGGGGGGTCGGGGGTTCGTTCCCGCCGGACAGCTCCGCGGTGCCGCGGGCGCTTCCCTCTGCCGACACGCTCACGAGGCTGCCGTGGCCGGCCGCGAGGTCGCGCCTGACGGAGCAGCCCGCGGAGTTCGTCGGCAGCCAGACCACGCGGTCGGGCATCGCTGTGATCTCGACCGGCACGCTGATCGAACCGCGGCTGGTCGACACGCTTACCTTGGCTCCTGCGGTCAGTCCGGACTCGGCGGCGGTCGACGCCGACATCCTCGCGACCGCTGGGCGCGCGGTCCCGGCGAGATTCGGCTCACCGTCTTGCATCCGGCCAACGTCGAGGAGATTATGCCAGGTCGCGAGCAATGCCTCAGCACTGCCAGCCACCCCGCCCCTGGCGCGGTGGTCCGGACCGCTGATGTTGACCCGGCCGCCGGCGGCGGGGCGGGAGGCGCCTGCTTGCCCGAGCGCTGCGAGTTCCCTGCGGGCTGCCGTCTCGTCGGGCAGGCCGAGGTGGACGTCCATGGCGTCCGCGATCTCGCGCAGCACGTGCAGGTCGCCGCGGACCCCAGGAACGGGTATGGCGGCCTCGAACGCCGCTGGCCTGCCTTCCCAGTTCACGAACGTGCCGGGCTTCTCGGCCACCGAGGCGACAGGGAAGATAACGTCCGCCCGGTCGGTAACAGGACTCGCCCGCAGCTCCAGGCTTACGACGAAGCCGGCGCGCTCGATGGCGGCAAGCGCTGCGTCGGGATCGGACAGATCGGCGGGATCAACTCCGGCCACAACCAGAGCCTCGATCTCGCCGGCCGCGACCGCCTCGAGAATCTGACCGGTGCCGCGGCCGGGCCCGGCGGGCAGCGAGGCAGTGCCCCACGCTCGCGCGACCTCGGCCCGACCGGCGGCGTCTGCTACCGTCCGGCCGCCTGGCAGCAGCACCGGCATGGCACCCGCCTCGATCGCGCCACGCTCGCCGGCCCGGCGGGGAATCCAGGCGAGCCTGGCGCCGGTCAGCTCGGCAAGCGCGACCGCGCCGGTCAGCGCTCCGGGAACCTCGGCAAGTCGCTCGCCGGCCAGGATCACCGAGCCTGGCCGCCTGAGGGCCTGGGCAGCCGCAGCGAAGACATCGTCTCCGGCCGATGCCGCGGCAAGGCCGGCCGGGTCGGCCAGCTGGTTCAGCACGTCGGCCTCGCTGCCAGGCAACGTCGGCAGCAGCGTGCCGGACAGCTTGGCGAGGCCCTGGCTGGCAAACGCCGCGATCGAATACACCGCGGTACGGCCGGCCTCGGTGGATTTGCGCAGCCGGAGATAGACGATGGGCGACTCGTCCTCTGGCTCGAAGCCCGCCAGCAGCACCACGGGCGCCTGCTCAAGGGCCCGGTAATCGAGATCGATGCTCGTCCCGGCCACCTTGGACGCCAGGAAATCAGTCTCCTCGGCACTGTGCGGCCTGGCCCGCATGTCGATGTCGTTGCTCGCCAGGGCGAGCCTGGCGAACTTCGAGTAGGCGTAAGCGTCTTCGACGGTGAGCCTGCCACCGGTCAGCACACCTGCCCGGCCGCGGGCCGCGGTGAGGCCGCGCGCCGCAACATCCAGCGCCTCGGACCATGACGCCGGCTGCAGGACGCCGTCATCATCCCTGACCAGCGGCGATACCAGCCGGTCTGGCATGGTCGCGTAGGTGAACGCCCAGCGGCCCTTGTCGCAGTTCCACTCCTCGTTCACCTCTGGCGCGCTGCCAGCCAGCCTGCGGGTGACGGCGCCGCGCCGGTGGTCGGTCCGCTGCAGGCAGCCGGAGGCACAGTGTTCGCAGACGCTCGGCGTCGAGACGAGGTCGAACGGCCTGGCACGGAACCGGTAGGAGGTCCCGGTCAGCGCGCCGACCGGGCAGATCTGCACGGTGTTACCTGAGAAGTAGGAGTCGAACGGCACGCCTTCTGCGACGCCGATCTGCTCCTGCGGGCCCCGCTCGATCAGGTCGATCAGCGGGTCTCCGGCGATCTGGTCGGCGAACCTCGTGCACCTGGCGCACTGGATGCACCGCTCGCGGTCGAGCAGCACCTGGGCGGACAGCGCGATCGGCTTGGCGAACTGGCGCTTCTGCCCGTTGAACCTGGTCTCGCCGGCTCCGGCGGTCATCGCCTGGTTCTGCAGCGGGCACTCGCCGCCCTTGTCGCACATCGGGCAGTCCAGCGGGTGGTTGACCAGCAGCATCTCCATGATGCCGCGCTGCGCCTTCTCGGCCACCGCCGAGGTGAGCTGCGTACGGACCACCATGCCGTCGGTGCAGACAGTCGTGCACGACGCTGGCGGCTTGGGCTGGCCCTCCACCTGCACGAGGCACTGGCGGCACGCGCCGATGGGAGCGAGCAGCGGGTGGTCGCAGAACCGCGGGATCTGGATGCCGAGCTGCTCGGCGGCCCTGATGATCAGCGTCCCCTTCGGGACCGTGATCTCGAAGCCGTCGATCGTCACCCGCACGCCGTCGTCGGGCTTGGCTACCTCAGTCATCGCGACCAGGACCTCTCGGCGAACAGCACAGAAGCGGCGGGGTCGAAGGGGCAGCCGCCGTGCTTGTTGTGCTCGATGAACTCGTCCCTGAAGTACTTGATTGCCGACACGACGGGGCTGATCGCGCCGTCGCCGAACGGGCAGAACGCACGGCCCAGGATGTTGTCGCAGATGTCAAGCAGCTTGTCGAGGTCGCCCTCGGTGCCCTTGCCGTGTTCGAGCGCGTCGAGCACCTGGACGATCCAGTAGGTGCCCTCGCGGCACGGCGTGCACTTGCCGCAGGATTCGTGCTTGTAGAACTCCATCCAGCGCAGCGTCGCGCGGACGACACAGGTCGTCTCGTCGAAGATCTGCAGCGCCCTGGTGCCGAGCATGGACCCGGCGGCGCTGACCGATTCGAAGTCGAGCGGCACGTCCATGTGCTCGTCGGTGAAGATCGGCGTGGACGATCCGCCCGGCGTCCAGAACTTAAGCCGGTGGCCCGCCCGGACTCCGCCGGCGAGCGAGAGCAGTTCGCGCAGCGTCACGCCGAGCGGCGCCTCGTACTGCCCTGGTGTGGTGACGTGGCCAGAAAGCGAGAAGATGCCGAAGCCCTTGGACTTCTCGCTGCCGAGCGCGGCGAAGGCGTCGGCCCCGTCGGCGATGATGTAAGGCACGCTCGCGATTGACTCGACATTGTTGACCACCGTGGGGCATGCGTACAGGCCGGCGATGGCGGGGAACGGCGGCTTAAGCCGCGGCTGCCCGCGGTAGCCCTCAAGTGAATCGAGCAGCGCGGTCTCCTCGCCGCACTCGTAAGCCCCAGCCCCCGCGTGCACGGTGATGTCCAGGCTGAACCCGGACCCCAGGATGTCTGAGCCCAGGTAGCCGGCTTCGTACGCCTCGGCGACGGCGTGGTGCAGGCGCCTGACCACGTGCAGCACCTCGCCGCGCACGTAGATGAACGCCCGGTCGGCCCTGATCGCGTACGAGGCAATGATCGCGCCCTCGATCAGCGAGTGCGGCGTCGCCAGCATGGTCGGGATGTCCTTGCAGGTGCCTGGCTCTGACTCGTCGGCGTTAACGACCAGGTAGTGCGGCTTGCCGTCGCCCTGCGGGATGAAACCCCACTTCACGCCGGTCGGGAAGCCCGCACCGCCGCGGCCGCGCAGTCCCGACGCCTTCACGCTGGCGATAACGTCATCGGGCGCCATCGCCAGAGCCTTGGGCAGCGCCTGATAACCGCCGGCCCTGCGATAGCCCGCCAGGGTGAAGGAGTCAGCATCGTCCCAGTGCGCGGTGAGGACGGGGGTAAGTACTGCGTTCGATTGCACCGTGCTCATGGCCTTTCCGTGCCAGAACTCGCTGGCTGGGCGCCGTCGGCCGCGCTGTCCGGCTGCTCGCCTGGTCTCCAGCCGTTCTCTTTAGCGATCCGCAGCCCGGCCAGTGTAGGCGCGCCAGCGGTCTGCCCGGTGCTGGCCTGGTCATCGGGGTAGCCGGCCAGGATCATCGCAGCCTCGCGCCAGGTGACCAGCCGTTCGGCGCCTCTGGACGGCACGATGTCGGCGCCGGCGCGCAGCCCGTCAACCAGGTCCTTCGCGGAATCAGGGGTCAGGTTGTCGAAGAACTCCCAGTTGACCATCACGACAGGCGCGTAGTCGCAGCCGGCGTTGCACTCGACCCGCTCCAGGCTGACTTTGCCGTCTGGCGTCGGCTCGTCGCCAGCAACCCCCAGATGCCTGCGGAGCTCGTCGTGAATGACGTCGCCGCCCATGATGGCGCACAGCGTGTTGGTGCAGACCCCGACGTGGTACTCGCCGACCGGCCGGCGCTTGTACATCGTGTAGAACGAGACCACCGCGGTGACGTCGGCCTCGGACAACCCGAGTTGCTCGGCGCAGAACGCGATCCCGTCGGTCGAGACGAAGCCCTCCGTGGCTTGAACCAGGTGCAGCAAAGGCAGCAGCGCAGACCGCGGCTTGGGGTAGCGGGCGATGATCTCCGCGGCCCGTGATTTCAGGTCGGCCCGTTCCTGCTCAGTGAAGGCCATTACCTGTCCACCCCTCCCATCACCGGGTCGATGCTTGCCACCGCCGCGATCACGTCGGCGACCATGCCGCCCTCGCACATCGCGGCGACGGACTGCAGGTTCGTGAACGAAGGGTCGCGGAGATGCGCACGGAATGGCCGCGTCCCGCCATCGCTGACCACGTGAGCGCCCAGCTCCCCGCGCGGCGACTCGACCGCTGCGTAGACCTGCCCTGCGGGCACCCTGAAGCCCTCGGTGACCAGCTTGAAATGGTGAATCAGCGCTTCCATCGACTGGCTCATGATGTGCGCGATGTGATCGGCTGAGTTGCCGAGTCCGTCTGGGCCGACCGCCAGCTGGGCTGGCCAGCCGATCTTGGCGTTCTCGATCATGACCGGATCGGGGTCTGGCCGCGGCGCGGCTAGCCGGTCGACGCACTGCTCGATGATCCGCAGCGACTGGTCCATCTCGTCCATCCTGACGATGTACCTGCCGTAAGCGTCGGCGGTGTCCTGGACTGGCACGTCGAAGTCGTAAGTCTCGTAGCCGCAGTACGGCTGGCTCTTGCGCAGATCCCATGGCAGCCCCGTGGCCCGCAGGATCGGGCCCGTCACGCCCAGCGCCATGCAGCCTGCCAGGTCGAGGAACGCGATGTCCTTGGTGCGCTTCAGGTAGACGGGCGCGGCGTCGAACAAGGCCCGAATCTCGCCGAGCAACGGCGGCATCACGCCGAGGAACTCGCGCAGCTTCTCGAGCGCGCCAGAGGGGAGGTCCTGAGCCACGCCACCCGGACGGATGTAGGCGTGGTTCATCCGCAGCCCGCTGATCAGCTCGAACAAGTCGAGCACTTTCTCGCGCTCGCGCATCCCGTAGATGAAGACGGTGGTTGCCCCGAGCTCAAGCCCCATCGTGCCGATCGCAGTCAGGTGCGACGAGATGCGGTTCAGCTCCATCATCAGCACCCGCAGCACGCTTGCCCGCTGCGGGATCTGATCGGTGATGCCCAGCAGCCGCTCAACGGCCAGGCAGTATGCAGCCTCGTTGAACAGCGGCGACAGGTAGTCCGCCCTGGTGCAGAACGTGACGCCCTGCGTCCACGTGCGGAACTCCATGTTCTTCTCGATGCCGGTGTGCAGGTAGCCGATCACCGGGCGGATCTCGGTCACCGTCTCGCCGTCCAGCGTCAGGATGAGCCTGAGCACACCGTGCGTGGACGGATGCTGCGGGCCCATGTTGACGATCAGGTGCTCGTCGCGCCCGCTGTCGGCAGTCTCCTCGGCCGCGGCCACGATCTCATCCCAGTCCTGGCCGCCGACGTCGTAGACCCGTCCCTCTGCGGTGTCCGTGGGGGGAGTGCTCACGAGTATGTCCTCCGCTCCTCAGGTGGCGGGACGGTGGCACCGCGGTACTCCACCGGAATGCCGCCGAGCGGGTAGTCCTTACGCCCCGGGTGGCCCTTCCAGTCATCTGGCATCTCGATCCTGGTCAGGGCCGGGTGCCCATCGAAGACGACCCCGAAGAAGTCCCAGGTCTCGCGCTCGTGCCAGTCGCAGGTCGGGTAGACGTCGATCAGCGAGGGGACATGCGGGTGAGCGTCAGGCGCGGATACCTCAACTCGGAGCCGCCTGTTGTGGGTGATCGAAAGGAGGTGATAGACGGCGTGCAGCTCGCTGCCGATGTCGCGCGGGTAGTGCGTACCAGAGACGCCGAGGCACAGCTCGAACGCCAGCGACGGCTCGTCCCGCAACCGCTTCGCGACCTCGACAAGGTACTCGCGCCGAACATAGAAGGTCAGCTCGCCGTTGGCCACGAGCACGCGCTCTACCGCGTCGCCAAAACTGAAGGTCGATGGCTCCAGCGCGCCTGCGAGGGCGTCCGCGACGTCGTCGAAGTAGGAACCGTAGGGGCGCGGGCTCGAGAGCGATGGCTGCTTGCGGACTTGGAGCCCGCCGTAGCCCGAGGTGTCGCCCGTGGTGTGGGTACCGAAGGCACCGGTGCGCACGACCTGCTCGCCGAGGCGTTCCCTGCCTGCGATCGCAGCCTCATCTGCGCCTTCGTCTGGTGTCTTGCTTCCTGGCTCGCTCACCGTTCCACCTTCGCGCGAGGCGGCGCCGATTCCGGCTGAGCGGCCGGCGCCTGCTGGACCGCGGCCGCCTGCAGATGCGGGAGCAGCGGCAGCCGTCGCAGCCTGGCCTCTTCGAGCTCGGTGATTTCCTGCTCGCGGTTCGCGCCGAGCTTCATGTTCTGGATCTTGTCGTGCAGCTTGAGTATGGAGTCGAGCAGCATCTCTGGCCGCGGCGGGCAGCCTGGCAGGTAGATATCGACCGGCACGATGTGGTCGACTCCCTGCACGATCGCGTAGTTGTTGAACATCCCGCCGCTCGACGCGCAAACGCCCATCGAGATGACCCATTTGGGCTCGGACATCTGGTCGTAGATCTGCCGCAGCACCGGGGCCATTTTCTGGCTGACACGGCCGGCCACGATCATCAGGTCTGCCTGGCGCGGCGTGTTCGACGCGCGCTCCATACCGAATCTGGCCAGGTCGTGGCGCGGGCCGCCGGTCGCCATCAACTCAATCGCGCAGCATGCCAGTCCGAAGGTAGCTGGCCAGACCGATGACTTGCGCGCGTAGCCCGCGAGCTTCTCGACTGTGGTCAGCAGGATGCCGCTCGGAAGCTTTTCTTCAATTCCCATTGGCTAATCCCATTCCAGACCGCCGCGCCGCCATACGTAGACGTACGCGACCAGGACGGTGGCAATGAAGGTGACCATCTCGACGAGGCCGAACAGGCCGAGGTGGTCGAATGTGACCGCCCACGGATACAAGAAGATGATCTCGATGTCGAAAACGATGAACAACATGGCGGTCAGGTAGTACTTGACCGGGAACCTGACCCCGGCCGGCTGGCGGGTCGGCTCGATCCCGCACTCGTACGCCTCGAGCTTGGCCCTGTTCCATCGCTTCGGTCCGGCGAGAGCTCCAGCGACGAGCGAGAATATGGCGAAGACAGTGGACAGCGCCCCGAGCACGATGATTGGCACGTAGTAGCTCATGGAGTCTGTCACCCCCTTGTCCTGCCGCCTGGCCCTGCTGCCCGGCGGGTAGTGGTGCTATTTATTGCCTGGGATGATCGCTGGCAGCCCGCGGGGGCTAAGCCGCGGGCGACATCTTAGACAAAGCGTTGATAACCCGGTCGACCGCGTCGCCGCCGCGCGGCTCGGTCAGGTTGCCCAGGAGCTTCATCGTCATCCGCATCACTGCGGGACGTTTGATGCCGTGCCTGGTTGCGAACTTCATGAAGGACGGGTGTCCGATCGCCTTCACGAATGTCCTGCCAAGTGTGTAGTAGCCGCCGTACGCCTCTTTGAGCGCTACCGGATAGGAGTGCAGCACCCGTTCGGTCCCGGCGGGGGTCGGCCTGGCAAGCGCCTGCATGATGGTGCGCGCGGCAAGCTCGCCGGACTCCATCGCATAGGCGATGCCCTCGCCGTTGAACGGATTGACCATTCCGCCCGCGTCGCCAACCAGCAGCATGCCACTGACGTAGTGCGGAGTGCGGTTAAAGCCCATCGGCAGCGCGGCACCGCGAACGGGCTGCGTCATGTTCTCCTCGACCAGACCCCACTCTGGCGGCATCGCGCCGAGCCACCGCTTGAGCAGCGCCCGGTAGTCAATGTTGCCGAAAGCGTCGGAAGTGTTCAGCAAGCCGAGCCCGATGTTGCTGGTGCCGTCGCCCATCCCGAAGATCCAGCCGTAGCCGGGGAGCAACTGCTGGCCGTCCCACAGGTCGAGCCAGGCTTCGAGGTAGTCGTCGTCGTGCCTCGGCGTCTTGTAATAGGTCCTGACCGCGACGCCAAGCGGCCGGTCCGACCTCTTGTGCAGGCCCATAGATACCGACAGCCGCGATGAATTGCCGTCGGCGGCCACGACCAGGCGGGCCGCGAAGTTCCGCTGCCTTGGCTCTGGCCGCTTGGTACCGCGCCCCTCGCCTTCCGAAGCGCCGGCCGCCTCGCGTGCCGTGACGCCGGTGACCCGTCCGGTCCGCTCGTCAACCGTAGTGCCGGTAACCGTGATGTTCTCGATCAGGCGAGCGCCGGCCTTCTGCGCGTGCCTGGCGAGCAACTGGTCGAAATCTGTCCTGGTCCTTACCGTTCCGTAGCCGGGGAACGATGACAGGTCAGGCCACGCGAGCTCGATCCGGCCGCCGCCGCCGATGATGCGCAGGCCCTTATTGAGCAGCCAGCCGTCGCCCGGAACAACCGGTATGCCCATCGACGTGAGGGCCTTGACCGCGCGCGGCGTCAGGCCGTCGCCGCAGACCTTTTCCCTGGGGAAGCTCGTCTTCTCGAGCATCAGCACGTCCAGGCCAGCGGTCGCAAGGTGGTACGCGGCCGCCGCCCCGCCAGGGCCCGCGCCGACGATGATGACGTCGGCGGTATCGGAGGATGCGACAGCTGCTCCGGTGCGTCGTGCCGGGCGTGCGCCCGGTGCACTCACGTCTTCGCCGCGGCTAGCTGCCTGGTCCGGGTGGTTAGCCGGGGGGTACTGCTCGCTCACTGACCCGTCCCGCCAATCTTGTGAACTCCTTCACAAGTACAGATGCCGCTAGTCTAGCCCGTAACTGGTGATCCCTTGAGCCACCCCTGACACGGGCTCTGCATGAACGCGTCGCGTCAGCCGGCGTCACCTTCCGTGCTCTCCGTTGCAGTGACCGCCTTCCTGGCAACGTGCGCGGCCACGACACCCCAGGTGAGGTTGCGCCAGCGCACCGACGACCAGCCAGCCGCCCTGATCAGCGCGGCCAGCTCTTCCTGGGCTGGCCAGTCTTTGATCGACTCAGCCAGATAGGTGTACGCCGCCGGGTTCGGCGACAGACGGCCCGCCACCGCGGGCAGCACGGAGGCGATATAGCGCTGGTAGGCAACGTCGAGCGGGCGCACAGGCAGATGGCTGAACTCGCAGATCACGAGCCTGCCACCGGGCTTGGTGACCCTGAGCATCTCGGCAAGCGCGGCCACCGGGTCTTTGACGTTGCGCAGCCCGAACGAGATCGTGACCACGTCGAACGTAGCGTCGGCGAACGGCAGGTCGAGCGCGTCGCCCGCGACGAAGCTGACCAGGCCGCTTGCCGCGCCGGCCGGCTCCGCCGCTCGCCGCCGTGCGCCGACCCGCAACATGCCCTGGGAGAAATCGCAGGCGACGCACCGTGCTCCTGAGGCCGTGAATGCACGCGACGACGTTCCGGTGCCCGCCGCGATATCCAGGACCGCCGAGTGCGGCTCGGCCGCCACCAGCCGGGCGACGACGGAGCGCCAGTAGCGGCATTGACCGAGCGACAGGACGTCGTTGAGCAGGTCGTAGCGCCCGGCGACAGCGTCGAACATGGCCGCGACGTCGGCCGGGCGCTTGTCTAGCTCCGCTCGGGTCATGCCAATCAGCGTGTCACAGGCGGCGTAGTGCTAGAGCAGCGGAGGCCGCTGCCATTCTTCACCCAGCACGTGCTGCGCCAGGAACGCGAAGACCGTCTCGTACCAGACCCGCACGTCGCCTGGCTTGAGAATCCAATGGTTCTCATCGGGGAAGTACAAGAACTTCGCGTCCTTGCCGCGCAGCGAAAGATCCGCCCACATGCGCAGCGCCTCGCCGATCGGCACCCGGTAATCCCGGTCACCATGAATGATCAGCAGCGGCGTCGTGATCGCATCCGCGTGCAGATGGGGCGAGCTGGCCAGATAGCGCTCGGGCTGCATCGCGGGATGGCCGAAGATGCGACGCCAGAACGCTGGGCCGTCCGTCGTGCCGAACATCTGGTCAAGCACCCATAGCCCGGCATGGCTGACGATGGCGCTGAACGCCGTGGTGTGACCGGCGATCCAGTTCGCCATGTAGCCGCCAAAAGAACCGCCCATCATCGCGGTCCGGCCGGCATCGATGTCCGGCCGCGCGAGCACGGCTTCGGTAATCGCCATGACGTCGGTGAAGGGCTTGTCGCCCCAATTGGCATGACCGCGGGCAATGAACTGCTGTCCGTAACCGGTCGACAGGGCAGGGTCGGGAAGCAGGACGCTGTAGCCGCGGGCGGACATCAGCCATGGGTTCCAGCGCCAGGACCAGGAATTCCAGCTCATCACCGGCCCGCCGTGCACCCACAACAGCAGCGGCGCCTTCGACTCAGCTGACGCGCCCTCTGGCAGCACCAGCCAGCCACGGATGGTCGCACCGTCGGCCGCCGTAGTCGACACCTCTTCTACGCGGCCTGGCACCTGAAGGGGCCCGCCCGGCATCTCGAGCCTGACTGCCTCGGCTCCCGCCTGCGTCAGGTCGATCCTGACCGGCGTCGGCGGCTCTCCGATCGCCGCGCGCAGCGCGTAGAGCCAGTTGCCGTCAGTTGCCGGGCAGAGGCTTTCGTAGGCCGCGTCGTCGGTCGTGATCCTGGAGATTTCGCCCGTCGCGATGCTCACGGCGAAGACCGGGCGGCGGCCGTTGTCGTCGGCCGTGAAGTAAACCGCCTCACTGTTCGCAGCCCACGTTGCCGACAATGGCTGCCGGTCGAAACCATGCAGCAGGTCGCGCGCCTCCGCGTCCGCGAAGTCCAGCGGCGCGCAGACCAGGGTCACGTCTCCTGGCCTGCCGTAGCTGTCGTGCTCGGAGCGAATCGCGACGACGTGCCGGCCATCAGGCGAAATAGCGGGCCCGCCGAAGTCATAGCCGGCCGCGCCTGCGATCGTCCTGCGCTTGCCGGTCTCGACGTCGATCACGACGAGTTCGTCTCGCTTCTCTCCTTCTTCCTCGAAGACCGCCCAGCCGCTGACCGCCGTCATGCCGTCAGGCGATAGGCAGAAAGCCTGCTCGTCCAGCGCCCGACCGCTGTCGGGAGTCAGATCGCGGAAATCCGATCCAGCGCCCTCGTCGGCCTCGGCAACGACGGCGCACGCATACAGCCGGAGGCCGTCAGGTCCCAGATCGTGATCCCAGAATCTGACGGGGCCGTTCTCGTGCAAGATCGCGCTGACGCCTGCGTCGCTTCGCGCCTTGCGCTTGGCCGCGTCCTCATCGGCGTCGCTGGTCCCGGCGAAGGCCGCGGCCGTTGCCAGGAAGCGCTGAGCAGACCTGGCCGTTGCCACTGCGTTGGCCCCGCCGGGCGGCGCTGCGACCCTGCGCGCCTCGCCGCCTGCGGCAGGCAGCAGCCAGAGAGCCGGCTTGGCCTGGTCGGGTCCGCCGTCCTTCTTGGCACCTGGCTCCGGGCGCTTGGAGACGAAGACCAGCGAGCCGTCGGGGAGGAACTCCGGCGCCGACTCGCCCTCGGCAGACCTGGTGAGCCGAGCGGGCGGTCCACCTACGGTGTCGATGCGCCAGATGCTGGTGCCGAACTTGCTGGGTTCTGGCCCGATGGCCTGCACGGCGGCGGCAAGCCAGCTGCCGTCCGGCGACAAGCGGAGCGAGGTCACCGCGGGAATCGCTACGTATTCGGTCAGGTCGCTGAACCGGGTCACTGGGCCTCCTGTGCCGGGCCGGGGGACGCTATGAGTGATTTTGCCCCAGCCGCGAGTAGCCCCGTTGACCGCGGTCGGCACAGCATTTGGCCTATGTCCGCATAACCGACGTGGCAACCGATCTGGTGCTAGCATTCCCGGGTTGATCAGGCTGTGGTTCAGTGCTCATCTTCGTGGGGGACTCCGGTGCACCGTATATCCAGAAAAACCGCCGCCACGACGGCTACCGCAGCCGCTGCCGCTCTCGCCTTTGCCGGGCTCGCTCCCGCCACCCAGGCCGCAACGCCGCCGGGACCGGTCCTTGCGGTGCCGGTCACGTCCATCCCGCATTTCCCCGCGCAAACGGCAACGGTCGAGCAGGTCCGCCAGATCGCTCAGTGCGGCAACACCATGTACGCGGTCGGCAGTTTCAGCGTGGTTAAGCGGCAGAGCACGACCTACGCCAGGAACAACGTCTTTAGCTTCAGCGCGACAGCGCCTTACGCAGTGACCTCATGGGCTCCGAGCGTCAATGGCACCGTGAACTCGATCGCCTTCAACGGCGGCAACTGCGCCAGCGCTTATATCGGCGGCAAGTTCAGCGCGATCGGCTCGACCAGCGTGAAGAACATCGCGAAGATCGACACCTCCACGGGGACCGTGGACACGGCCTTCGGGCACAGCGCGTCAGGCCAGATCGAGACGCTGGCGAGCTACCGCAATCACATCCTTGCGGGCGGATACTTCACCTCGATCAACGGCAGCCCGGCCGATCCATTCATGGCGAGCCTGAACCCGACTACCGGCAAGAACGACGGATTCCTCCACCTGGCCATTTCCGGGAACTATCAGTTCCCCGGCGTCGCCAACAACACGACGAACATCTACAACCAGGAGGTCAGCCATAGCGGCACCCTGGACCTGGTGATGGGTGACTTCACTTCGGTCGGCGGGCAGCTGAGGCAGCAGATCTTCATGCTGAACCTCGCGACCACGCCAGCGTCGGTGACCGCGTGGACGTCCCCGCAGTGGGATGGCAGCCAGGGCGAGGCAACGCCGCAGGACCCGGGCAATGGCTACCCGTATCAGTGCGCGACCATCGAGCCGTTTTACATTCAGGCCGCGGCATGGTCGCCCGACGATGCCACCGTGTACATCGCGAGCACCGGCTACCACCCCAATGGCTGGCCGACCGACGGGCCGCGGAACGGCCTGTGCGACGCGGCGGCCGCGTTCCCGGCGACCCAGGCTCCGGTGCTGGCGAAGTGGATCAACTACACCGGCTGCGACTCGCTTTTCGCGGCTGCGGCCGACAGCGCGGCGGTTTACATCGGCGGCCACGAGCGGTTCGCCAGCAACGGGAACAGCTGTGATTCCCTCGGCGCCGGCGGCTTCAGCGCGCCGGGCCTGGCGGGCCTTGATCCGCAGAGCGGCGCCCTGATGCTGAACTCAGGCGGCACCGCTGGGCTCTACTCTCGCGGTCGCGGGCTGGGTGCCGATGACATGCTGATCACATCGGCCGGACTGTGGGTGGCCAGCGACAACTACCAGGGCACGCAGATGTGCGGCGGGGTCAACGGGCTTGGCGGGCTGTGCCTGCTGCCCTATCCGAAGTAGCCGGAAACGCCCAAGCGGGACGGTATATCTACGCAGGTAAGGTGGCATAACCGGTTCATATGCCGATCGACGATCCCAGTGGACTTGAGCGCATAAGCTCATCTACTGGCTACCTTCCGTCCACCTGGCTGTAGCCGAGAGAAGGCCGCACCGCGGTCGCCGAGAACTGCGAGGAGTACCGCGGATGAACCCTCCAGCCGCTCCGGATTACTTCGAGCTATCGGATTACACGAACGTGCTGCGGCGCCGCTGGAAACGGATCGTCGTAGTGACTCTGGCGGGCATCGTCCTGGCCGCGGCGTATGTGTTCCTGGCTCCCAAGACGTACACGGGCACCGTTCTCGTTCAGGTCAACGCGCTGCCGAACAACGCCAATGCCGTGGGCGGCAGGACCGGCGGACCGGTCAACATGGACAACGAAGCCCAGGCCGTCCGGTCGCTCGCGGTCGCCGCTGAGGTGAAGAAGAAACTGCACAGCCAGTTGTCGGAGACCGATATCTCCAACAACATCCGCGTGACGGTGCCGCCGAACTCCACCTACCTGCAGATCACCTGTGCCGCGTCATCGGCGTCTGGCGCACAGCGGTGCGCCAACGTGGTCGGCCAGGCTTACCTGGACAACCGCCGGATCACCATCATGAAATTGCTGGGCGATGGGATCACGAACCTGCAGCGCAAGGCGGCCAGGCTCGAGCAGGACATTGTCGTCTTCAAGACCCTGCTGCTGACGCTGCGCCATCAGCATCCGAACCAGATCTACGGTTCTCGCACCCAGATCAATGACGAGCTGAAGCTCAACGGCGTGCAAGCGTCATTGCAGTCAGTTCAGGCCAACATCAGCACCGCTCAGCCGTTGTACGCGGCCATGTCGGCACCTGGCACGATCGTCGGTCAGATCAAGTCCTCGGCGACCCTCCCGACCGCCCCGGCCAGTCCGCGCAAGCTGCTCTACATTCCGAGCGGCCTGATCGTCGGGCTGCTGCTCGGGCTGGCATGGGCGTTCGTGAAGGACCGGCGCGATCGCCGGGTCCACTCCGTTCGCGACGTCGAACGGTTCGGCAGCTTGCCAACCCTGCTCAACCTCGTCGACAAGCCGTACGGCCGGGTCACGGGGCTGGAATCGCCACGCTCGCCGGCCGGCCGCGCCTTCAGCGAGCTCGCTAGGTACGTCGATGCCGCCCTTGGCGACGGCAATCATGTCATCGCTGTCGCCGCGACTTCGGCCACTTCCGCGGGCAGTGTCGTAGCTGTGAACCTGGCCGCGGCTCTGGCCAGGACCATCGACAGGACCGTGCTGATCTGCGCCAACCTGCACGGGACCACCGCTCCCGAGTTGCTCGGCGTCTCCAGGGGTCGCGGCCTGGCCGAGGTGCTGACCGGGTCGTCACGGGTCAGCGAGGTGAACGCGCCCGCGGGAGACCTGCCGCGCTTGCGCATCATCACGCCAGGCATTGACGCGTCGCGAGCCGTTCTGGCCATGCAGCAGGCCAAGCTCAGGCGCCTGTTCAGCGACGTACTGGACGACGCCAAGTACGTCGTCGTCGAGGTCCAGTCGCAGGGCGAGAATTCCGACGCCTTCGGCCTCGCGCAGTTCGCTGAAGCCGCGGTCGTCACTGCGGAGGTCCAGCGGTCCACCCGCGATGACATCGCCGATTGCAGCACCCGGCTCACCCGGCTGAGGACGCCAGTTCTGGGCACGGTGGTCCTGCGGCCCACCGGCGGAGGACTGCGCAGGGCGGCGAGGTCTGAGGCCCCGGTCAGGGTGCCCTACAGCGCCCCGCCAGCCAGGCCTGAGCCTGAGCCCGATCCGCTGTTCGCCAGCGACATGCCGGGAACCGGGCCAGCCGTCTGGACGCCAGGCGTGCCGAAGGTCTCAGGCGATTCACACGACTACCCGTCTGCGTCTGCTCAGCCGGGAGTCAGGGAGACCAAGCCGCTGCCGCGCGTATCGGCGAAAGAACGAGATAGGTATCCAGGTTCCGCTGATCCGGCAACTGGAATCTGACCATGCGAGGCGCGATCGTGCGTCGTCGCCGTGCGGCTCCTGACCTTGTCGAGCCCTTGACGGGTGGCGGCCCATGACCATGTCGCTGACGCGCCCGGCGCTCTCCGAAGTGACGGAAACGGGTCAGGATCTCACCGCTCGCCGCCGGCACAGGCTGCGGTCGCTCCTGCGCGGGCCTGCCTGGCCGGTCAGCGCGCTCATGCTCGGTTATCCGCTGTGGTGGGCGCTCGGCATTGCCGACTTCATGTGGGTCATTCTTGCCGTGCCGATGATCGCCAGAATGATCGCCTGGCATACCCGGCGCGGCCGTGCCGTCAAGGTTCCGCCCGGGTTCGGGCTATGGCTGCTGTTCCTGGTCATCGTCGTGGCCGGGATCGCGACGATCACGTTGACGGCGCCCGGCACGGTGCCGAGCCTGGTCTCGCGTCGGCTGCTGTCCTACGCCAACCGCACCGCAGGCTATTTCGGTGACACCGTCCTGCTGCTATACGCGGGCAACCTGACCGAGCGGGAGCTGCCCAGGCGGGCCTTCAGCTGGATGCTTGGGATTGTCGGCGTCTTCACCGTGATCGGCGGCGTAGCAGGCATGCTCATGCCGCATTTCCAATTCGCCTCGCCGCTGTTCGTGCTGCTGCCGAAGAGCTTCCAGGCCAACGCCTTTGTCCAGGCGTCAGCGCATCCGGCGCTGACCCAGGTACAGAATGTGCTGGGTACTCCGGGCGGCAGGCCAAAAGCTCCCTTCGACTACACCAACCTCTGGGGCGAGTGCCTGACTATCCTGCTGCCCTTCCTGCTGGCCTGGGCATGGACGGGCACCAGGCGACAGCGCCTGTTCGCCGCTGCCACGACTGTCATCGCGATCGGGCCGCTGCTGTACTCGCTGAACAGGGCAGCCTGGATCGGTGTCATCCTCGCGGTCGTGTATCTGGCGGTCCGATTCGCCGCGCGGGGGAAGACAGCGCTGCTTGGCGGGATCTGCCTGGCGGCGGTGCTGGCCGCGATACTGATCTTCCTGACTCCGCTGAACAGCGTGGTGGCCGGTCGGCTTGAGAACGGCAAGAGCAACAACCTGCGTTCGCATCTGAACGCCCTCTCGGTCACCGCCGCCATCGCGTCGCCGATCCTCGGGTACGGGGACACCAGACAGGAGGCGGGCAGCCCGGCGTCCATCGCCGTGGGCCCGTCGGCCAAATGCCCAAGCTGCGGCCAGCTCGCTCTCGGCAGCACAGGTCAGCTCTGGCTGCTGTTCGTCTGTGACGGCTTCGTGGGCGCGGCGTTCTATCTCGCCTTCTTCGGCTTCGGGATCTGGCAGTTCAGGCGAGACCGCAGCCCTTACGGCTACGCCGGCGTGCTCGTGCTGCTGCTGTCGTTCTGGTACATGTTCTCCTACGACGCAACAGGCGCGCCGCTCGGATTCACCATGCTCGCTTACGCGGTCATCTGGAAGAACGATCAGCTGCGCAGGACGCCGGTCCCCGCCATCGAGGCCGGGCCAGAGCGCGCAGCGGACCTGATCCGGTGACCGCCGAGCGGCTCAGCCAGGACGACCGGGAGCGCGAAGAAGAAGACTTCATCACCCGAACGATGCCGCTGCCCGCGATCGACATCGCGGGGTACGAGCCGCCCGCGCCTGCCCGCACCGCCCCACCCGCACAAGCCGTGGCAGCTCCGCAACGCGACGAGCCCCCGGCTGACCGGGGCAAGGCAGGGGCAGGCCTCGCGGGCGTAGCCAGAGGCGGCGTCGTCAACCTGGCCGGCGCGATCATCTCGGCAGGCTCGAGCGTCGTCCTGACCGTCGTCGTGACCCGCAACTTCAGCAAATCGGTAGTCGGCACCTTCTTCGTAGCGATATCGCTCTTCCTTATCGTCGAGGCGGTCACCAACCTCGGCGCGTACAACGGCACGATCTATTTCATCGCCCGGGTCCGTGCGCTGAACGCCGAGCGCAGGATCCCCGCGATCATCAGGGCCACGGTCATTCCCGTGGTGATCGCGTCGATCGTCGGCGCCACTGCGCTGATCGTCTTTGTCCACCCGCTGGCGAGGCTCCTGACGGCCGGCCAGCTCACCCAGCCGGTACGGCTCGACGAGCTCGCCACCATGCTCCGGGTGCTCGCGATCGCGCTGCCTTTCGCGGCCCTGGCCGACACCATGCTGGGCGCCACCAGAGGCTTCCACGAGATGCAGCCGACCGTGATCGTCGACCGGATCGGCCGGTCGACGCTGCAGCTTGTCGGCGTCGCGGCCGCTGCGGCCGGCAGCGCTTCGGCGATGCTGGCGCCACTGTGGGCGCTGCCGTACCTGCCGGCGGCCATCATCTCCGCGCTGTGGCTGCGCCGCGTGATGGCCGAACAGCAATCGGCTGACGTCGCCAGGCCATCGAAAACCAGCGCCGCACTGGCCCCTGGCGTACGCGCCGACAACCGGCACGGCAAGCCCAACGCGCACGGGTTCTGGCGGTTCACCGCGCCCCGGTCGCTGGCGAGCGTCGCGCAGATCATCATCCAGCGGCTGGACATAGTTCTCGTCGGCGTGATGAAGGGGCCAGTCGACGCCGCTATCTATACAGCCGCGACCAGATTCCTGGTAGCGGGCCAGCTGGGTAACTCGGCTATCAGCATGGCGGCGCAACCGCAGCTCACCCGCTTGTTCACGATCAAGGACAGGATCGGGGCCAACACCGTCTATCAGGTCACGACCGCGTGGCTCATCCTGCTTACCTGGCCGCTCTATCTGCTCGCCGCCGTCTTCGGCCCGAGCGTGCTCGCAATCTTCGGCCGCAGCTACCACGCTGGCAGCACCGTGATGCTCATCCTCGCGCTCTCGATGCTCGTTGCGACGGCATGCGGTCAGGTCGACGTGGTGCTGATCACGACCGGTAGGAGCACCTGGAGCCTCGTCAACGGGTTGCTCGCGATGAGCGTCAACATATGCGTGGACTTGATCCTCATTCCCAGGATGGGGATTACCGGAGCTGCGATCGGCTGGGCTGCGGCGATCGCGGTTTCCAATCTCGTGCCGCTGGTTCAGGTGGCGGTCGCGGCGAAGGTGCACCCGTTCGGGCCGGGCACAGCCGCCGCGACAGCGCTGACAGCGCTTAGCTTCGCCGTAATCCCGCTGGGCGTGCGGATGCTTGCCGGTCCCCGGCCAGGCATTTCGATCGCCGCCATCGGCCTCGGACTTGCGGTCATGCTGCTCGGGATGTGGTGGCTGCGCGACGTACTGCAGCTGTCGGCGATGCCAGGAATCAGCCGCCTGACTCGCGTTTCCAGACCGCACCAGACCTAGGTCTGGGTACTGTCATAGCTTTGGGGCGAAGATTGCGGATTACCCGGCTCTGCACGATATCGTCCGCGAGGTAGGAAGGGTTCAAGGGTCGAATGTTCAGGTACCTCGCAGCACTGATCTGGCCGGTCGGGATAGCGATCATCCTCGTCGTCGCCTACCTGATCAGCCGCCGGAGCCAGGTCATCGCGGTGACGACGATCGGGACTCCGTCCCGCGTAGCGGGCCGCCACCACAGCCGCCGCGCTGCGTCCGGAGCTGGCTTCTCGGAAGGCATCTCCGGGTCGGCCCGCC
>DATELR010000221.1:0-2211 GCA_035276345.1 Streptosporangiaceae bacterium | reverse complement strand
ACCACGTCCACCGCCACGCCGGCCGGCACGCTGTCCGGCGGCAATCAGCAGAAGGTCGTGGTCGCCCGAGAGATGAGCCGGGACGTCAAGCTGATGATCGTCAGCCAGCCCACCCGTGGCCTGGACGTCGGCTCGATCGAGTTCGTGCACAGGCGCCTGGTCGCCCAGCGGGACGAGGGCGTGGCGGTGCTGATCGTCTCATCCGAACTCGACGAGATCTACGCCCTGGCCGACCGCATCGCGGTCATGTACGAGGGCCAGATCGTCGCGTTCTGCCCGCCCACCATCCCCGAGGAGGAACTCGGCCTGCTGATGGCCGGCAGCCAAGTGGATGGAGCCACCGCTCCCGCTGCCGAGGGCGAAGCGGCTGGGTCCGCCGTCCCCGGCGCGGCGGACGAACCGGAGAAGCCAGTCCCAGCGCAGGAGCCGAGCAGCCATGAGTGATCAGGACGAGGCAGAGCCCTCCGCAGCGCCTTACGTACCGACCACGACAACTACCGCCGAGGACCCGGGCTCGCCCGCACCGGACCAGCCACGCGGCAGGCAGCCGCTGACCGGCAACGCGATCATCAGAGCAGTGACCGAGGGGCACTCGGTCGTCATCACCATCCTGGCCGTGTTCGTGGCTCTGCTGGTCGGCGCCGTGCTGATCGTGGCGAGCGACCCGGTGGTGCTGCGCGCCTGGGAGTCGTTCGGCTACGCACCAGGCGCCGCGTTTTCGGCAACCTGGACGTCGGTGGCCGCCGCGTACTCGGCGTTGTTCGAGGGCTCGATATTCAGCCCTGGAACGATCTCGGCGGCCTTCCATGGCGGCTCGATCGCGGCGATCTTCTACCCCCTGTCGCTCACCACGTTCGAGGCGACCCCGCTCATCCTGACCGGGCTTTCGGTGGCGGTATGTTTCCGGGCCGGGATGTTCAACATCGGCGCGGCCGGCCAGTGGATCGGCGGCGCGCTCGTCGCGACGTGGCTGGGTTACGCGGTGCACCTGCCGATCGTGCTGCACGCGGTGGTCTGCATCGTCGGCGCCTTCATCGGCGGCGCGCTAATCGGCTGGATCGTGGGCGAGATCAAGGCGCGGACCGGCGCGCACGAGGTCATCCTCACGATCATGCTCAACTACGTCATGTACAACTTCCTGGCCTTCATGCTGTCCACCCCGTCGCTGATGCAGGCGCCGCACCAGAGCAACGCGGTCGCGCCGAGCATCGACGGGAACGCGATGCTGCCACACGTCGGCGGGCCACCGCCGCAGGTCGGCGTCGGGTTCCTCATCGCGCTGGCCGCCGCCGCCGCGACAGCATGGCTGCTCTCCCGCAGCACGCTGGGCTTCGAGTTCCGCACCGTGGGCGCGAGCCCGAGCGCGGCACGCAGCGCCGGCATCAGCGTTGAGCGGGTCTGGGTCCTCGCGTTCCTGATCGCGGGCGGCCTGGCCGGCCTGTCGGCGACCACGATCGTGCAGGGCCAGACGGCGCCGCTGACGACCACCAGTTACGGCACGTACGGCTTCGACGGCATCACGGTCGCGCTGCTCGGCCGGGCCAGGCCGCTGGGCGTGGTCCTCGCCGGGCTGCTGTTCGGCGCGCTGAACGCCGGGGGCACGGTCATGGAGGCCGCCACCGGCGTGCCGGCCGACGTCACCAACGTCATCGAGGCCCTGATCGTGCTCTTCGTCGCCGCGCCGCCGCTGATCCGGTTGCTGTTCCGGCTGCGGAGCACCCGCGGCGCCGGTCCGCAGGCCGTCACGTCGAAGGGATGGTCGGGATGACCGCCACTCTTGATGCACCTGCCCCGGTTCGCGCGCCGGTCTCGATGACCCGCAGGTACCTCGCTGCCGGCACGTTCATCCTGCTCGGCCTGATCGACATCTTCGTCTTCGGCCTCTTCGCGCACCGCGGCGACGCCGTCTTCGCGCTGTCCTTGCCTGGCGCCACGCCCAAAATGCCCCAGATCCACCTGCCCGGGGCGCTGACGGCTTACGTGCTTGGCGTGATCTCGATCGGCCTGGGCATCCTACGTGCCCTCGTCGACCTGCCTCGCTGGGGCAAGCGGCTCACCATCGCGATCGCGCTGCTGTGCTTCCTGCTGTCGCTGCTCGCCTGGGCGGACGCCGGCAGCACGGTCGGCCCGCTCCAGGTCATCGACCTGCTGCAGGGGACCTTGACCGCGTCGATCCCGCTGGTGCTCGGCGCCTTGGCCGGCCTCATGTGC
>DATELR010000220.1:0-16807 GCA_035276345.1 Streptosporangiaceae bacterium | reverse complement strand
CCGCGCCGGCGAGAGCCGCCCGGCCCAGGACCGTCAGCGCCCCGGTGGCGCGCCGCTCCCAGCCCGGTCAAGAATCGCCTCGAGAAGGTCCGGCTGCCTGGTGACGACCTTGACGTTCAGAGTCTCCGCGACCAGATCGGGGCGCAAGGTTGGAGCTGCTTGCAGTTCACTGACATCGAGCGATCACCCCGCACAGAATCTGATCAGCATCGCTCACGGTCGCCAGCCTGACCAGGACAAACGACCCATGCCGAGTGGGACTTTGGCCTTTGTGCGGCAGTGACTGTCCTCCCTGGCACATTGCGGTCACTTGTGCTCACGGTGGAGTAGAGAGGAGGTGGCAGGGATGTTGATCACGATAGGACTGTTCATGCTCCTGGTGCCGCTTGTCGGTCTTGCGATGGATGGGCCCAGCGATGTCCGCTATAGGCAGGCTGCTCGCATATGCCTAACCGGCCTGACCATGGCATTCCTGACGGTCCTCCTCATCGCTCTAGCTGCCTGAGATAGGGCGAAGCGCGCCCATGTGAGCCAGCTTGATCAGCGACAGGCGCGTCCGTTCGGTGGAAGACTGACGGCTGGCATTGATGAGGTGGTCGTGCGATGAGCGAATTGGTATTGGCGTACCTGCGAGTCCTGGTCTGGCGTGCCGCCGTTGGTTTCGGACTCTGGATTGGCCGTCGTCAGGTACAGACCGGACTGTCGCATCTGGCAGAGCGGATCAGGCACGTTACCTCTCTGAAGGCGGGAAGAGCCGAAGTTACCATCGGTGATCAGCTTGAAGCGCTTCAGGTCGAGTTGGATGAGACCGAGATTAAAGCCAAAAAACTGCCTTCAACAGACGATCTTTCGGTCCCTGATTCCTCCACATGGCAGCGCCGTCCTGAAGGCAGTCGATCTATGGTGCGCAAACTAGCGCTTGCCATCACCGCCGACCAGGACATCGACTGCGCCACCGCCTCCGGCATCAGGCCGTCGCCTGCAATGTTGCGGTAAAGGTCGGCGAATGGCGCGATGATCCCGGCACCGTCTCCGGGGGCCGTTGACCTCGGTGATGCCGAGCGCCCACGACCTCACCGGAGATGGCGACAAGCGCCATGGGCGGCGGCATATCGCGCTGCACGATCAGGACGTCGCGGACGGCACCCATGCCACGGCGGCGCCGTTAGTCCCCCTGATAGTCCCACTGGCCTGTTCGAGCAGTTCGAATTATTGCTTCTACTAGAGCCGCCTGTCGGAATCGAACCGACGACCTGTTCATTACGAGTGAACCGCTCTGCCGACTGAGCTAAGGCGGCGCGCCGACCTCAAGGCGGCGGCTCAGAGAGTCTACCGGTCGCCGGGCAGTCCTCGCTTCCGGCCGTGCGTTGCCTCATATGCCTGCCTAGAGCCGCAAACGCTCGCGCGCGGACATGCACACCGGGAGCCTGACTCGGCGACCTTCACGATCACCTCATCAGCCGGAACGCTGTATCCGACGACGACTCCAGCGCCTTCTGGCGAACTCACCTTGGCGCCGAGCTTCGGCGCCTTGTCCTTGAAGTCCATGTAGAGCGGGTGCTCGTACTTCAGGCAGCACATCAGCCGCCCGCAGGCCCCTGCGATGCGCATCGGGTTGACCGGCAGGTCCTGATCCTTCGCCATCCTGATCGTGACCGGCTCGAAGTCCTTCAGGAAGGTCGAGCAACACAGATCCCTGCCGCAAGGCCCGATACCGCCCTGCAGCTTGGCCTCATCGCGCGGTCCGACCTGGCGAAGTTCAACCTTGGAGCGCAGCCGGGCGCACAGGTCGCGGACGAGCGCCCGGAAATCGACCCGATGCGGAGCGCTGAAATAGATGACCAGCTGGTAGGACGCCGCGATGTAGTCCACCGCGATGACCTTCATCGGCAGCTCGTGCTGGCGGACTAGTCGCCGTGCGACGATCTTGGCCTCTGCTCGCCTGGACTTGCTGGCCTCGGCACGCTGCAGATCAGCCTCGGTAGCCAGGCCTTCACAAACCGGCAAACCGCCGATATCGTCGTCGATCCACGTCGGCGCCCAGATGCATTCGGCCACTTCAGGCCCGGTGTCGGTCGGCACCAGCACCTTGTCACCGACCACCGGGCGATGTGCCCCTGGGTCCAGATAATGGAGCCGCCCACGACGCTCGAAGCTCACCGCCATCATCATCGCCACCGTTTAAGGTTACGGTCAGATCACGGTAAAGCGTTAGGCCAGACCCGGCAGTTTTCCGTCCGTTAACGAACCACCTCCCCTGACCAGCCCCGAAGCCCGCCGTCGGCCAGAAATCGCCTCGCAGGGATGGATGACTCATCCATCACCAGAAACCGAAATGGATGGCGCTTTCATACACGGGCAACGCCGACACCGGCGGCGAACAGCGGCCGCGGAAAGGGACGATGAATGCGAGACAGGTTGGAACCAGGCGGCCGAGGGTTGCAGGCTGAGCGGGCGCCCGAAAACCAGGCGTCAGCGGAGCACTGTCGGGCGCTCGGCCAGGGCGAGAGTGAGTTCCTCGACCGCGAGCAGGGGCGCAACGCTCGCTGCCAGCCGCTCCCGGCAGCGCATGATCGCTTCGATCCGGCGGACCGTGGTGGCGGGATCCGACGACTCGGCCAGTTCGCGCAGGTCAGCCTCGTGCGACGCATTGGCGAGTTCCACATCCGCGCCGACCTGGACGGCGAGCACGTCGCGGTAGAACGCAGCCAAGTCGAGCAGCGCTAGGTCCAGCGCATCCCGCTTGATCCTGGTCGCGCGGGACTTCTGCCGCTCCTCGAGTTCCCTCAGTGCGCCAGCGGCGCCCCGGACGGCGGTCGCCACGCCCTTGCCGGTCGAGCCCTCGCCGAACGCTCGCTTGAGCGCCTCGCGCTCCGGCGCGTCCAGCTCCTCCGTCGTCGCGTTGGCCTCATCCTCAGCAGCCCTGACCAGTGCCGCCGCGGCGCCAAATGCCTCGGCAAGCCCGGTCACATGGACGGGAACCTTCAGCACGTCCTCGCGGCGGCGCGCGGTCTGCTCGTCGGTGGCCAGCCTTCGAGCCCGGCCGATGTGACCGAGCGAAGCGCGGGCAGCTTCCAGCGCCTCTGCGTCACCGACGCCCTCGTGCTGCAGAATCTCAGCGACGGCCGCGGTCGGCGGTGTGCGCAGCGTGACCAGCCGGCACCTTGACAGGATCGTCGGCGTCAGGTCCGCGGCCGACGGCGCGCAGAGCAGCCAGATCGTGCGCGGCGGCGGCTCCTCGATGGCCTTGAGCAAGGCGTTCGCTGCTTGCTCGGTCGCCCGGTCGGCGTCCTCGAACAGCACCACGCGCCATCCGCCATACACCGGCGACGCGGCCGCCTTGAGCACGAGCTCTCTGGTCTGCCGCACTCCGTACGACAGCCCGTCCGGGCGGATGAGCAGCAGGTCTGCGTGCGTTCCCGCGGCAACCTGGCGGCAAGACGGACACTGGCCGCAGCCTTGGTTCGGGCACAGCAGAGCCGCCGCGAACGCTCTCGCCGCGACCGAGCGGCCTGATCCAGGGGGCCCGGTGAACAGCCACGCGTGCGTCATCCGGTCAGCTTCAGCGGCAGCCGCCCGAAGCTGCTCGACGACCGCTTCCTGGCCGGTCAGCTGGCTGAATACCGCGCCAGCGGTCATTCGCGGATCACCGGGATCGAGCCTGTGATCTCCTCAGCCCGCTCGGGGACCGGGTCAGGGAGCCGTTCCCTCAGCGCTTCCTGGATCGACTTGCTCAGCTGGCTCACGTCAGACCTGGCGTCGAGCACGACGTACCGCGCCGGGTCCTCCTTGGCCAGTTGCAAGAACGTCGCACGAACGCGCTCGTGGAACATCTCGGGCTCGGCTTCAAGCCGGTCGGCGGACCTGGCCCGGCGGCCGAGGCCCTCGGCAGGCGGCAGGTCAAGCAGGAACGTGATGTCCGGCACCAGGCCGCCGGTGGCGAGCTCGTTAACGCGGCTGATCGCGTTCAGCGGCAGCTGTCTGCCGCCGCCCTGGTAGGCCAGCGTGGAGTCGACGTACCGGTCGGTGACCACCATCGTTCCCCTGGCGAGCGCTGGCCGGATCACGCTCGCGACGTGCTCAGCGCGGTCGGCGGCGTACATCATGACCTCTGCCCAGGGCGACAGGCCCGTGTGCGCGGTGTCGAGCAGAAGCGCCCGTAGCCGCATCCCGATCTTGGTGGCGCCTGGCTCATGGGTCGCGAGCACGTCGTAGCCGTTCTCCCGAAGCCAGATCGCCAGCAGCCTGGCCTGCGTGGACTTGCCTGCGCCCTCGCCGCCCTCGAATGCCAGCAGCAGGCCTGGCTGCTGAACTGGCCCGACGTCATCGCCGGTCTGCGGAACTTCACTCCACGGGCCCTTAGAGCGACCGTTCGCCGACCTCGCACGCGCGTGCCGCGGAGTAGGCAGCGGCTTACCGCGGATCGCGGCGGCCAGGTCGGGCAACAGAGGCGCGCCCGCCCGGTCATCCATCTGCCGGTAAGCGCGGTAGCCGAGTATCGCGGCCACGACCGCGGCCAGCAGCAACACCACGTTGTTGCCGACAGCCTTGTATTCGATCGTGCCGACCTTGACGCTCGTTGAGTTAGTAATCGACCCGATCAGCGACGTCAGCGCCCCGGCCAGCAAGCCGGAGAGCGCGATCACGCCGAACATCACGACCCGCAACGCCGACTGGAGGAATGCGAAGGTACGACCGCGGGTGTCGTCGTCCACCTCCTGGCCGACGACGGTGTAGGCGGTGACGTAGGCCATCCCGGCCAGGATGCCGAGCACTACGACGAGGAAGATCACGATGGGCAGGTTCGGGATCAGCCCGAGTAGCGCAAGCGGGACGCTGGCCACTGCGATCGCCAGGCCGAAGAGCCGCCGCTTGCTGAATCCCCTCAGGAACCGGACTCCCACCGACATGCCGAGCGCAAGCCCGATGAACATCGCCGCGAACACGGTCCCCCAGCCGGCCGATCCGCCTTGGAGGGTTGTCCTGATATAGGCATAGCCAAGGCCGACGACCACGCCCGCGCCAGCGAACGCTCCGACCATGCCGATCGTGAGACCCCGGACGACCCGGTTCTGGCCGACGAACTTCCAGCCCTGCCAGATCGACTTCAACACCGACGGCACTGAGATCTGCTCGCCGCTCCGTCTCTGCGGCAGATCGTGCAGCGAATAGCAGACGAATGCCGAGATCACGAAGGTCGCCACGTTGAAGTACAGCGCGAGAGCGATCTGCCCTCGTGCCGGGTCCCCGAAGAAACTCAGCGGCCCGTGCGCGAACCCCTTGCTGATCGATGCGAACGCGATGAACACCAGAGACGCGAGCGGAGCCGTCCCGTAGGTCGTGAGCAGGCTGTACTGATTGGCCTGGTCGAGCTTGTCGCGGGGGACGAGGTTCGGGATCGACGCGTCCTTGGCCGGGGCCCAGAAGAGGGACGCGCAGGATGCCAGGAACTGCACGACATAAAGCCAGGTCAGCTTGTTGGCAAAGCCGACCACCAGGTCGATCGGGATGGACAGGTAGAGCACGGCCCTGACCACGTCGCCGACCACGAGGTTGATCCGGCGGTCCAGTCGGTCAGCGACCGCGCCCGCCAGCGGGCCGAACAGCAGGTACGGCAGCAGGGAGGTGATCCAGACACCGCCGACGGCGATGGGGCCGGCCGTAGCCTGCACGCCCTTGCCAGTCAGCGAGTACGCGAGTGCGGACAGCGCAAGCAGGCTCAGCCAGTCCCCCAAGCTGGACAGCGAGGTGGCGATCCACAGTCGCCGGAACGACCGGATCGACAGCACGCTCCCATCGCGCTGCCCCAAAGGGGACCTAAGGCTCATCCCGCCAGGCTATCGATGTTGGGTGTCGCTCACGATACTTATCGGCTCCGGCGGAGCCAGAGCGTTACGTCGATGCCGCGGAAGTGCCGCTGCTCCACCAGGGTGAAATTACCCATCAGCACGCGGCTCTGCTGCCTGAGCGCCGCGGTCCGGAGGCTGGCCGAGGGCTTAAAGCCGACCACCCAGATCCGGCGCTGCTGGAGGATCAGCGGGCGCAGCGCCGCGAACGGCCTATCGGTACCCCTGAAGTCATGCGACTGCAGAGGTGAGAGTGCCTGCCCGAAGTCGTCGGTGTTCCCGTACTCATGGGGGTACAGGAGCCTGTCCTTGCGGAACAACGTGTCGAAGAAGAGCACCCCGTCGTGCGGCCGCGCATGGGCTCCGATGAATGCGGCGGGACCGGTGAGATCGAAGAGCCGGCTCTCCGGCGTCCTGAAGTATCGCTGGGTGCCGATCTGCAGCGGCAGCAGGGCCACGCAGGCGAGCAGCCCAGGGGTCCAGATGAGCCACCGCCGGCCCGTCGCCGATCCCAGCCAGAGTCCGATCCGGTACAGCCCCGCACTGGCGAGGAGCGCGGCGCCGGGTTCGCCATAGAGGACATAGCGGTCAATGAAGAGTGATTTGCCGACGATCGACTCGACGATCAGAAGCAAAGCGGGAACCACTAGCAACGGCAGGGCGACGGACGGCAGCGACACACCCGGCCGGCGCCACCAGGGTTGCTCAGAGGCCGACGCGCCCGCAGTTCCGGTCGTAGCGTCAGCCGACTCGGCCGGACGGAAATGCTGTCCCCTGACCGGCAGCAGGGCGATAATGACGCAAAGCACTATGCCGGCGGGCACTATGTAACGGGCCCCGAAATAGTCGTGGAAGAGCACGCCGACACTTCCGAGGGTCGGCTTGGGTATCCAGCTGACATCCGCGTGCTGTGTCGCGCTGATCAGCAGCAGCGGACCTACCGCAGCTACGCCGCAAATCACGGCGATCACCCAGTGCCTGAGCACGGCTGGCCGGTATCGGGCCAGCAAAACGGTCACCCCGTGCGCGGCCAGGACGAGCAGCGCCATCTCGTTGAGATACGCGCTCAGCGCGATGAGCGCTGCATAAGTCACCCACCAGCGCCTGACCGTAGGAGCACCGCTGCTCTCTGCGCGCAGGACGGTGACGAGGACGAGCGTCGCGCCGATTACGCAAGTGATGACGAACGCGTACGAGCGCGCTGTCTGCGCGTAGAAGCTGATCGCGGGCGTAATGGCCATGATCAGGCCAGCGAAGAACCCTACCCAGCCGGATCTCGTGAGCTTGATCCCCAGAACCGACGTCAGGGCGACCGCGGCGATCATCACGAGCACCGATGGAACGCGCAGCACCGCGGGGCTTGCCCCGAGCCCTATCCAGCCCTGCATGAACAGGTAGTACAGGCCGTGTACGGCGTCGATGTGCCTGAGCAGGTGATAGAGCTGGCTCAAGCTCAGCTGGGCGGCGATCCGGGTCGCCGCCTCGTCATTGGAGAGAGCTGAATCCCTGGCGAGCCCCCACGCCCCGAGCACCGCCATGACAGCCGCCGGGAAGGCGACCGGCGCGATCTTGAAGAGCACCGCCGACCACTGTGGATGAGCGTGGCGCGATCCGGGCGCATCTGGCTGAGCGCGCGGCGTTCCCGGCATCCTGGGCTGCGAAGGGGCCGATGGGTTCGAAGCGGTCCGCTCGGTCCCCGCTGGGTTCATCTATCCGCCTACTGATCGCTAGCTGGCGGACCGTACTCGTGCCGCCAGCGCTCGGGCGAGGTGAAGTCCTGAGCAGCGGCACGGTACTGCGCTGCCAGCTTCGGCCATTCACGCCGCAGCCGGAGATGCAGCCTGGCGCTGCGGAGTCCGAGCGACCGGAACCGGGCGCGATCTCGTTGATGCCACGAAACGCTGGCTCCGTCGGGCGCAGACACCAGGGCGCTATCGAGCCTCGACAACACCCACCAGTGTGCGTCGCCGGCTGCGAATGCCATCTGCGGCCGCTCCCTGGCGCCCGGGCGCGGCTTCGCGAGCTGATGAATGGATCCGGACGCGGCCTTGACAATGATGTCTTTCTTGTTGGCGGGCCGCCCCGCCTCGGCGTCGCTCGGTGCCCTTCTGCGCGCCGGAGGAAAGCTCTCCACATCGGGTTCAGATTGCGCCTCGATGTAGCTGGCGCGGAGCTCACGAAGTTTCTGCGGCTTGATCTTGAGATCGCGGTGCAGATGAGCCGGGCCGGACAGGACGTCCTCGACCGCGAGCAGCCGCAACGCGGCGGTCGAGTACCGCATCGACAGCAGGTTCTGGAGCTGGAGTTCAGCGCTCTCGGTAACCAGGCGTCCGCCGCGCTTGAAAGGCGAGTGCAGCAAGGCGACAACCAGCCGGTTCCGCAGGTGGTAATACGCCTGCCAGTCGATGGCGTCGTTCTTGTCCACCCAAGGTATGTGCCACGCCGCCACGCCGGGCATCGAGACAGTCGGATATCCGGCCTCGCTGGCGCGAAGCCCGTACTCCGCATCGTCCCACTTGATGAACACGGGCAGGGCCAGGCCGATGTCCTTGACGATCTTCATCGGGATCAGGCACATCCACCAGCCGTTGAAGTCGACATCGACGCGCCGGTGCAGCCAGGGCGTGTTGCGGAGGTTACGCCGCCCGAAGTCGTGCCGCGGGGTGGTATCCGGAGCTGGCCCCCACCACCACAGGTAACGCTGCACGGTCTCGCCGAACGAGTGCAGGACCGCGCGGTCATAGAGGCTGAACATATGCGCGCCGACGATCGTCGGGCGGCGGGCCAGGTCTGCGAACGTGGCGGCCCGCAGGATGCTCTCCGGCTCGAGCTTGATGTCGTCGTCGAGCAGCAGGACGTAATCGCTCTGGCCGGCTCGCAGGGTCTCATCCATCGAGCGGGAGAAGCCGCCAGAGCCACCGAGGTTCGGCTGCTCGATGACCTGCAGCTTGTCGCCAAGGCGCTTGCCGGCGTCAGCGAAGTCTGGATGGTCAGACACCCGGCTGGTGCCCTGATCGATCACGTAGAACTTGTCGAGCAGCTCAAGCACTTCGGTGGCTTCGCCAAGCGCTCGCATGTGCCCGATCACGAAATCGCGCCGGTTGAAGGTGGTCATCCCGAGGCTGATCCGGCCCTTGGCCGCGGGCGGCACGAGGGCAGACCAGTCGGCCTCGATGAGCGTCGCACCGGTGGCGCCGGCGACGATGTCGAACCAGTACCAGCCGCCATCAACGAACTGCGCCAGCGGCAGCGAACGCTCGACCGTCTCAGCTTCGTCGGAGTCGACGTTGATCGTCTCGACCGGGTGGCTATGGCCCTTGGCGGCCGAGCGGTACAGCACGATCGTGGCAGTGCCCGAGATACGGATCCGCAAAGTGACCGAGTCGATGGTGGTCCATCGCCGCCAGTAGCTGGCCGGAAACGCGTTGAAATAGGTGGCGAACGAAACCCGTCTGCCTTCGGTGATCACCGCGGTGCGGCGTGCCCCGGCGTCGGCGTCCTCTGGCGCAGGCACGTCAGGCCCGAATCGGATGCTGGACTGCGTCTCGCCCGGCGCTGCGCTCGCGACGTGCGCCGCGCCGGCCACCACGGTCGCCTCGCCAAGTGACTCGGTGAGTATTTCCGAGGCTAGTTCGGCGGCGCCGCGGTCGGTGTTGGTCTCGACGTACAGCGGGACGACGTCGAGGTCTCCGCTGGGAAACACGACCCGTTGCAGCACGCGCCGCCGCAGTTCCGCGGCCGTCTGCTCGGTCATGTCTGGCTTCCCTGCTGCCGGCCCGGCGCGGCATGTGCCGCATCCGAGTTGTCTGCCGCGCTGGCGTCCTGGCCGTCCCCGGTTCCGGTGAAGAGAGGACGGAGCTTGTTGTCATACATGCTCAGCGCAGACCCGATCGCCATGTGCATATCGAGATACTGATACGTGCCCAGGCGGCCGCCAAAAAACACGCCGCTCTCGGCCGCTGCCATCTCCCGGTAGGTGAGCAGCCTGGCCCGGTCCTGCCCCGTATTGATGGGGTAATAGGGCTCATCGCCGCGCCCTGCGAAGCGTGAGTACTCGCGCATGATCACCGTCTTGTCCTGTGGATACCAATCGCGCTCAGGATGGAAATGGCGGAACTCGACAATACGAGTGAAGGGGACGTCCTGATCGGCGTAGTTCATCACCGACGTGCCCTGGAAGTCCCCGGCGGCTACGACTTCACGCTCGAAATCGAGAGTACGCCACCCCAGGTCACCTGCAGCGTAGCCGAAGTACGCGTCCAGCGGGCCGGTGTACAGGATCGGGATCTGTCCCACCAGGTCGGACCGCATGGTCTCGAAATCGACGCCGAGCCGCACTTCGATATTGGGATGGTCGGCCATGCGCGTCAGCCAGGCCGTATAGCCCTGCGTAGGCAGCCCTTCAAAGGTGTCACTGAAATAGCGGTTGTCGAAGGTGTACCTGACCGGAAGCCTGGTGATTATCTCCGGCGGCAACTCGAGCGGATCAGTCTGCCACTGCTTGTAGGTGTAGCCGCGGATGAAGGCCTCATACAGCGGCCGGCCGATCAGCGAGATCGCCTTCTCCTCGAGGTTCGAGGCACGCCCCGATGAGATCTCGGCCGACTGATCGGCGATGAGCGCACGGGCCTCGTCAGGCCGCAGGACCTTCCCGAAGTACTCGCAGATCGTGCCCAGGTTGATCGGCAGCGGGTACACGCGGCCCTTGTACGTCGAGAACACGCGGTGCTGATACCCGGTGAAGTCGGTAAAGCGGTTCGCGTACTCCCACACCCTGGCGTTCGACGTGTGAAAGAGGTGCGCGCCGTAACGATGCACCTCGATACCGGTCTCAGGGTCAGGCTCGCTGTAGGCGTTGCCGCCGATATGGTTCCTGCGCTCGATGACCAGAACGCGCAACCCCAGGTCCGTGGCACAGCGCTCGGCAATAGTGAGGCCGAAGAACCCCGCCCCGACCACCACAAGGTCAGTGTTCACGGCTTGACCGGCGACGAGGGCTGGGTCCTCAGCTCCTCGGTGATGTCCGGGGAGTACCAGTCCTGCTCAGATTCGAACTCCGCATGCTCGGGGGCGGCCGGCTCGCTCTGGCCGGACTTCAGGTAGTCCGTCCAGCGCGCGACGACCGGTCGGTACATCGCGCGGCGAACCCACCAGGGCACAAGGCGGTAGCCACCGCGGATGATCACGTTGCGGATGAACTCAACCGGCGTCGTGAAGCCGGTGCGCCGGAATTCGCGCTGCAGCCGCAGCTCAGAGGAGAACAGCCGCTTGCCGCCACGACGCTGGAAAGCCGCCTGCCCGACGCGGTAGAAGACCAATGGCTCGGCGATGTTCACCGGCCTGGCTCCGAGCTGCAGCATCCTGGCGAACAGGCTGTAGTCCTCCATGAGCGGCAGATCGCCGTACCCGCCTGCGGCCTGCACCACCGAGCGGCGGAAGACGACCGTCGGGTGATTGAAGGGGTCAGCGATCCGCGCATACCGGCAGATCCTATCCGGCTCAGTCGGCGGCACCCGCTGACCAACGATGTCGTCGGTGTCCGCCACAAACTCGACCAGCCCGGATCCGACGATGTCCGCGTTCGCGATCTGCGCCAGCTCGACCTCGAACCGGTGCGGCATCGCGACGTCGTCTGAATCCATCCGCGCCACCACGTCGAACCAGCACGCCTCAAGCCCGCGGTCGAGCGCCGGGCCCAGGCCGATGTTGCGCTCGAGGGGGACGAACGTCACCGGGACCGGGCTGGTCGCCACCAGGTCATCAAGGCATGCGCCAAGCTCGGCCGGCACCGGTCCGTCCCTGACGATGACCACCTGATCGGGACGCACAGTCTGATCGTCCACCGCGCTGCGGAACGCGCGCCTGACATACTCGGTGCGATCACCGGCATAGACAGGGACCAGGAGTGAGAACGGCTCATGCATTCGGCCCAGGTCACCGTCCTCTCGCGATGTCAGCGCTCCGCAGCAGGCCTGGCGGAGCACAAAGACCAGTCCACGCTGGTCAGATCGTATGTCTGCTACCCTAACGTCGCGCCGTACGTGGCAGCCCTCTATGAAACCGATAGCCAGATGGCCACGCAGCTTTCGCCCTACCGGATTCTTTTCCGGCCGGCGCGCCGGCCGCGCCAGTCTACTTCGCCAAATCTGACCGCAAATGACTGACTCAAACCACCAGATCGCACGCGAGTCCGGATCAGCCACCGGACCCAGGATCGTGATGCATATCGGCGAGCCCAAGACGGGCACGACCTTCCTGCAGCAGGTCATGTGGCGGAACAGGACCGAGCTCGCCAGCCAGGGCCTCACCTTGCCCGGCCACCACCCTCAGGACCACTACCGCGCCACCCAGGATCTTCGCGGCATCGAGAAGCTGCCGTCGGATCCGGCCGGGTCGTGGTCGGGTGAGTGGGACATTCTGGCTCGCCAGGCCAGGCAGGCCGATCGCATCGCGGTCATCTCCCACGAGCTGTTTTCGGCCGCTGATGCACCCCAGGCGGACACCGCGGTCACGTCGCTGCTGCCAGCCGACGTGCACATCGTCCTCACAGTGCGCGATATGGCGACGCTGCTTCCAGCGGAGTGGCAGGAGACGGTCAAGCACCGCAACACGCGCTCATGGCCGGACTGGCTGTCCGACGTCATCGACCGCGAGTCGATTGCGGAAGACCGGCGTCAATGGTGGTTCTGGCGGGTGCACGACACGATGGCGATCCTGAACCTGTGGTCACGCCTGCTTCCGGCCGAGAACATCCACGTGATCATCACTCCGCCGGCCGGAGCGCCTCCGACTGAGCTCTGGCACCGCTTCGCGCAAGTGCTTGGCATCGATCCGGACGGCGCGGACTTGTCCAGGGCACGGCCGAACGCGTCGCTGGGCACCGCCGAGACAGAGTTCCTGCGCCGGCTGAACGAGGTCCTTCCCGAGGAAGTGCCGAACTGGTTCTACATGTGGAACGTCAAGGAAGCAGTGGCGCACCAGGCGCTTGCCTCACGGGAGCGGCGCGATCGGCTCGTGCTGCCAACCGACCGTGAGCCGTGGGCGAAGGAGCAAGGCGAGGCGCTCGCCAGCGCCCTCTCGGTCTCCGGCTACGACATCATCGGCGACCTCGCCGAGCTGATACCGAGACCAGCGTCGCAGTGGTCGCTGCAGCCTGCCAGCCAGCCGGCTGAGGCGGTCCTCGATGCCGCGGTTGACGCGGCGTCGGCGCTCGTGGTGAACCACTACCGCAGGCAGCATCCGGCCGCCAGACCTCAGCGCGATCCTTCCGCCCAGCGCGGGCTGGCCAGCCGGGTGGAGTCGACGGTCGCGTCATCGCCGTGGCTCAAGCGGACGGTACGCGAGCTGAGCAGCCGGTCCAGCACGGTGCGACGGCTGCGCGTCACTGCCTGGCGCGCGATGGAGCGCCGCAGGCAAGGCCGAGCCGACTAGCATGCCGCCTGCCGAGGCCAGTCCGGCCCCCGCGCGCGGCCAGGTCGAGGTGATGGCCGTCATCGTCACCTACAACCGCTGCGCGATGGTGCTCGAGTCGCTGGCGGCGGTCGAAGGGCAAAGCCGTCCGCCGGATTCGGTGGTCGTCATCGACAACGCATCTACCGACGGGACGGCCGCGGCGGTTCGCGCCGGTTTCCCTGGCGCACGACTCGTGGAGCTGCCCAGCAATACCGGTGGCGCCGGCGGTTTCGCGTACGGGCTGTCGCTCGCGCTGGCCGACGGCGCGGATCTGGTCTGGCTGATGGACGACGACACGATCCCGCAGGCTGGCGCGCTTGAGGCAATGCTCGATGCACGGGACAGCTATCAAGGTCCTCAGCCCGCCCTGATCGCCAGCCGGGTGCTGTGGACAGACGGCAGGCCGCATCCGATGAACACGCCGCGGACCAAGCCGTTCGCGACGAAGGCCGAACTGGCCGCCGCTGCCGCCGCGGGCTGCCAGCCCATCCGGTCCGCGTCCTTCGTGTCGATCCTCGTGGAGGCGATGACGTGCCGCGAGCGCGGACTGCCGGTTGCCGACTACTTCCTCTGGAACGACGACTTCGAATTCACCACGAGGCTCCTGCGCAGCTACCCCGGTCTGCTCTGCCCGGCGAGCGTGGTTGTGCATAAAACAGCGACGTTCGCGTCCACTGACACCGACCCTGGGCCGCGCTTCTACTACGAAGTCCGCAACAAAGTCTGGACGCTCAGGAGCGGCTTGGCGCTAAGTCCTGGCGAGCGAATCCTGTACGGCGGGGCGACGCTGCGCCGCTGGGCGCGCGCCTTCGCCAGGTCCGCGAACCGGCGCGCGCTTACGGCATCACTGGCCAGAGGACTCGCCGCTGGCGTGCGCACTCGCCCCAGATCCACCGAGGACGTCTTCGAATCCGCCGGGATCAGTTTGCCCGCCCCCGCCGGCCGCGGAGTCCGTCCCGGCCGCCCGCCCGCCAGCTGACCTGCGCGCCCGCTGACGCGCGATCAAGGCGCTGACCGCCAGGGCGCCTGCCGGAGGCAGCGTGATAACCGCCGGCAGCTGATATCGCCAGGTGAATTCGTAGATGTCAGGCAGCAGGAGCAGCGTCGCGCCCGTGACCGTGAACAGCAAGATCGCCATGGTCGTCGCGCCGCCATCGGGACCGCGCCATCGCCGTGTCAGAGCGGCCACCGAGCCGGCAACCCCAACCAGCGCGCAGAAGGCGAACAACGGCCCTGGGGTGTAGCCGCCATCAAGCTGATAGGAACGCAGGAAGGTCGCGATGGGCACGTCGACCTGCGCTTTCCCGCCATAGGCGGGCTTCAGGACGCTGAAGTGGAACGGGCGGCCTGGCTTGTACTGGATGCCGACGACGATGTCGCCCGCCCTGTTCACCTTGATCCACTGCGGGAATGTCGGGTAGCTCGTCTGGAATTGCCATCGCGAGACGGGCGTCGCCGACGAATTGGATCCGCGGACCAGGACGAACAGGCGACCCCAGTCGGCCACGATGGCACCCGCCACCCGCAGCGGCTGCTGGTGAGCTATCGCCGAGTTGAGCTTGCCTATCAGCTGCCCCCTCGTCCCTGGCTTGACCGGGGTCTTGAACAGCGGGGACTGCCCGGAGTGCTCCAGGAAGTCCTGGCCGCGGGCCTGCTCGGCCGGGGTCGGGCACAGCGGCCGCACCGCGGGAGGCAGCTTCAGCGTCTTGCAGTCGGCAGCAGCGGCAAGGCGTCCCGTGACGGGCTGCCGGTGCGCGAGCCAGAAATGCCCCGTCCGCGCGTACGAGAACGTGCAATACCCCAGCACCGGCACCAAGAACGCGGCGAGCAGCACGCCGGAGGTGACCAGCGACCGGCGCCAGCCGCGCACGCTCACCAGCAGGAAAACCACGGCGGGCACGAACAGCATCAGGCCGAGCTGCTTCACCACGGCAGCCGAACCGAGCACGACGCCTGCCGCGATCGCGACCGGGATGGTGACCGCTGGCCGCCACAGCAACAGCGCCAGACCGGCCACGACTACGGCCTCGAACAAGGCCTCCGGCATGATCATCTGCTCCATCTGGAGCTGATACGCATCAAGCAGGACGGGCGCCACCGCCAGCGCCGCCAGCCATCGCGGCGCGCCGCGCCTTTGCAGGACGATGTACAGCACGACGGCCACCGCCAGGCCGAGCAGATGCTGGACGATCGTCACCACGCCGAGCCCGCCTGCCAGCAGGAACAGCCTGAGCATCGCGGTGTATCCGAGCGGCTCGGAACCTGGGTAGGCGCCGTACAGGTACTTCAGCGTGTCGACGTAGATCAGGGCGGGGTGATACGCGAGCTGCGCGAGGATCCGCAGCGTCAGCCCGGCGGCAAGCAGCACGGCAATAAGCCAGTGGCGTCGCAGCAGGGTCACTGAAGCATTCTGCGCCATCAGGGGGGATGCTGCGGCACTTGCCATCACCTTGCGCGAAGATATGACGCGTGGGCAAGGACCGGCGCCTGTCTCGCCGCGACTTCGTCAGCGTGGCGGCCGCCATCCCGGCAGGCGCCGCGATCTCAGGCGCACTCAGCTCGTGCACCAGCTCACCGCAGCTGCCTCAGCGGCACCGTTCCACCGGTCACCGTCCGCTCGGGGAGAATGGGCGGCAGGGTAACCCGGACTGGCGGATCAAGCATCTGGGCCGGCCACACGCGATCATGGGCTACACCGGCCAGGCGAGCGTGCTGCCTGGTGAGCCGATCACGCTGTACGCATCGACGACCGCGCGCTCCTTCACGGTGAGCGCGTACCGGATGGGCTGGTATCAGGGTGACCAGGCCCGGCTGGTCTGGCGCTCGGGCGCGGTGCGCGGGCACCGGCAGCGCAAGCCCTCGTTCGCCAACGCGACGAACACGGTCGAGGCACGCTGGGGACCCTCGCTGACGATCGCGACCCACGACTGGCCGGAAGGCTCCTACGTGCTGCGGCTGGACGCGGAGTCCGGCGCGCAACGGTACGTGCCCGTCACCATCCGGTCGGCCAAGACCGCCGGCAAGGTGATCATCAAGAACGCCGTACCGACCTGGCAGGCCTATAACACGTGGGGCGGTTACGACCTCTATCACGGGCCAGGCGGGCCGGCCGATTACAACAACCGGGCGCTGGCGGTCAGCCTGGACCGGCCCTATGACGGGGGCGGGGCGTACATGTTCCTGTACCACGAGCGCAAGCTGATCGAGCTCGCCGAACGCCGCGGCCTGCCGCTGGCCTACGAGACGGCCATGGACATCGCGGAAGATCCCGCCCTGCTCAACGGCGCGAGCGCGCTGATCTCGCCGGGCCACGACGAGTACTGGTCGCCGCCCGAACGCGCGCACGTCACCGCCGCACGGGATGCCGGCGTCAACGTCGCATTCCTCGGGGCCAACGCGATGTTCCGGCGCACCCGGCTCGCAAGCACCCGGCTGGGCAAGGCGCGGCTGATCATCTGCTACAAGACCAGCTACCTCGACGACCCGATGTACGGCAAGCACAACAACCT
>DATELR010000219.1:0-2381 GCA_035276345.1 Streptosporangiaceae bacterium | reverse complement strand
CCACACCCGCGGCGCTATTCCGATCGTGGAGCATGTGCTTGCGGTGAGCCAGCCGTCCTGCTGGTTGGCGAAGGCGACGTGGAACGGCCCCTCGTCCGGGCAGAGTTCGTCGCCATCATCGGTGGTCCCTTGCAGGGGAAGACGGGTACGCACCTCGGTCCAGGTGCGCCCTCCGTCGGAGGTACGGAAGAGCTGCTCGGTGGCGTCCCAGACCAGGTCGCCATCAACAGTCCACTGCATGCCGAACAGCCAGCCGTGCCGGGCGTCGGTGAAATCGGGCTGATAGCTGAGGAAGTTGTCGCCGCTAGTCGGCACGGGAGTGCCGCGCCACCAGTGCTGGCCGCCGTCGGAGGTGCCGAACACAGTCGTCACCTGGCTCTGGCCGTACGGGCTGTCGGGGTCGGGACGCATGTACTGGTGCACGGCCCAGCCGAGGTCCGGCCCCAGGAAATAGCTCGCGGACAGTGCCAGGTTCGGGTGCGGTGTGGATCCGGGAAGCACCACCTGCCACGTCCTGCCGCCGTCGGTACTCCGCGAGACCTGGCCGACGACGCGGCCAGGGGTGAAGGACCACACGACGTCCCCGGCAGTGGCGTACAGCGGGCTGCCAGCTGACCCGGCGGCCGACCCCGCCGCCACACCGCCGTGACCGGATCCGCGCAGCACAATCGTCAGTGCCGCCGCCCCGACAGCGGCAACCACCGCAATCACACCGACCAGGTGCCGTCGCTTCATCGCTCGCACCGCGATTCTCCCGCACAGCCGTAGTTGCGCGCGCTCACGTGGACCGCGCCTGTCAATCCTGAGACGCGCCAGAACGCAGCCCGTCCACTCGGCCGGCCGCCTTTCTTGCTGCCGTTCTCCTGGTGAGCGAATGGTTGCTGAGTGTGCCAGCCGCTAATACGCTGAATTGACAAGCGGCGGAACGGCAGGAAAGCCAGACCGCCTGCAGGAGGATTCCGCCGCCATGCACCCCGGTCCCGCCCAGATGCACATGATGCGCGGGTTCGCCACGGACTCGTCGGTAACCAAGCAGCAGCTGAACCCGGGCATCATCCGCAGGATCGCCGGATACGCGCGGCCGTATCGCTGGGATCTCGCGATCTTCCTGCTGGCCGCCGCCATGGACGCCGTCATCACCGTGTCAATCCCGGTGCTGCTTGGCGTGGTTATCGACCGCGGCGTTCTGCCAGGCCGGATTCACGTTGTGGCCGAAGTCGCAGCCGTCGTTGCCGGGCTCGCCATCTTCGACGGGTTCCTCAACGTCGTCCAGCGCTTCTACACCGCGCGGGTCGGCGAGGGCCTGATCTACGACCTCCGCACGCAAGTGTTCGCGCACGTGCAGCGGCAGCCGATCGCGTTTTTCACCAGAGCACAGACCGGCTCGCTGGTCAGCAGGCTGAACAGTGACGTGATCGGCGCGCAGCAGGCGCTGACATCGACCCTTGTCTCCACCGTGTCGAGCACGCTGCAGCTGATCCTGGTGCTGGTCACGATGCTCTATTTCTCCTGGCTGGTGACGGTGATCGCGCTGGCGCTGATCCCGATGTTCATCATCCCGGCCAGGCTGATCGGGCGGAGGCTGCAGCGGCTGACCAGGGAGTCGATGCAGCTCGACGCGGCGATGGGCTCGACGATGACCGAGCGGTTCAACGTCGCGGGCGCCATGCTGGCGAAGCTGTTCGGCCGGCCGCGCGAGGAGTCCGACCTGTTCGCAAGCCGTGCGGCCAAGGTGCGCGACATCGGGATTGTGCAGGCCATGTACGGGAGCGCCCTGTTCATCGGGCTGACCCTGCTCGCTTCGCTATCCGTTGCCGTCGTCTACGGCGTAGGCGGCACCCTGGTCGTGAACGGCGCGTTCCAGGTCGGAACTCTGGTATCCCTCGCGCTACTGCTGAATAGGCTTTACGGGCCCATCACCGCACTGTCGAACGTTCAGGTCAACCTGATGACCGCGCTGGTCAGTTTTGACCGCGTGTTCGAGGTGCTCGATCTCAAGCCGCTGATCGAAGACCGGCAGGACGCGGTTCCCCTCGCACTCGCGCAGCAGGGCAATGGATCAGCCCCGTCGGCTGGCGCGGCGGCGGACATTGTGTTCGAGCACGTGTCGTTCCGCTATCCGGCGGCGTCCGAGGTGTCGCTGGCCTCGCTCGAATCGATCGCGCTGCCGACGCCGGAGCGAACGGACGCGCGGCAGGGTGTCCTGCACGACGTGAGCTTTACCGCTCCTGCCAGGCAGCTGACGGCACTGGTCGGTCCGTCCGGTGCGGGCAAGACGACGATCACTGCGCTGGTGTCGCGCCTTTATGACCCGAACGAGGGCTCGGTGTGCATCGGCGGGTTGGATATCAAGGACGTGACCCAGGAGTCGCTGCACGACG
>DATELR010000218.1:0-14497 GCA_035276345.1 Streptosporangiaceae bacterium | reverse complement strand
CGCCCGCAGCGTCCGCCGTCCTGATGATCGTGCCGAGGTTGCCGGGGTTCGCGACCTCGTGCAAGGCGACGAAAACGGAGTCGCGCCGCACTGTGAGCTCGTCGAGACCCGGAGTGCGGCCGCGGACGATCGCGGCGAGTCCGGTGGGACCCTCGCGGTCGGCGATCCTCGCGAAGAGCGACTCGGATAGCCTCGCCACCCGGACCCCGCGCGCCTCTTGCTCGGCCACCATTCCAGCGGCGGGCTCGCGCAGCAGATCCGGCGCGGTGATCAGCACCTCCAGGTCCGCCCCGGCCTCGACCGCCTGCCAGACCGGCTGGGCACCTTGCACGACGAACGCTCCCTCTCGCCGCCGGTGCTTGCGCTCCCCGAGCAGCCGCACCCGCTTGATCAGCGGATTCGCCGCGCTGGTAATCAGGTCAGTCACGAAGCCCCCTATCACGGCCCGGTACTACTGCCGCAGTCCGAGATTCTGGTTCGGCGTGACTCTGGTCGGCACTAGCGGACGATACTTGTGGTGTGGAGCAACTCGCTACGGAACTGGCCGCGATCCCAAGGCCTGTGTTAGTGCGGCGGCCTCGACCGCGGACATCGTTGCGCTGGGCTGGCCGGGCGGTCTAGTAGAAGTGCCGCCCAGCCCAAGCGTTTGCCCAGCTGACCAGCGGGCAGCCGAACGATCATGTTCGAGGCTGAAAACATCCGCGACTGGCGTAATCAAGACGTGGTAGACGCCGACGGCAACAAGATCGGCCAGCTAGAGGCCGTCTATGTGGACACCAGTACCGACATGCCCGTGTTCGCCTCGGTGAGAACAGGAATGATCGGACGTCATCGGTTGACCTTCGTGCCACTGGACCGCGCCACTGTCGCTCCAAAGCACGTACGGGTGGACTACCCGAGAAAGCAAGTGAAAGATGCTCTCCAGATCGACACTGATGGTGAGCTGGCCGCATCCGACGAGCCGGGCCTATTCGAGCACTATGGCCTGGCCCACCAGCCGGGAGCCGGCGGAGAGCGCCGACTGGCCCGACGCTAAGTAGGAACAATTGCCATGGTCCTGTTTCTTCTGCTCATCATCGCCGCCATCGCCCTGGGCATTGTCGGAGCGGTGATCAAGGGGCTGCTCTACCTGCTTATCATCGGCGTCCTGGTCTTCCTGATCGCCTTTGTCCTACTCGGTGTACGTCTGCGCCGACCTCGCCGACCAGTGCGATAACGTCGCATCGCACCACCTCCGCGAAGGCCGACGTTGTAGCGCGGCAAGCAAGTGCCACTCGATCAGGTCATGCTCGGCGAGCTCGAAGGTCGCGAGCACGCGGCCACGTTCATTCCAGCGGCCGTAGACCCGTGATCCCGCCTCCATGCGGCGCCATTCTGCCGCTCGTCCAAACGTTGTGGCAGCTGCATGACTCATCGGTCATGTCATGACTTCATGTCTCGACGCTTCCAGGGTTGCTTGGCCCGGCCCTGGGACATCTCCGACATTGAAGGGCGCGGGGCGCACTGCCGCCGCGGTCAGGTCCCCGGTCTGATCCGCCGGAAGTACGGAGCGGTCCGAGGCACGGGTGAGGTCATCGCGGAGATTGCCAGCCACCCTTCCGCGGACATGCGGCTGTAACGCGGCTCGCCTAAACGTTTCGGCTCGCACCAGATTGACCTTGATTCCATGTGGTGACCGTTCCCGAGTCGTATGGTTCGTATGACCGCGGTGTTTAGCCCGGTGGTGCTCCCCGGAAGCATGCGGTGCTGGCCATGAGCGACCCCTGCGAGGTCGTTCTCCGAGGAGACCGCATGCTGACGAATCACCCGGCAGGCAAGCCGGTGAGCGCCGACGACCACGCAAGGCCGCAAGACTCGCCGAGCGGCGTCTGGCCGATCAGATCCGGCCTGCTGCCGCCGCTGACTGAAGGATTCGTCGCGCGGGCCGAGTCGGCGCCAGGTCTCGGTCAGGTGCTGAAGCCGGGGACCGCCGTCGCGCTCATTCCAGCCAGGTCCGCACGCGCTGCCGTGCAGCCCGGGTCGCCCGACTGGGCGGGCTCGGTCGGCAAGTCGCAGCTTGCCGTCTACTTCGCCGAAACCTTGTGGCAGGCGGACGAGATCGAACTGCTCTTGTGGGTCAACGCCGCGAGCCGCGTCTCCATCCTGTCCGCTTATGCCGCTGCGGCTGCTGCCGCGCTCGGCGTCGATCCAGCCGGCGGTGACGCCGAGGCGGTCGCCGCCAGATTCGTGAGCTGGCTGGGCGAGACCAGCCGGTCATGGCTCGTTGTGCTAGACGATCTTTCCGCCGCCCAGGACGTCGAGGGGCTCTGGCCCACCGGCCCGGCCGGCCGCACGCTGGTGACGACCTCCGAACCACCGGCTTCGCTTGGCGTCGAGCACCTGCAAGCGTTCCCGATGGCCGGGCTCAGCCGCCGCGAGGCGCTCAGCTTCCTGCTCGGGCGGCTCACCGAGGATCGAGGGCAGCGCACAGGAGCGATCGACCTTGTCGACATCCTGGCCGGCGAGCCGCTGGCGCTCGGCCACGCCAGCGCCGTGCTGGAAAGCTCGATCCTGTCCTGCCGCGACTACTTCGACCAGTACCTGCGCAAGCGTGAGCAACTCGCCGCTTCGTTCGCAGGGCGGCCGGCCGCGACCGCGGTCACCTGGACGCTGTGCGTCGAGCAAGCCGCCCGGCTGATGCCGCGGCTGCCGGTGCAGCAGATGCTGATATTCGCGGCGACCCTGGACGGGCATTCGATCCCTGGCACGATCTTCACCACCTCAGCGGCGAGGGAGTTCGCGGGCGGAGTCGCGGCCGGGCTTACCAAGCCCGACGACGCCTGGACCTGCGTGACGAGCCTGGCCAGAGCCAGCCTGCTGAGCGTCCAAGAGAGCGAGGGGATTCATCCGGCGGCCGCACCTGTGGTCAGGATGCATACGGCGTTGCAAGCGGCGGTCCGTTCCGCGTCGTCGCGCGAGACGCTCGAGCGGACCGCGCTGGCAGCGGCGGATGCGCTGCTCGAGGCCTGGCCTGCCGACGACACGGGAATGGCAGACAGCCTTCGCTCGTGCTCGGCGAGCATCATGCGCCTGGCCGGCGACCGGCTCTGGGCTGGCAACGGCTACCGGATCCTGTTCCGTACCGGACAGAGCCTGGAGGACGCGAAGCTGACCATGCTCGCCGCGGCGCACTGGAATCACGTAGCGGCGGCCGCTGACCGGTTCCTTGGCGCCGAGCACGCCGACTCGATCGCGGCCAGCGATCATCTGGCCGCCAGTTTCCTCGCGGCAGGCCGCGGCCTCGAGGCGCTGCCATGGTTCCGCAGGGTGCTGTCGAACCGGGTCAGCATGCTCGGTCCGGCGCACCCGGCGACGACCGGATTCGAAATGCAGATGGGCCGTGCGCTCCTGGCGGCGGACGGCGCCGAGGAGGCAATCGGCCTGTTCGAGCGCGTGTCAGCGGACAGGAGCAAGCTTTCTGGAGCCGCGCACCCTGACGCGCTCGATGCGCGCGACGCGCTGGCCGATGCCTATTGCGCAGGCGGCCGGGTTCGCGACGGCATCAAGCAGTATCAGCGCAACCTTGCCGAGCGCGAGAAGGCGCAAGGCAAGTCACATCAGGCGACGCTCGTAACCTGCCAGAAGCTGGCCGACGCGCTGCTGGCTGCCGACCTGGTCAAGGAATCTCTCCCGGTCTACAAGCGGGTCGCCGCCGGGCGCGAGCGCACGCTCGGCACCGATCACCCTGACACGATCGCGGCACGCAGCCGGCTAGCAGCCGCCTATCAGTCGGCCGGGCGAATGGCAGTCTCTCTGCAGATGCACGAGCAGGCCAGGGTCGACTCCGAGCGGGTGCTCGGAGTCGACCACGTCGATACCCTCACCAGGCGCGTTCACCTGGCGCACGCCTACTACGCGGTGGGGCGGATCGGCGACGCGACCAGCCTGCTGCGTGACACCGCCGACCGGTGCGACCGGGTACTGTCGCCCTCCGATCCGCTCACGCAGGCGGTGCACGAGAGCCTGACCAACATTGCCGGCGGGTGACGCTAGCTCTCCTGCGCCTCGCTCTCGCGCCTGATCTGGAAGAACGGCGACTTGAACCCGAATCGGGCAATGATCATCAGCACCAGGCCGATCGCTATGATCGCCACCAGCGACCAGTTCAGGGCCGCTCCGGCGTCCAGGATCGACTTAACCAGCACCCAGCCGAGGAACCCGGCCGCCCCAAGCGGCAGCAGCCCGATCGTGACGAAGTCCCAGAAGCCGCGGAAGATCCGCCGCCGGTAGTACACGATCGCGGCGAGCGCGGTCATGATGTAGAAGATCGAGAACATGAACCCGACGACGGCGATCACGTCGTTGAACGCGTTCTGCACGGTGGTCGCGAGGAAGTACACGGCGCTCAGCACGATGATCAGGACGCCGACCATGATGCTCGCGTAGACCGGCGTCGCCCAGCGCCTGGATACGTTCGACAGGAAGCCAGGCAGGGCCCGGTAGCTCGCCATCCCGTAGACCAGCCGTGCGCCGAGCACAATGCCCGTGCCTGTCGTCGCGATCACGGACAACGCGATCGCCAGCGCCATGGCCTTGGCCCAGAAGCCGCCGCCCAGTACCTGCGCCGCCGCGACGAGGAAGGTGCCCTGATTCGACGCCTGGGTCAGTTGCTTGCCGGTGAGCACGCCCTGGAAGCCGACCTGGGACAGCGTGTAGATCACGGCCAGCAGCGCGACGGCGAAGATAGCGGCGCGGCCAGGGTTCACGCGGCGGTGCTTCACTTCCTCGTTGACGTATAGCGTGCCGTCCCAGCCGCCGTACACGAAGACCGCGGTGAGGAAGCCGGCCACGGCGCTTCCGCCAAGCCCGTGCACGCCGTTCGGGTTCAGCCAGGCCGAGCTGGGATGTGCGGCCGTGCCGAGGTGGTGTGAAAACACGTAGACGAGCCCGGCGACAGCGAGCCCGATCAGGATCATGTACTCGATCAGGGCGATGCCCACCTGAGTGCGCGCGGTGATCCTGATGCCCACGATCGCGATGATCAGCATGACGATGCCAACCGCAGCGCCGATCGCGATGTACGCGCCGGTGTTGTTGGCCGTCGATCCGAAGACGGCGAGCACCGACGGTCCGAGCAGCAGCACTTCGGCGACGGTGCCGATGATGTAGGCGGCGACCATTAGCCAGCCAGTCAGGTAACCCAGATAGGGATTGATTGCCCTGCCGACCCATTCGAAGGTCGCGCCGCAGTTGGCGTTCCACAGGTTCAGCCGGCGATAGGCATTGGCAATGATCAGCATCGGGATGGCAGTCAGGATCAGGACGGCCCCTGCACCGTAGGCAGTGGCGGCTGCCAGTCCCGCGATCGACAGGCCGGCTGTTGCCGCAGGGGCGGACGACGCCATTCCGATGACGGTGTCCTGTGCGACGCCAATGGCGTCGGGCTCAAGCCTGGCAACCGGGGATGGCATTGTCCCGGCGACGGACGCGGCCGCCTGTTCCGACATGTGCTTTCCTCTCTTCGCTGAAGCCGGACCCTGTACCCCGCCCGCCTCCGGCGAGCCGGGGATTAGCCGTTAGTTGCCGAAGAACCCTAGTATTTATTTTGGAAGGGTTGAACGCTTTTTCGAATTTTCGACAATTTCCAACCGTTAATGCCCGCGGTAGGCGGTACGTAAACATACTTCGGTGATCTTACTGCCATTTCTGCCCTGGGTGGGCGCTTCGTGGAGATAGCTGGCATGTTTCGTGCCGCCCAGCGCAGTTCTACGTCACGAACGCGCTGAAGGAGGCCACTACCTCAGCGACGCTGAGCGCGCACGTGCCATCGCCCACAGTCAGCTCCACCCGCTGGACCCGCGGGTCAACCGTTGTCATCGCCTTCTGCCACGTCCAGACGCCTCGCTCGGCAGCGAGCGACCGCGCTGTAGCCTCGAAACGGTCGGCCGTCGTGTCGATCAGCACATGCATCAAAGACGTCTGCGGTGGGTCGGGTACGACCCGCACGCCTGGGACGTCGCCAAGGGCCGCGGCGATTGCCCTGGCCCGCTCGAGGTATCCGGGAAACCTCGGCAGCCGCATGCGCAGGCAGTGCAGCGCCGATGCGGCATTGGGCCAAAGCCCGAACAGCATGCCGCCCATTCTCTGCCGCCACTCCCTGACGTCCGCAACGATCTCCGCGGGACCGGCGACGCAGCAACCTGGCAGTGCCCCGATGCCCTTATAGAAAGAAACGTAGACGGTGTCGAACAACGCGGCGACCTCGCTAAGCGGGCGGCCATAACCGGCAGCCGATTCCCAAAGCCTGGCGCCGTCCATGTGCACGGCCGCTCCCGCGCTTCTCGCCCAGTCACATTGCTCGGACAGCTCACCCCACGACGGCTGCTGCCCGCCGATGTCGCGTTGCGGCAGTTCAAGCACGAGCGCCGCGACAGGCTCGGCGATCGGCGTCAGGTCCTCGATCGTGATCAGGCGGTTCTGATCACCAGCCTTCCTGCCGGTCAGCTGATGCAGCCTGCGGTAACCCTGCCCTTCGTGCTGCTCCAGATGGCACATCGGGTGGAAGACGATCGTGCGGCTGCCGCGGCGGTCCGCATGCACGCGGAGCACAGCCTGCTGCGCCATTGTGCCGCTCGGCAGGAACACCGCCGCCGGCTTGCCAAGCAGCTCGGCGATCTCCGTTTCGAGCACCGCCACCACGCCGCCCTCGCCGTACCGGTCGACCTCGGTGTCGGGCGGGATTGTCGTGAGGTAATCGCCGGCATTCTCGGGACCGTGCCCGTGCATGAAGCTCGTGCACCGCTTGCGCAGTTCGGAAATGTCAAGATCAGTCATGCTTGCCATTGTGCGTCCTACTGACCCGGCGGCTCGGGAACGTAGTGGCGGCTGTCATCGGCCGGGTCCACCCAGACCCGGACGATCTGCTGGCTGGCCGGGTCGCGGAACCGTTCGGATGTCGGCACCCAGCCCGCCCCCGGCCGTTCCGCCTGAGCGTGACGCCCTCTGCGGCCCCGTCTCGTTCCGGGCTCCGGCCCGGTAAGCAGCGGCAGGCCAGCCAGGGCGGCGGCGGCCTCATCGGTATACGCGGCAGCCAGCACGAGCCCGGTCCGCCGATCGAGTTCGTCGTCGTCGAGGTTGCCCAGCGCGTAATGCTCGCGCAGCAGAGCGAGCAGCCGTTCCCGGTCCGCATCGCGGGCTGGCGTATGCGGCCAGCCAGAGCTAGCGTTCAACGCGACCGGCCGGGGCTACGACGGCCGGGCGACGACCGCGGTGCCGTAGGCAACGATCTCCGTGAGTTGCTGGCCGATCTCGGACGAGTCGAATCGCATCGCGACGACGGCGTTAGCGCCGAGCAGCCTGGCGTTCTCGACCATCCTGTCGATGGCGTGCCTGCGGCTGTCCTCAAGCAACTGGGTGTACTGACCGACTTCGCCCTGACGCAGCGCCGTGAGACTCGCGCCGAAGGACTTCGCGAACCCCATGCTGCGAACGACAAGGCCGAACGCGACGCCGAGATCCCTCTCGACGGTCATGCCCGGAAGCTGGAGTGCGGTGGTGACGGGAATGGGCTCAGACATGTCTCGACCTTAGCCAAATGCGACCCAGCGGGTCAGGCGGTGATTCCCATCGCGTCGAGCACGAAGGCGTGCACCTCGGCCTCGTAGTTCGCCTGCGCGAACCGGCCAGACGGGCCGGTGTGCGCCCCTGCGCCTAGTTCGACCCTGAGCAGGAGCGGCGCGGAATCCGCGCCGGCGCTCGCCCTGAGCTTCGCCACCCACTTGGCCGGCTCGTGCACGGCAACGCGCGGGTCATTGACGGCGCCAGTCACCAGCAGCGAGGGCCGGCGGCCAGCAGGCGGGTTGTCGTAGGGCGAGTACGACCGCATGCACGCGTAGTCGTCTGGGTCGCGGGGATCGCCCCACTCGTCCCACTCATTGATCGTGAGCGGGATCGACGGGTCCAGCATCGTGGTCACGCAGTCGACGAACGGAACCTCGGCCACGACCGCTCGCCAGCGGTCAGGCCGCATCGAGAAGACGGCGCCCTGCAGCAGCCCGCCTGCGGACAGGCCGCGGGAAACGATGCGTTCCGGGTCTACCAGCGCAGTGCCGTCCCGTCCGGCCAGCCAGTCGGCGACGTCAATGAAGTCGGTGAACGTGGTCGGCTTCGAACGCAGCCTGCCCTGCTGCCACCAGCTCCTGCCACCCTCGCCGCCGCCTCTGATGTGCGCGATCGCGTAAACCACGCCGCGATCGAGCAGCGAGGGCAAGCCCACGCTGAAGTCAGGATCCGAGCAGGACTCGTAGGCGCCGTAGCCGTAGAGCAGGCAGGGGGCCGAGCCGTCGAGCAGCGTCCCGCTGGCGTAAGCCAGCGTGACCGGGATGGACTGGCCGTCTCTGGCAACCGCGGTGATTCGCCTCGTCACATAGTGCGCCGGATCGTAGCTGCGCACGTCCTTGCGCTTGAGGACGGTCCTTTCGCCGGTCGCCAGATCGAGCCTGGACCACGTCGGCGGCTCGATCAGCGATTCCTCCATGACGATGACCGAGCCTGCGTCGTAGTCCTCGGCATGCTTGACGCTGATCGATCCGGCCTCGAACGCGGGCGGCACCTCGATCACGTTGCCGCCGTCGAGGTCGGTAATCGCGAGCATCGGCGCGCCGTAGCGCCGAAGGGTGAGGAGCAGCCGGTCGCCGATGACGTCGCAGCCGTGCAGGCGGGTATCGCCTCGCTGCGGAGCGATCGCCGGGCAAGGGACCGGCGCCCAGTGCGCCCTGCCAGGCGCGTCGGCCGGGGTGCGCTTAAGCGTGAACTCAGGCTCCCCGTCGTCGGTGACCACGTAGAGCCAGCCCGGCCCATCGGACCTGGCGTGGTCGAGCCGGTATTCGACGCCGCGCCTGCGCGGCTCGACCACAATCGGCTCAGCAAGCGGATCGGCCAGCGGGATCAGAATGACCTCGCTGGTGTCCCGGTTGGCCGAGGTGATCACGGCGAACCCGCCGCTGCGCGAAGCGTGCAGGGTGAGCTCGTACTGAGCGTCGTCCTCGCTGAACACCAGCACGTCGGCTGCGGCCGGCGTGCCCACTTCGTGTCGCCAGAGCTGGAAGGGCCGGTTCAGCTCGTCAGGCACCAGATAGAACAAGTACCGGGAATCGGCGGACCAGGCCACGCCCGGGTAGCTCCGCTCGATGTCATCGGGCAGGTCGTCACCGCTGGTCAGGTTCCTGATCCGGAGCCGGTAGATCTCCGCGCCGGTCAAGTCGGCCGACCATGCGAGCAGCCCGCCGTCAGGGCTCGGCTCGCGCGCGCCCACGTCGACGTAGCCGGTCGCCGCGCCGACGATGTTCTCGTCTAGGAGGAGTTGTTCGCCAGATTCTCCGGATTGTGACCTAAAAAACTGAAGATTCTCTCTTCCCTGTGGTGTCCTGGTGCGGTAGATAAAGCCTGATAGGGGCCATCCGACCGAGTCTTCGGCCTGGTCGGGTATCCGCCCGGCCGATTCAGCGGCGAGCCGGCCGGCAAGTGCGGACAGGAGCGCGGCATGCGCGTCGTAGTATCCGCGCTCCGCGGTGAGGTAGTCGCGGAGCTCGGGCCGCCCATGATCGCGCATCCAGGCGTAGTCGTCCGGATCGCTGTCCCCGTGCAGCGTCCTGATCGTGGGGATCCGCGGTGCGACGGGAGGGGTCGGGAAACTGGTCTCCGGCATGGGACGGACCCTATCGCGACCGGCGCGCAGCGGGCATCAGAGATATAAGGGTCATAACGATAGAAGCTCTATAAACTTCCCGGAACTCTTCAGACGACCCGCACCGGATACGGTTGCGGATCGTGGCGGTATAACTACAGAAGCTGGGACTTGAGCGCCAGATAAGGAGAAACCCCCATGCTCCGATCGAACATTCGCCTGCGGCTGGTTGCCGCTGGCCTGGCGCTCTGTGGCGGTCTTGCGGCAGCGAGCCCTGCGCTCGCGTCGACCGCCGATCACGCGGCGAAGCAGGCGCCAGCCGGGCAGACCCCGAACTCCACCTTCGTAGTCGGTAACACGGACGCGGTCGACACGCTGAATCCGTTCCTGGGATTCACCAGCATGGACTACGAGGTCTACGAGCTCCTCTACGACAACCTCATGGACTACGGCCAGCAAAACTACGCGGGTACACCCAGGCTGGCGACCTCGTGGACGCACTCGCCGAACGGCCTCGTCTGGACCTACCACATCAGGCACGGCGTGAAGTGGTCCGACGGCACGCCGCTGACCGCGGCCGACGTCGCGTATACCTTCCAGCGCAACATCGCGCCGAACTCCACCGAATTCGCGGACAACGAGGCCTACGTCGGAGAGATCAAGAGCGTGAAGGCGACCGGCAAGTACACGGTCGTCATGACGGTGAAGCACTTCACCCCGGTGATGAACCGGCTCGAGGTTCCGATCTTGCCGGAGCACATCTGGAAGAACATCAGCGAGAAGCAGCTCGGCTCGTTCAAGAACCCGACTCCCGTCGGCTCAGGTCCCTTCACGGTCTCGAGCTTCTCGTCGAACCAGACCATCACGCTGAAGGCCAATCCGCACTACTGGGGCGGCAAGCCAGGCATCAAGAAGCTCGTTTTCCAGCGGTTCGACAACCCGACCGCGATGAAGCTGGCGCTCGCTAACGGCACGATCGACTTCGCCGAAGGACTCACGCCCGCGCTCTGGCACTCCTTGCAGGGGACACCTGGCGTCAAGCTGGTCAACGCCGAGGCGGGCAACTTCGACGAGCTCGCCTTTAACACCGGCGCCGCCACGACCACGGGAAAGCCGATCGGGAACGGGAGTCCCGCGCTCAAGGACGTCAACGTCAGGCGCGCCATCAGCTACGCGATCAACACCTCTGTGCTGGTCAAGAAGGTGCTGCTCAACACCGGTGAAGTCGGCACGTCGATCATTCCGCCGACCTACACGCAGTTCCACTACACGCCGCCGAAGTCCGCGACGTATCACTACGACCCGGCCAAGGCTGAGCAGCTGCTGAACGCCGACGGCTGGAAGGTCGGCCCGAACGGGATCAGGGTCAAGCACGGCAAGCAGCTGTCGCTCCGGTTGTTCGTGCGGAACCAGTCACCGACGCAAACCCAGGATGCCCCGTACATCAAGGGGTGGCTCAACGCGATCGGCATCAAGGTCACCACGACCGCGATGTCGGACAGCCAGCTCACCGCCGACATCGGCAACGGCCAGTACGACATGTTCATGTGGGGCTGGGGCGTCGAGCCGAATCCGGACTTCCAGCTGTCGGTCTTCACCTGCGGCCAGCGCTCGTACGGCTCAGGGCCGAACTACTCGCCTGGCTGGTCGGACAGCTTCTACTGCAACCCCACCTACGACAGGCTCTACCACCAGCAGCAGGCGCTCGATGGCGCGCCACGGGCCAAGGTGGTGCGGCAGATGCAGAAGATGCTGTACGACAACGCGCCTTACGACGTGCTCTACTACCCGAACGACACGCAGGCCTACCGCAGCGACAAGTTCACCGGGTTCGCCCCGTCGCCGGACAAGGCCAACGGCTTGTACCTGTTCCAGGAACTCGCGAGCTGGAGCTACCGCTGCATCCGCCCAGCGGGCAGCAGCCCGTCGCTCACGAGCAACAACATCGGCTGTGAGCACGAACTCGGCGCGGTCAGCGCTCCGACGTCCAGCGGCGTCAACGGCGGCATGATCGGCGGCATCGCCGCCGCCGTCGTTGTCGTCGGATTCGGTGCCTGGCTGGTCAGCCGGCGACGCAGGGCTGCCACCGCCGACGAGCGGGAGTAGCCGCTCGTGGCAGACGTCATGCTCGAGGGCGCACGGGCCGCCGCGGAAGAGCGCAGCGGCACCGGCGCCCGGGCGTCGTCGGGACTGGCCCGCACCCTGTCGGTCAAGACGCTCAGCGCGGTCATCACCTTGTTCGTCGTGCTCGTCGGCAACTTCTTCTTGTTCCGGGTGCTGCCTGCGAACCCGGCGAAGAACCTGACGCACAACAGCACGCTCACCGCAAAGCAGCTTGCCGCGATCAACAAGACCTTCGGACTCGGCCTGCCCTTGCCGCAGCAGTTCTGGAACTACCTCGTCCAGACCTTCCACGGGAACCTCGGCCGCTCCTTCGTCAATCAGCTGCCGGTAACGCAGCTGATCGGCCAGGCGCTCTGGCCAACGGTGCTGCTGGTCGGAACCTCCACCGTGCTGTCCACGGTGATCGGTATCTGGATCGGCATCAGGGGCGGCTGGAACCGCGGCAGCCGGTTCGACCGGTCGTCTACCGCGTTCGTCAACGTGCTCTACGCGATGCCGGACTTCTGGCTTGGCATGGTGTTGCTGATCGCCCTGGCCGGGAAGCTCGCGCTGTTCCCCGACGGCGGCATGCACAGCTTCACCGGCGGCGGTACCGGGCTGGCAGGCTTCGGTGATCTGCTCTGGCACCTCACGTTGCCGTGCCTGGTGCTGACGCTTGTCTATCTAGCCGAGTACTCGCTGGTGATGCGGTCCTCGCTGATCGACGAGCTGAAAGCTGACTACCTGCTGACCGCGCGGGCCAAAGGCCTGCGCGATGACCTGGTCAGGCGCAGGCACGCGGTGCCGAACGCGTTGCTGCCGTCGATCACGCTGATCATGCTGAACCTGGGATTCGTGATCTCCGGCGCGATCACCACCGAGACGGTGTTCTCCTGGCCGGGGCTCGGACGCCTCTCGTACGTCGCGCTGAACGCGCCCGACTATCCCACGCTGGAGGGCACCTTCTTGTTGTTCTCTGCCGCGGTGATCGTGGCCAACCTGATCGGCGACCTGTTGCTCACCGTGTTCGACCCGCGGGTGAGGCAGGCATGACCGCAGGAACGGCCACCGTCACGCCGCGCGCGCTCGCACGAGCCAGGCGCAGGGCGGCTGCCGCCAGGTTCTGGCGCGAGTTCCGCAGGGACCGCCGCGGCATGACGGGCCTGATCATCCTCGCGATCATGATCGCGGTCGCGCTGCTCGCGCCGGTGCTCGCGAACTCGCGCGGGCTGAACCCGATCTTCGCGACGGCGACGCCGAACTCCGGGCCGAGCCTGCACTATCCGCTCGGGACCGATAGCGACGGCCGGTCCGTCCTGACCGAGCTGATCTGGGGCGCACGCAACTCGCTGCTGGTCGGGCTCACCGCGACGCTGATCTCGATTCTGATCGGAGCGCTGGTCGGCATTGTCGCCGGGCACTTCGGCAGCACGAGGGCCACCGCAGGCAGGTTCACCGACAACGTGATGATGCGGGTCACCGACTGGTTCCTCGTGGTCCCGTTCCTGCCGCTGGCGATGGTCGTCGCCCGCACGATCGGCCCGTCGCTCGGCGTCATCATCCTGGTAATCGGCCTCACCTCGTGGGCCGGCACCGCGCGAATCGTCCGCGCCCAGGCATTGGCGGTCGAGACCAGGCCGTACCTGGAGCGCGCGAAGGCGCTGGGCGCCGGTCACTGGCACCAGATGTACCGGCACGTTCTTCCGAACGTGATGCCGCTGTTGCTGGCGAACACGATCCTGACTGTGGCCGGCACGATCCTCGCCGAGACCACGCTGTCGTTCCTCGGCCTGGGCGACCCGATCAGGCCGACCTGGGGCCAGATGCTCGGCGCGGCTTACAGCTACGGGGTCGGCACCGGCAACACCTTGTGGCTGCTCGCTCCGGGTATCGCGGTCATCCTCGTCGTGATGGCGTTCACGCTCGTGGGGCACGCGCTCGAGGCCGTCCTCGATCCGAAGCTGCGGGAGCGCTAATGAGCCTCCTCGAACTGCGCGACCTATCAGTGACGTACTCGACCGAGGGCGGCCAGGTGCCCGCGGTCCGCGGCGTGAACCTGACCCTGGATTCCGGCGAGACGCTGGGACTGGCCGGCGAGTCAGGCTGCGGCAAGTCAACGATCGCCACGTCGATCCTGCGGCTGCTGCCATCCTCGGCCAAGGTGAGCGGGCAGATCCTGTTCAACGGCGAAGACGTTCTCACGATGAAGTGGGGCAGGCTCCGCGCGGTCCGCTGGGCGGGCGCCTCGATCGTGTTCCAGGGCGCATTGCATTCGCTGAATCCGGTCCGCAAGATCGGCACTCAGATCGCCGAGCCGATCCTGCTGCACTTTCATGGCGTATCGAAGGACGAGGCAGCACGACGGGTCGCCGAACTGCTCAGCCAGGTCGGCTTGCCAGCCGAGCGGGCGGAGAGTTACCCGCACGAGCTGTCCGGCGGCCAAAAACAGCGCGTGATGATCGCGATGGCGCTGGCCTGTTCGCCGAACCTGATCATCGCGGACGAGCCAACCACGGCGCTTGACGTCATGATCCAGGCGCAAGTGCTGAACCTGATCGGCGGCCTTGTCCGTGACCGCGGGATCGGGATGATCATGATCAGCCACGACCTGTCGGTGCTATCGGCAACGTGCCGGCGGCTGGCCGTCATGTACGCAGGCAAGATCGTGGAAGAGGGGCCGGCGCACGAGGTCTTCACCGGCGCGCAGCACCCCTACGCCGAGGCACTCGC
>DATELR010000217.1:0-11121 GCA_035276345.1 Streptosporangiaceae bacterium | reverse complement strand
CGTAGTTCCCGACTGCCCAAGCGTCGCTGCCAGTGCGGGCGCCGACCCTGATCAGGTTGCAGACGGTGTGGGGGCATGGATAGTACTGATCGTTCCAGCGGGTTCCGTTCCATCCGAATATCGATGAACTACCGGCGTCCGACGCGATCATCCAGGCCTTACCGCCGGGGGCTGCCGTAAGGCCGAGATTCACGTAAAAGGTTCCCGGTGTGCCGGGAAAGGCGCTGTTCCGCCATCCATGCCCGTTCCAGTGGAGCAAGTGTTCTGTCGACCCTGAATCGTTTTGCCCCAGCGCCCAGGCGTTGGTCGCAGAGGATGCGGCGATAAATCCCAAGCCACCTCGCCAGACCGAGGGCAACTTGGCCCGTGACCACGCTTTGCCGTTCCAGCGCTCGATGAGCGGTTGGCCGGGTCGGCTGCCGTTGCTGCTGAAGCCTTCGATGCCAGCTGCCCAGGCGAGCCGCTTGTTCACGACAGCGAGTCCGTTCAGCGCGCTGTTCGGTGCGAGTTTGGCGCCATGCACGATGGACCACGTCTGGCTAGCAGCAGGTCCCGTCGCGAAGGCCGTTCCCGCGCCGATGCTGCCGATCGCGAGCGCGCCGGCGGCCAACAGCAAACTGGCCACTCCGGCACGATTCAGTCGCCGTTGCCCGGCAGGCGGGGCAGCCATGGAACCTCCCGATCGCTGCGCAGAAGTGACATAACGTGATGTACCTGAAGTACCTCTCGTATGAGAACTATCAGTATGCCGCTACGCATCGCGTGGCGCTATGTTCCGTCTTGGAAATGAGCGGCGATGGCAGAGGCCGTCTGGTCCGCTTGGAGACGAGCCATCTCGGCCAGGCGCGCCGTCGTTGCCGTATCCCGGTGCCCCAGGACGTGGAGCACGCGGCTCGCTCCGGTCATTCGCCCCAGCACGCGCACGGTGACGTCGGTTCCGTTCGCGGCCGGTTCCACCGAAATGCGCTCGTTCATACGCCAGCGAACCGGCACCGCGCGCGGCCCGGCGAGTGAGGCGTGATAGACGTGCTCGATCGCAACTTCGGTGGCAGCGACATCTTCGGTCGTGAATCGCCACACCCGGCGCCCGTCCCTCCAGTCGTAACGCCACCGCAGCTGTCCGTCCGGCAGCTGCTCGACGCGTTGCCGCATCGCTTCTGCTCGCCGCAGTCCCGGAAACCAGGTCACGTCGGTCAGTATCGCTGGCCGGCATCAGCCGCTGGCGGTCAATTCAACGCCACGCCCGCTACCGGATGACCGGTACAGGCGTCGTCTGGTTATTCTCGCCAGGTGTCAACCCTTGCTGTGGTGGGCGCCGGCCCGAAGGGCATTGCTATCGCCGCAAAGGCCCGCGCGCTTACCGCTGCGGGCCTTCCGGCGCCACGCGTTGTGCTGATCGACCCTAACGAGGTGGCCGGAAATTGGACCGGGCGCCAGGGTTACACCAGCGGGCTGCTGCCGCTGGGGACGCCGCCTGAGAAGGACGTTGGCTATCCGTACGGGGCCAGCTGGGGCGATGCATCCGCCGATGTGATCGCGGCGATGGGGGAGTACAGCTGGCAGCGCCACCTCATCCGGCACGGCGTCTATGCCGACTGGGTTGACCGCGGCCGGATGAGGCCGACACATCGCCAGTGGAGCATGTACCTGCGCGAAGTCGCCGAAGCTGCGGAGACAGAGGTTGTCCCCGGTGTCGTGACCGGCCTCGAGGTTGCCGGCGGTGACGGCTGGGAGGTGAAGCTGGAGGCTGGCCTTGCCGTGAACGCCTACGGCGTGGTCATCACCGGCGCCGGGCCAGCCATCACGGTGCCCGGCCAGCCGCGTGAGCACCCGCGGGTTCTGGACGGGCGTACCTACTGGCTGGCGGCGCACGGTCTCAAGCACGAGCGCGCGCAAAGCGTCTGTGTGATCGGCAGCGGCGAGACTGCGGCGTCGGTCGTCATTGACCTGGCGAAGCGCTGTCACAAGCGCTCCACGATCGACGTGCTGACCTCTCGCGGTGTTCTGTACTCGCGGGGTGAGAGCTACGAAGAGAACCGGCTCTACTCCGACCCTGGTGAGTGGCCGCACCTAGCCGAGGCGCACCGCCGTGAGTTCGTTGACCGCACGGATCGCGGCGTGTTCTCGCTGCAGGCTGAGGATGCGCTTAACCAGGCGCGCGGCCTGCGCACTCTCGCTGGGCGAGCAGCCGAGATCGAGGCCAGGGAGCACGACGTCATCGTGACCATCGCCTACGGCGACGAGCGCGAGCGCGTCGCCTATGACGCCGTCGTCGTTGCCATCGGTTTTGACGGGCGGTGGTTCGAGGCTTTGCTGAGTGACGAGGCGGCGGCTCGGTACCGCGAGGCGATTGCCGGCAGTGGGCTGGAGCGCGTGATCGACGTCGATCTGTCTGTGTCCGGCCTGACCCCGCCGCTGCACCTGCCGGTCATGGCAGGGCTCGCGCAGGGACCGGGGTTTCCGAATCTCAGCTGCCTTGGCCTGCTGAGCGACCGCATCCTGCACCGCTACGTCGCAGTCAAAGACGTCGATGAGCCGGTACCGGAGAGGAGCGAGCGTGCCTGAACTGAGCGATGAAGGCTGGGAACGCGACGATCGCGTGCAACGCATGATCGTTCTTCCTGGTGACCTTGCCGAACGCCTGGCGGCCCAGGCCGGCCGGCGCGGCATCTCGGTGAGCGATCTACTTACTGACTACGCCGAGCAAGGACTGCGCCGCGACACGGCCTAGCTCACTCGTGAGTTGCTGCTCGAACTCGAGGCTGACATCGGGAGCGCCGCTTAGCGCATGTGAAAGCTCGTGAAGAATTGTTCCAGCGAACCGGTCGGTGGAGCTGAGCTGGTCCCGCTTGACGATGATCAAGCCGTCTGCGGCTTCCCAGAGACCGACCGCTTCTTGGTAGCGGCCTTCTATCAGGCGCATTGTCGCGGAGATCCGCACATCCTTGACCCGCTTAGGCCTGCCGCCACGAACGGCGAAGACCCGATGGAGCGTATCCCAGACAGCTCTTTCCTCCGGGGACAGCTCCGTTGGGTCGATAAACTCGAAGCTGAAGCTCTGTTGCCACTCATCGCGGTAATGTCCCAGGTCGCGCATCGGATTTCCGGCTGCATCGCGGAGGCCAGGCAGCTTCTTTCGGATGGTCTCGGGCACGACTACCGTCTCGTAACCGTCATCGACAGCTCGCTGGACAAACTCGCGAGCCTGGGCCAGCTCCACCGGCGTCAGGAAGATAACGTCGCGGCGCGCATTGAGCTGCCTGCAGGCATGCAGCCCGACGTCTAGCCATTGTGTTTCGTCGTGCTGGGTGCCGCGCTCGTACTGCTGCAGGTCAGCGACCAGGGCGTCGATAACCTCGTCATTCTCGCAGGCAAGCAAGATCGCCTTGACGCGGTCGGTGTAGCCTCCCCGACCGACATTGCTTCGCTCCCGGTTAAGCGCGCGGCGGAGTGCCTTAGTGGGAGATGTGATGTTGTAAGAGAACAGGAAGTTGTCCTCTTCTGCCACTCGCAAGCCGTTGACGTAAATGTGCGCAGGAGACCTGGAGTCTTTACGTCTGAGCACCGTCCCGAACGGGGTCGCGCCTGCCTCGACGTCGCCGGAGTAGCGGAGGAACAGGGCTTTCGCCTCCTCGACCTGCTCGCTGCGGAGCGCGCCGCCCTGGAAGATGAACTCGGTGCCGGGGAAGCTGGTGTCCTGAGGATCGGATATCAGCGCATGCAAGGTCTGGATGTCGGTGAATCCGTGTTTTGCTTGCTTCCCGGTCGTGATCTCGCCGTACCGGCTTCTGATGGTGACGGTGATCTGGTTCCGGTCGAACGTGGCCAACGCGTCCTTCAGCCCGACACCGAACTTGCCGACCACTTTGTCCGGATGCTGTAGCTTCTCCCGGTTCTCGTTCTGAGTGAGATGCTCGTACCGAAGTCCCCGCCCCCAGTCCTTGACGTGCCAACGGCCAGCTTCGTCTTCGAAGATCGCGGGTTCGGCCGTGCCGGTCAGTGCCTGCTCGTCGAGCGCGTTGGCGATGACTTCGCGCAACGCATGGGCAACCGTCCAGTTCTCGAGGACACGCTCGATGTTGAGATCGAACTCGCGCATGTGTCAATCCTCCCGCTCGCCCGCGAGTTGTGTCGCACCGGCATTCTGATCATGTGGCTGGTAGCAAGACGACATCAGTGCGCCTGCCGGACGACGTGTTCAAGCTGCTCGCACGCGATCCGGCAATTGTCCGGGTAGACCTTGCAGGTTCCCGTGGTCGCGGTGATGCGCTACCGGAGTCGGACTGGGACTTCAAGATCACTACCGATGCGTTCGCCGAGGTGCAGGGACGCCTGCCAGCACTTGCTGCGCGGCTGAGCCCGATGGCTGCCCAATGGGATCGGCTCAGCTCCACCTGGTGCTACATGCTGATCCTGGCCGGGCCGGTGAAGGTGGACCTGATCTTCACCGAGCCGCACTCCGCGCAGCCAGCCTGGCAGGTCACCGCGGCGACTCTGCCCGGCATCGATGCCCATTTCTGGGACTGGATGCTCTGGCTGTCCACAAAGCAGCACGCAGGGAAAGCCGATCTGGTTGCCGCCGAGCTCGGCAAGATGTACGAGCATCTGCTGGCTCCGCTAGGCATCGCAGCTGAGCCGACCATGCTTGGCCAGGCCGTCGCGGATTACCGTGCGGCGCGCCGGATCTGTGAGCAACGGCTGCGATACCACGTCTCCCGCGCTCTTGAGCAGGCCGTCACCTCAGCATTGCGATAGCCCAAGCGACCGGCGATTGACTAATGCCGTTGCTTGGCCGATCGCTTGTTCGCGGTACTGGGTTGGCTGAATCGGGCAATTGTCGTCTGGAATGCGGGTCGATCCCGCGAAGTCAGGTTAGCCCTGACTTGCTGATCGCATACGACCTGGACGGCGTGCTCGAAGCTGATGGCCATCGGCGAGTTCGCGCCTTTCCGTGCCCAGCGATGCAGACCGTTGAAGACCGATATGAAGCGCGGTTTGAAATGCCACGGAACGCGCCAGCTGTGCGCGTCGTCCGCAGCCCGGTTCAGCATACTCGGGTTGTGGGTCTTTTCCCATGCATAGAACAGCTCGCAGGCCTGAACTGCTGGCCTGACGGGGCCTGCGTGGTAAAGGAATGGCCCCCCGAGCGTTGGTGGAGGGCTGAGGAGCCCAGCAGCGAAGACGATCGCGACCACGAACAGAACCTGAGCAGCGACCCCGCCGGCTATCGCCAGCGCGATTACCCTGCCTACGCCCCGGCGCTTCTGCCTCGGGCAACGCAACTCGTGCGCCTCCCAGGGCTGGCCGCAAGCGCATGAGGCGGACGGGACCCGGGTCATGACGTTCGTCATACCGCCCGACGGCTCATTCCGTCAATGCCAGTTCCGGCGGTTTAGTGGCCCTCCATTCATTAACGGCTTCCGGCCATTGAGCGGGACCGACCTCTGGCTGAACTGGCGATGTCATGGACTCAGGGCGGCGCGCGCCAGCTCCCGGAACTCGTCATCAGAGATCCGGGCGGCGTCTTGCGGGCTGACCTTGATGGTCCCCTTCCCGGAGGCAAGCTCGGGATGACGCTCTGAGAAGCCGCCGTCCCGCCTGGGCGATACATAAAGCGAGAGCCCGTGTTCCCACGCGCCGACGTTCAGGCGCCGGCGCCCGATCCGGTATGTCGGCATCCCGTAGGACAACACCACTTGCGCATCAGGGAAGGTGCCGATGATCAGCTCGTGCAGGCGATCAAACACCGGTTGGCTCTCGTCGGCGATCTGATCGCGGTAACGCCGGACAGCATCATCCATAACGCCAGTCTCGCCGAACCACTGCTGTCGCCGCCACATGGGAGGGCATCAGCCGGCCAGATAGGAGGGCTGGCCGGCGCAGGCGGCTAGGCCGGAAAGTGAATCCGGCGATGGCGACCAAGACGGCGGTGATTGTGTTGGGGGAAAACCGCTCGACGAATCGTGCGGGGCCTGTTCGCGGGCGTGACCGGCACGCCGGTCCAAGATGATCAAGGCCGCGCCGGCCAGCACCGCGAGTGCGAGCAGCTCGGAGCACGTATGCCATCAGACTCACCTTCCATTAGCGGGCTGGGACCTATTGAACAATTCCGCCTGCGGATGTCGAGCTCCGGTAGCCGGTTCCGACCGTGAACTGAGCGGGCGCAGGAGGCGCCCGGCCGGAAGGAGCCCGAGATGACACAGATAGTTCTTGCCATGTCGACATCGCTGGACGGCATTGCGGGCCCGGAGTCCGCGGACCCGGACGGGATGGCCGTGTTCACGGCGATCCTGGGCTGGCAGTTCCCGCTGGCGAGCTGGCGCGAGCAGCAAGGTCAGCCGGGCGGGGAGGACTCGGTTGACTCCCGGGTGTGGGCGAGCAACTTCGCCAGATTCGGCCCGCAGGTGATCGGCCGCACGATGTTCGACTACGGCTATCCGAACTGGGGGGAGAACCCGCCATTTCACGCACCTGTGTTCGTCGTAACCCACCGCGGCCAGGAGCGGATCAGCAAGAGCGGCGGCACCAGCTACACGTTCGTGACCGGCGGGATCGAGGACGCCGTGGAACAGGCCCGCGCCGCGGCAGACGACCGGGACGTGCTGCTGGCCGGCGGCGTGAGCATCGCTCAGCAGGCACTGGCCGCCCGCGTGGTCGATGAGGTCGTGCTGCACGTCGTGCCGGCATTGCTCGGCCGCGGTCTGCCACTGTTCGGGACTGCCCAGGTTGATCTGCGCTGCATCGAGGCGATCCGCGGTGAGGGAGCAGTGCACCTGCGCTACGAGGTTCGTTGACAGCGCGCCGGGTTAAGCGAGGCCGTCCAGCAATGCGGGCAGGTCGGCGAAGGAATCCAGGACGTGGTCTGGCGTTCCGCTGGCATCGTGGTGAGTCCTCGGCAGATATTTGCCGGTTTTCACCAGCACGCCGGCCAGCCCGTGCTGCTGAGCGGCTAGCACGTCGGTCTCGATGTCGTCGCCGATCATCACTGCGTCTGCGGCATCGGCGCCGAGATGCGCCAGGGCTGCGGCGAAGAATGCGGCCGCGGGTTTGCCGACGACTTCCGCGTGAGTGTGCGCCGCTTGCTCGAGGCCAGCGAGGAAGGCTCCGGTGTCGAGCTGCAGGCCGTCACTTGTGCGCCAGTACATGCCCCGGTGCATGGCGACCAGCGTGGCGCCGCGCTGCAGGTGGCTGAAGGCCTGGTTGAGCGCCTGGTAGCTGAACTCCCGGCCGGCCCCGCCGGTCAGCACGACTTCCACCGGGGCCTCGTCGCCCGGAACGACGAGATTCAGCCCTGCCAGGTCGGCGCCGATGTCGCCGCTGTTCAACAGCAGGCACCGTGCGTTCGGGTGGTGTTCGCGCAGGTAGGCGGCGGCGATGACCGGTGCGGTGAGGATGTCCTCGGCCGCGACGGGGAAGCCTGCCGCGGCCAGCGAGCTGGCGATCGATGCCCGGGAGCGGGACGTCGTGTTGGTGACCAATGCCAGCGGATAGCCCTCGGCCCGTAGCTGGCTGAGCGCGGCGACAGCGCCCGGCAGCGGCTGCCACGAGACGGTCAGCACGCCGTCAATGTCGATCAGTACCGTCTGGATGCGCCGCATGCGGTGACGATACTGCGGGTGCCTGGCCAGGCATGTTCACCGCGGCCGCGCGACTGGCCATGCCAATTGCAAGAACTTGACCGAACCTTGTTTAGACTGTGGATCTTCAGCCGATGAATCAGATGGGCCAGCAGCCTTGCACTCCCCGGTCGCTGGCACGGCACCATCAGGCGCGACCAAACGCTATTGCAAACCCTCGGCAGTATCGGGACGGCCGTTAGATGAGCAATGCCTTGGCCTTCATGGGTCGCGATATGGCAGTTGATCTTGGCACCGCCAACACATTGATATATGTCCGCGGTAGGGGAATCGTGCTCAACGAACCCTCCGTGGTGGCGCTGAACATAAACACCGGCCAGGTGGTGGCGGTCGGCGTCGAAGCTAAACGAATGATCGGCAGGACCCCAGGAAACATCGTCGCGATCCGGCCGCTCAGGGATGGCGTCATCGCCGATTTCGATGTCACTGAGCGGATGCTGCGCTATTTCATCCAGCAAGTGCACAAACGCAGCTACCTGGTTAAACCGCGGATCATTATCGCGGTGCCGAGCGGGCTCACCGGCGTCGAGCAGAGCGCCGTGAAGGAAGCCGCGCACCGGGCTGGGGCGCGCCGCGTCTACATCTTCGAAGAACCGCTGGCGGCGGCGATCGGGGCCGGTTTACCAGTCAACGAGCCCATGGGCAACATGGTCGTCGACATCGGCGGCGGCACAACCGAGGTTGCCGTGATCTCGCTTGGCGGCATCGTGGTTTCGCAGTCGCTCCGCGTCGCGGGCGATGAGTTCGACCAGGCCATCATCACCTACGCCAAGAAGGAGTATTCGCTCATGCTGGGCGAGCGGACTGCCGAGCAGCTCAAGATGTCGATCGGCTCGGCATACCCAGCCGAAGACGAACCACAAGCCGAGATCCGAGGCAGAGACCTGGTCAGCGGGCTGCCTAAGACGATCGTGATAGGCGCCGACGAGGTCCGCCAGGCGATCTCAGAGCCGCTGAACCTCATCTGTGACGCGGTCAAGTCGACGCTCGACAAGTGTCCGCCTGAACTCGCTGGTGACGTCATGGACCGCGGGTTCGCGCTGGCAGGCGGTGGTGCCTTGCTGCGTGGCCTGGATGACCGGCTGCGCGAGGAAACCGGTCTGCCGGTCCATCTCGCCGACGATCCGCTGCAATCGGTCGCCATGGGAGTTGGCAAGTGCGTCGAGGACTTTGACGCACTCGGCCAGATCCTGCTGACCGACACCAGACGCTAATCACGTCGCAGCGGCTAGATCGGCAGGATAGGGTGATTCACCTTGCATGACACCCGGCGCGGGCAGATAGCCCTCGCCGCGCTGCTCGCCCTGGCGCTTGCTCTCGCCGGCACTGATCTCCTCGGCGGGTCAGCGGCGCTGCGAGCCATCGGCGGGGCGGTGTTCGGCGGGGCGGAACGCGGCGTCCGTTCCGTGACGAGCCCGATCGCCGGCTTTGTCGAGCGCGGAGCCGGCCGGGCCGATCCGACCGGACGAGAACAAGCTCTTGAGCGGGAGCTGATCAGGCTCAAAGCACGGCTGAACAGCGAGCAGCTGAACAACCGCAAGTACGGTCAGCTGGCCGGGTTGCTACGGCTGCCCGACCAAGGCCGGCACCGGATTATCGCCGCTGACGTTATCGGGATTGGCCAGAGATACCAGCAGGCTGTCACCTTGGACGTGGGCAGCGACAAAGGGGTCAGGCCGCAGCAGACGGTGCTCAGCGCATCGGGTCTGGTTGGCACCGTCACCAGCGTGAGCCCGTCGACCTGCACGGTCCTGCTGGCGACCGACCCGGCGGCTGTGGCCGGGGTCCGGCTCGCGGGCAGCGGCCAGCTGGGCTGGGTCACCGGCGCGGCGACCAGCGGCACAGGTCAGGCCCGGCTGCTGCTCCATGTGCTGGGCTCGGGCAGCGCTGTCGCCCCTGGCCAGCAATTGGTCACGGCCGCTTCGGTCAACAACAGGCCGTATGTAGCGGGTGTGCCCGTCGGCGTTGTCACCAGGGTGGCGGCGGGCGGCGGCCTTACCAGGACCGCGCTGGTCAGGCCGTTCACCGACTTCTCGGCGCTCGAGGTCGTCGGCGTGGTCGTCGCACCGTACGTCAGGGGCGGGAGATCGCATCGCCCGGCCGCCCGGCTCAATCTGCAGGGCGCTGGGGGCTGACATGCGCCACGCGATCTTCTGCGTCCTGGCCGTCGCGGCCGCTCTGGTGCAGGTAGTGCTCGTGAATGGGCTTCCGTTGCCGGGCGGCGGCGTGCCCGATATCGCCCTGGTCCTCGTCGTCGCGCTCGCCTTGATGAGAGGACCGGTCACCGGCATGCTGACCGGCTTCTGCGCGGGACTCTGCCTCGATCTCGCGCCGCCGGGCGGCTACATCATCGGCGGACTGGCGTTCTTCTTCTGCCTGATCGGCTACGCCTGCGGGCGGATCAGCGACAGGTCCGGCGGTTCCGTTCCGAGGCTGCTGTCGGCGGCGGTGATCGCCGTCTGCGCTGGTGAGGTAGCCCAGGCCGGGCTCGGCCTGATCGCCAGGGATTCCGGCGTGACCTTCGCGGCGGTCCGGCACGGGCTGCCGGCGGCAGTGCTGTATGACGTCATCGGGTGCAGCGCGCTGCTGGCGGCGTTTCTGATCACCAGGCGGTCGCGCGCTAGCCGGCCGGAGCTCGGCGCGCCGTCCTTTAGCAAGCCGTCATTGAGCCAGCCGACGGCGCCGCTCAGCGGAGCCTCGTTCAGCCGGCCGTCGGGCAGCCACCCGGCTGGCCTGGCGTCAGCCGGCCGGCCGGTCCGCTCGACCAGCCCGGCGGGCAGCGGGACGATCGGCGGCCGCGAGCCATTGCGAAGTCCCCGCCGCGCGCCCGATGCCGACGGCGCGAGCCGCTCAGGCCCTCGGCCGGACCTCGGCTACTCGGCCATGCATGTGCACGCACGTCCGAGTTCACGGCCAGCGCGACTGCGGCTTCGGTCGGCAGGGGGCGGCCTGCGCGGGCATGGCGAAACAAAGTTCCGGCCGAACAGGGCATCGAGGATCAAGTACCGCCCCGTGCGGCTGGCCACTACCCAGACGGCCTCCGGTTCGCTTCGCCTGCGCGCGCTGCCCCGGAACGTATTCGGCAGGCGGGGGAAGTGGCGAGATCTTCTGCACCGGAATGACGGCAGGTCAGGAGGCCGGCGGTGAGCCGGGCTGCCAGGTGGCGACTGGCGGGCTTGTCGGTGGTCTGCGTCACGCTGCTCGTCGTTCTTGCCGTCAGGCTCTGGTATGTGCAGGTCGCGTCGGGACACGGGTACGCCAGCCTGGCCAGTCAGGAGCGCGTCAGGACCGTCGTGCTGCCGCCCAGCCGGGGCGAAATCCTCGACGACGTGGGCCGGCCGCGGGTGGCCAGCCGCCCGTCCCTTGTGGTGACGGTCAATCAGACGGCGCTGTCGCGGCAGGCCGACGGCGGCCGCGCCGAGCTGCACCGGCTCGCCATTCTCCTCGGCGTTAAAGACAAGTTCCTGGTTGACCGGCTGCGGCT
>DATELR010000216.1:0-3751 GCA_035276345.1 Streptosporangiaceae bacterium | reverse complement strand
CACGAACCTTCGTATCTGCCTCGCAGACCGCGGGCCGGGCTGGCGCTGCCGCCGCGAACGGCACTCGCCGCACCCTGCACAAGATGAGCCATGCGTCGGGCGCCGGCCGGACGGGCCTGGCTCAGCTCATCGAGTTGTGCGCTGCAGGCAGCATCGGCGACGGTTTCGTCGCTGTCGCACTCGCCGGGACCTTGTTCTTCAGCGCATCGGTCACCGAGGCCCGCGGCCGCGTCGCGCTCGCGCTGCTCATCACCATGGCACCGTTCGCGCTGCTGGCACCATTCATCGGCCCGATGCTCGATCGCATCCAGCACGGCCGGCGCTACATCCTGATCGGCACCGTTCTAGCCCGGGGCCTGCTGTGCTGGGGGATGGCGGGGGCGGTCCAGCACAACGACACGCTGACGCTGCTGCCGGCCGCATTCGGGGTCCTGCTGCTGCAGAAGGTCTATAGCGTCACGAGGGCGTCGGTCACGCCGCGACTGCTGCCGCAAGAAATCACCCTGGTCACCGCGAACTCGCGGTGCGCGCTGGCGTCCCTGCTCGCTACGACCGTCGCCGTACCGGTCGCCGCAGGGATCGATGCACTCGCGGGTGGTCATGCCGGGGGTGCAGCCTGGGTGCTGCGCGTCGGCACGCTGGTGTACCTGCTGGCGATGATCCCAGGATTCCGGCTGCCCAGCGGCGTCGACGAACCGGCAGCCGACATCGCGCAGCCGCAGGCCGCGGCCGGCGGTGTCGCGGCGGCCGACGGGGCAGCGCCCGAACAGGGAGCGCGCGGTGACGCGGGCCAACACCAGCCCGGCAGCAAACGACGCATGCCAAGAAGACTGTTCCCGCGGCCAGTCGGGCCTGTAGTCGGCGAGGCGCTTGGTGCGAACATCACGCTCCGCGCGTACTCGGGCTTCATGATCTTCTTCCTCGCCTTCATACTCAGGACCGTTCACTTCGGCGTCTCTGACCACCTTGCGCTGGCGGAGATGATCACCGGGGTCGCGATCGGCGGCTTCATCGGCACGGCGATCGGTGCCGCGCTGAAGAGCAGGGCACCCTTGATGATCGTGTTCGGGATGCTGGCCGTGACCTTGATCGTGACGACGCTATGCGCGCTCTTCTTCGGGCTGTGGGCCGCGGTCATCGTCGCGCTCGCGGCGGCGCTCGGCCAGACGCTGGTTAAACTCGCGCTCGACTCGATCGTGCAGCGCGAGATCAGCCCCGACGTGCGCTCTTCGACGTTCGCCGCCTCGGAGACGCTGCACCAGCTGTCCTGGGTCATCGGCGCTCTGCTTGGCCTGCTGCTGTCCATCACCGGCAGCGGGGTGGCCGGCCTCTCGGTCGCCGCCGCGGGGCTAGCCCTTTCTCTCGCCTCGCTAGTGATGGCAAGGCGGAGGCGAAACCTGCAACTGCGCCACCAGCCGCCGCCAGCGCGCTTCGCAACCTCAACTCCGCAGCGCCGTCCCGGCGGCGCCGCTTAAGAAGGTCAGCCGTCCAGGTCGTTGGCGACGGCGCGCAGAACGGCCGCGATCTTCTTGGTTTCCCTGGAGTCTGGATGCTTGCCGCGGTGGTAGGTATTGGAAAGCCCGTCGAGCAGCTTGATCAGGTCTTCGATCAGGACCGTCATCTCGTCGGTGCCCTTGCGGCTGGTCTTCGCCACGGTTGGCGGCGGCTCCAGCGTCCTTACCTGCAACGCTTGCGCGCCTCTGCGGCCCTCAGCTACACCAAACTCCACCCGCTGGCCTGCTCGCAGCACCGTACCGGCGGTCGCCAGCGCGGTCGAGTGCACGAAGACCTCACCCCCGTCATCGCGGGTGAGGAAGCCGAAACCTTTGTCGGCGTCATACCACTTGACTTTGCCAGTAGGCACGTGCGGACCCTTTGCGCGGAGTGAGAAATGATGCGTTAAGACCTTGCTGCGTATATATAGGCTATCGGTCCCGACCCGGTGCGCCCACGCCCGGAGAGAACTGGCGAGGCCAGAAACACCTTACCGAGTAGGCACGTTATGCCTGAAAAGTATGCTTGCGCGCTTCTCGTGGCACCGCCCGAGGGCGGAGTCATGTCGCGAACATACCCTGTTCCTCTTGCCAGGACACCGCAATAAATCCGCCCCGGCCCAGCTAGCGGACGGCGTTAGGCACCGTCAGCCGGTCACCGGCCCGGCTTGCGCTCCGGACTCCACGAGGGCAGCCGCCTGGTCGGATTGCCCTGGTATCTGTGCACCCGCCAAAGCAGGAACAATGCACTGAGGACGGCCGCAATGCGACTCAGCCGGCCAGCTGCCACCCAGGCTTCGACCAAGTACGGCCAGTATCCCGAGAGGCGCGCGCCGAACGTGACCTCAATGGCCGTCCCGATGGCCACGGCCAGGACCGGCAAGGCGAGACCGAGCCATTTATCCCGAAGATCCCACTTCTTCGACGACATCGCCACGAACGCCCCGATGACCCATATCGGCTGGTAGATGGCCCCGCCGAGGCCGAGCAGGAGAACCGCTATCGCTTCGAGCCGGTCGCGCATGACGATGATCAGAAGCGCCGCACCTATGCTCTTGAGCCGCAGTGCGACGGCGCCGCTGATCGCCTCGAGGCGACTAGGCTTCAGCTCCAGATCGGCCGGATCGATGCTGAACTCGACCCCCGCTGCGTCCCGTTCGTCGCCGGGCGTGCTCCTCGCTGCGGTGGCCGGCGGCGGCTCATCCGGATCTGGTGACTTTCGCTCCGACGCTGGCCGCGCCGGGGCGTTCGCCGAGGGCGCGGACCCGGACCCTGGCCACCGCGGACGCAGCCGGGCGGACAGACCGTTGTTTCTTGCGCTACCGCCCTCGCCACGGCCCGCCCCGGGGGACGGCGCGGGCTCGCTGATCTCGCGCGTGGCCTTGTCTCTCCTGGCGGGCGCGCCGGCCGGGGACGACGGCGCGGCCGGTCGCTGGCCGGTGGCGGAGTCATTGCCCGTCGGACCCGGCGTGCCCGCTGACTTGTTCCCGTCTGAGGACGAGCCCGTCGCCCCAGACTCTGCCTGGTCTGCTGATACCTCGTCCGGCGACACCGGCGGCCCCGCCCATGCGCCGTTGCTCACTGACAGCGGCTGGCCGATCGCAACCTGAGACCCAGCCAGCACCGGCAGGCCGGCCGGTGCCCACGGGTTCGACGAAATCGACGGCGTCGTGGTCGCGGTCAGGCGGACACCCGATCCTGGCATGTTCGCAGTCGCCGTCGGCAAGATCACCGGCGGCATGAGGGGCGGCTGGCCGATCGAAGGCGTCACGGGCGGCGGCCACACTTGCCGCTGCGGCCCGCTCGCGCGGCTTTCGCCGGCTTGCTCCCTCGACGGCCCGCTCTGCGACGTCTCGCGCTCATCCCACGCCTTGCGCGCAGCGACCCGTGAGCGCTCCCTCTCGACAAGTGCAATCGGATCCCCGAGCCCAGCCAGCGTCCGCCTCACCTGCGCAGCCGTCGGGTTCGCGATGCCGCCGCACTCCGCATCGATGCGCGCCCTGGTGTGGTCGAGCAGCGCCTGGCGGGCAGCGGGCTCGAGCCCGGCCTTGGCCGCGAGCGACAACCGGTTCAGGTAGTCGCGGATGAGCTGCTCGGCGGGCCGATTCATGCCTCGATGATCCACCTTTAATGGCCGCTTGAGGAGCCGGCACGCACGATGACGGTGCCATTTGCCGACGTCCCGGCCAGTCGGAACCCACTTTGACGGATTCATCGTGGCCAAACACGCAAAGGGCGGTCCTGGCATTTGCCAGGGC
>DATELR010000215.1:0-24025 GCA_035276345.1 Streptosporangiaceae bacterium | reverse complement strand
CCCGGGTCCTGGCACCCCGTGAAGTGCTGGCCGCGGACGCGCGTGCGGCGCGGAGGTTTGGCCGGCGTGATACCGTAGCAGGCGGTCAGAAGTATCTGGCCTGGCTTGCTGCGCCCTCATGCGGCTCGCTAAATCCGGCATCGGGCGGCTCCGCCCTTGCCTTCCCGCCCGCGGACGGGGTTTACGCATACCTGTGCAAACCTCCCGTTGGCAACGAAGTCCGTCGATCAAGAAGGAAGACTGTGCCGCTCGACAACGAAGTAAAGAAGGAGATCATCGCCGCGCACGCGACAGGTGAGGGTGACACCGGTTCGCCGGAGGTCCAGGTCGCGCTGATGAGCAGGCGAATCGCCGATCTCACTGAGCACCTGAGGGTGCACAAGCACGACCACCACAGCCGCCGCGGGCTGCTGCTGCTCGTCGGCCGCCGTCGGCGCCTGCTGCAGTACTTGTCCCGCGAGGACATCAACCGCTACCGCGCGCTAATCGAGAAGCTCGGCCTGCGCCGCTAGCGACAGGTACTCCCGGCACGGGCGGCCACGTCATCGCCGTGTGCTGACTGCTGGCGCTACATTGGTGGTCAGGGCTGGTTAGGCGAGCCGCCCGTGTCAACTGAATAAAACACATAAACCAGACCACGAGGCATAACGAAATCGTCCCGCGGCCCCGGCCCGGAGTGCTGAGCGTGCCAGAGGGCCGGTCCTCGGTAGTGGTTCTCGGATGAGCCGGATCGTGCGCCGCGTCGCACTACCGCCCAAGCCGAGGGCTTCGATCGAAGACCGGTCGGCAGCTTTCGCCCACCTGTTGGGCGATGAATACTCCGCCGACGGCGGGCTTACGCGGGACCTCATCTGAGGAGGTCTCACCCCATGGAGGGTGTGCACACCGCCGAAGCCGTCATTGACAACGGCGAGTTTGGCGTTCACAAGATCAAATTCGAGACCGGCCGCCTGGCTATGCAGGCTTCCGGCTCCGCCGTCGTCTACCTGGACGAGGACACCATGGTGCTCTCCGCGACGACGGTTTCTAAGCATCCCAGGGAAAACCTGGACTTCTTCCCGCTCACAGTGGACGTGGAAGAGCGAATGTACGCGGCGGGCCGGATTCCCGGCTCGTTTTTCCGTCGGGAGGGGCGTCCGTCCGAGGACGCGATCCTGACCTGCAGGCTGATCGACCGTCCGCTTCGGCCGTCGTTCGTCAAGGGTCTGCGCAACGAGGTGCAGATCGTCGAGACGGTCCTCGCGCTGAACCCCGAGCATCTCTACGACGTGGTTGCGATCAACGCCGCCTCGATGTCGACTCAGCTGTCCGGGATGCCATTCGCCGGACCGATCGGCGGCGTCAGGGTCGCCCTGATCAAGGGGCAGTGGGTTGGGTTCCCGACTCACCCGCAGCTCGAAGACGCGACCTTTGACATGGTCGTTGCCGGGCGGGTTCTTGAAGACGGCGACGTGGCCATCATGATGGTCGAGGCCGAGTCGACACCGGCCACGCTGCGCCTGATTGCCGATTCGTCCAGCGGCGCCGTCGGCCCGACGGAGGAAGTTGTCGCCGAGGGCCTTGAGGCGGCTAAGCCGTTCATCAAGATCCTGTGCCAGGCCCAGCAGCAGATTGCTGACCAGGCTGCGAAGGACACGGCTGCGTTCCCGACGTTCGCTGATTACCAGCCTGACATCTACGAGGCGGTTGCCGCCGAGGCGACCGGTGAGCTGGCCGCCGCCCTGTCGATCCCCGGGAAGCAGGAGCGGGGCACCGAGACTGACCGGATCCAGTCCGCGGTCACTGAGCGGGTCGCCGCGAAGTTCGAGGGCCGCGAGAACGAGATCGCGGGGGCGCTGCGGGCGCTCACCAAGAAGCTGGTCAGGGAGCGGATCGTCAGGGACGGCTTGCGGATCGACGGCCGCGGCGTCGCCGATATCCGGCAGCTGTCCGCCGAGGCCGGCGTGGTCCCGAGGGTGCACGGCTCGGCGCTGTTCGAGCGCGGCGAAACCCAGGTACTGGGCGTGAGCACGCTGAACATGCTCCGGATGGAGCAGATGATCGACACGCTCAATCCCGAGCGGACCAAGCGGTACATGCACAACTACAACATGCCGCCGTACTCGACCGGCGAGACCGGCCGGGTTGGCTCGCCCAAGCGCCGCGAGATCGGTCACGGCGCGCTGGCCGAGCGTGCACTGGTCCCCGTGCTGCCGACACGCGAGGAGTTTCCCTACGCGATCAGGCAGGTTTCTGAGGCGATCGGCTCGAACGGCTCGACGTCGATGGGTTCGGTGTGCGCGTCAACGATGTCGCTGCTGGACGCCGGCGTGCCGCTGAAGGACATGGTCGCGGGCATCGCCATGGGGCTGATTCACGAGGGCGGCAGCTACGTCACGCTGACCGACATCCTGGGTGCCGAGGACGCCTTCGGCGACATGGACTTCAAGGTCGCCGGCACCAAGGACGTGATCACCGCGCTGCAGCTCGACACCAAGCTGGACGGCATTCCCGCGTCTGTGCTCGGGGCGGCGCTGAAGCAGGCCAGGGACGCCCGGCTGACCATCCTCGACGTCATGCGCGAAGCCATCAACACTCCGGCAGACATGAGCGAGAACGCGCCGCGGATCATCACCGTGAAGGTGCCTGTTGACAAGATCGGAGAGGTCATCGGCCCGAAGGGCAAGATGATCAACTCGATCCAGGAGGACACCGGCGCCGAGATCACCATCGAAGACGACGGCACCATCTACATCGGCGCTACCGACGGCACCTCGGCTGAGGCGGCGCGGTCGGCGGTCAACGCGATCGCTAACCCGCACATCCCAGAGGTCGGCGAGCGGTTCCTCGGCACCGTCGTCAAGACGACGACGTTCGGCGCCTTCGTCTCGCTGCTGCCTGGCAAGGACGGGCTGCTGCACATCACGCAGATCCGCAAGCTGCACGGCGGCGTGCGGATCGAGAACGTCGACGACGTCATCAAGGTCGGCGACAAAATGCAGGTCGAGATCCGCGAAATCGACGACCGCGGCAAGCTGTCGCTGGTGCCCGTCGAAGTCGTGGAGCGCGAAGCAGCCGGCGAGGACCTCAGCGGCGGTGCGGACCGGGACCGGGGCGACCGGGATCGCGGCGACCGCGGCGATCGCCGGAGAGACCGGGGTGACCGGGGAGATCGCGGACGCGGGGGCGAGCGCAGGGGCGGCGGTGGCGAACACTTCCGCACCAGGCACCGCGACCGCGAGTCCGACAACTCATGACGGCCCGTCGGGATGGTTCCGGGGGGTCGTCCCCCGGGGCCAGCACGTCGGGGGGTTCCGGGGGGTCGTCCCCCCAGGCCAGCACCGGGCGCCGGCTCAGCGTGGGCACCGAGCGGATAGCCGATGGCGAGAGCGTCGTCTACCGCACGGTGCTCCCCGGTGGGCTGCGGGTCATCACCGAGTCGCTGCCTGCCGTCCGCTCAGCTTCGTTCGGGATCTGGGCAGGTGTCGGTTCCCGCGACGAAGACCTCCGTCACGCGGGCGCCACGCACTACCTGGAGCACCTGCTGTTCAAGGGAACGAAGCGGCGGAGCGCGCTGGACATTTCCGCCGCGATCGATGCAGTAGGCGGCGAACTCAACGCCTTCACTGCCAAGGAGTACACGTGCTACTACGCCCGGGTACTTGACGCCGACTTGCCGCTGGCGATCGACGTGCTCTCGGACATGGTGACCGGCTCGCTGCTCGAGCCCAACGAGGTCGAGGCAGAGCGGGCGGTGATCCTGGAAGAGATCGCCATGACCGATGACGATCCTTCCGATAGCGCGCACGAGGCGTTCGGCTCGCAGCTGTTCGGCGACACGCCGCTCGGCCGGCCGATCCTGGGCACGGGTTCGTCGATCAACGCGATTACGCGCGACCAGATCGCTGAGCATTATGTCGCGAAGTACGGCGCGGAGAATCTGGTGGTTGCCGCGGCCGGCCGCCTTGAGCACGAGGAGATCGTGGCGCTGACGGCTCAGTCCTTCGCCCCGATGCTGAAGAGCGAGGCGCCGCCGGCGCCGCCGAGGCTGCCCGGGCGCGCCGGGCCAGACGTCGGCTCGGGAACGGGAGTGCGGCTTGTCTCACGCCCGATCGAGCAGGCCAACCTGGTACTCGGCTGTGCCGGCCTGGCGAGGACCGACGACCGCAGGTTCGCGCTCGGCGTGCTGAACGCCGCGCTTGGCGGCGGCATGTCGTCCCGGCTGTTCCAGGAGATCAGGGAGAAGCGCGGGCTGGCGTATTCGGTCTACAGCTTCAGCTCCCAGCATGCCGACGTCGGCGTCTGGGGGATCTACGCAGGCTGCCTGCCTGCGAAGGCAGACGAAGTGCTCAGTATCTGCACGGAAGAGATCGCTAAGGTCTGCGATGCGGGTCTGACTAAAGAGGAGCTGGACCGCGGCAAAGGTCAGTTGCGGGGCTCGATCGTTCTCGGCCTGGAGGATCCGGCATCAAGGATGACCAGGATCGGCAAGTCCGAGCTGGTGTACCCGGATCTTGAGCCGGTCGATGAGATCCTGGCGCAGATCGAAGCCGTCACGCTCGACGATGTCCGGGATGTAGCGGCGGCGATTCTCGCGCAGCCCAAGGCGCTGGCCGTCGTGGGCCCGTATGACGACGCCGACTCGTTCGCGGCGGCCGTTGCCGCCTGACGGGAATGGGGAGCACGGTGATCAACGTCGGAGTGCTCGGAGCCAAAGGGCGGATGGGTTCGCTGGTCTGCCAGACCGTGCGATCAGCTGATGACCTCGAACTGGCCGCGGCGGTCGATGTCGACGACTCGCGAGACGCGCTCAAGGATTGCGACGTCGTGGTGGATTTCACCAGCCCGGCGGCAGTACTCGACAACATGGCCTGGTGCGTGCAGTCGGGACTGCTGTTGGTCGTCGGGACGTCAGGCTTTGACGGGCAGCGGCTCGCCGAGGCCAAGTCCATCGTGGAATCGGTCAGCGAGGCGGCGGCGACCATCCCCCGGGTTCTTGTTGTGCCGAATTTCTCAGTCGGCGCTGTGCTGATGATGAGCTTTGCCGAGCAGGCCGCGAGATTCTTCGAGTCAGCAGAGATCATCGAGTTGCATCACGCCGGCAAGGTCGATGCGCCGTCCGGGACGTCGGCCAGAACGGCGGCGATGGTCGCGGCCGCGCGATCGGCTGCCGGGCTCGGACCGGGTCCCGATGCCACGACGACCGAGCTGGACGGCGCGCGTGGTGCCGCCGTTGACGGGGTACATGTGCACTCAGTGCGACTGCCCGGCCTGGTGGCGCATCAGGAAGTGCTACTGGGCGGGCACGGGGAAACGCTGACGATCAGGCACGACTCGCTGGACCGGGCATCGTTCATGCCGGGTGTGCTGATCGCGGTCCGGGGGATCGGATCGCTGCCGCCCGGGCTGAGCGTGGGGCTCGACGGTCTGCTTGGTCTCGGCTGAGCCTGATCGCGAGGCTGGCGCGAAATCGGCGCCCCCGGTCGCGCCGCGACGAAGGGGGTAGCAGGTGCGGTTGATCCTCAACGTGATCTGGCTCGTGCTCTGCGGGATCTGGATGGCGATCTTCTATGCGCTTGCCGGGATTCTCGCGTTCATCCTGATCATCACCATCCCGTTCGGTATCGCGGCATTCAGGATCGCGAACTACGTGCTCTGGCCATTCGGCCGGACTACCGTCCCGCGCCGGGACGCTGGAGTCGGTTCGCTGATCGGCAATATCATCTGGATTATCCTGTTCGGCTGGGAACTAGCCCTGGCGCACCTTGTCACCGGCATCGTTCTGTGCCTCACGATCATCGGCATCCCGCTTGGCCTGGCCAGTTTCAAGCTGATCCCGATCTCGCTGCTGCCGCTCGGCGTGGAGATCGTGGACTCCGACCAGGTCGGAGCGTCGTACCCGGCTTACCGCTGAGTTCTAGAGCTCGCCGACAGCGGTAACCCAGACGACCGCCTCGCCCGCATCGTCCGATCCCGCCAGGTCGACTTCGGCGGAGAACCCCCAGTCGTGGTCGCGCTCTGGGTCATCAAAGATCTGGCGCACCCGCCACACGTCTTTGTCGGAGTCGTCGATGATCAGCATCGCGGGCCCGCGGGCGTCGGCGCCGGTGCCGATCTCGTCGTGCCCGGCGAAGTAGGGCTCGAGGGCATCGGCCCACGCGTCCGCGTTCCAGCCCGCCTCCTGGTCGAGCTCGCCGAGGTCGTCCCACCGCCGCAGCGCAGCGAGTTCCACCCGGCGGAACAGGGCATTGCGGACCAGGACCCGGAAGGCCCTCAGGTTGCTCGTCACCGCGGGCGGCCGCTCGTCCAGCTGGGGGGCCGTAGTCGCCTCGGCCTCTTCTGGGTTGGCGAGCCGCTCCCATTCGTCGAGCAGGCTGGAGTCCACCTGCCTGACCATCTCACCGAGCCACTCGATGATGTCGGTTAGCTCGTCAGTCTTGCACTCATCGGGCACCGTCTGCCGCAGGGCTTTATACGCGTCAGCCAGGTACCGCAGCAGCAGTCCCTCTGACCTGGCCAGACCGCACCAGGCGATGTACTCGGTGAACGTCATGGCGCGCTCGAACATGTCCCTGGCCACCGACTTCGGCGCCAGCTCGTAGTCGGCGACCCACGGGTGGCCTTGCCGGTAGATCTGATAAGCCGACTCGAGCAGGTCAGCGAGCGGCTGCGGGTAGCTGACCTCTTCGAGCAACTCGGTCCTGGTCTCGTAGTCCAGGCCCTCGGCCTTCATTTCCGCGACCGCCTCACCACGCGCCTTGAAAAGCTGCGCGGATAGCACCGGCCTTGGGTTGTCCAGCGTGGACTCGATCACTGAGAGCACGTTGAGCGGGTACTCGGGCGCTGTCACGTCGAGCAACCCGATGGCTGCGAGGGCGAGCGGCGAGAGCGGCTGGTTCAGCGCGAAGTCTTCCTGCAGATCGACGGTGAGCCTGGCCCAGCGGCCTTGTTCGTCGGGCTCGGCGAGCCGCTCGACGACGCCGCCGGCGAGCAGCGCGCGGTAGATCTGGATCGCGCGGTGGATGTGCTTGCGCTGCGCGGCCCGGTCCTCGTCGTTGTCGGTCAGCAGGTGGCGCATCGCGGTGAACGCGTTGCCCGGCCGGCTGATCACGTTCAGCAGCATCGCGTGGCTCACCTTGAAGCTCGACCGCAGCGCCTCAGGCTCGGCGGCGACCAGCCGGTCGAACGTCGGCTGGCCCCACGAGACCATGCCAGGCGGCGGCTTCTTGCGGACGAACTTGCGGCGCTTCTTCGGGTCATCGCCGACTTTGGCGAGCGCGCGCTCGTTCGCGATGACGTGCTCAGGCGCCTGGACGACGACCATGCCGCGGTCGTCGAAGCCGGCTCGCCCTGCCCGCCCGGCGATCTGGTGGAACTCCCTGGCCTGCAGCAGCCTGGTCACGCTGCCGTCGTACTTGCTCAGCGAGGTCAGCAACACGGTGCGGATCGGCACGTTGATGCCGACGCCGAGCGTGTCGGTGCCGCAGATCACCTTGAGCAGGCCAGCCTGGGCGAGGGTCTCAACCAGCCGCCGGTAGCGCGGCAGCATCCCGGCGTGATGCACCCCGATGCCGTGCCTGACCAGTCTGGACAGTGTCTTGCCGAAGCCGGCGGTGAACCTGAACTTGCCGATCAGCTCCGCGATCGCGTCTTTCTCCGCGCGACTGCAGACGTTGATGCTCATCAGCGCCTGTGCCTGCTCGATAGCGGCGGCCTGGGTGAAGTGGACGACATAGATCGGCGCCTGCTTGGTCTCGAGCAGCTCGGTGATCGTCTCGTGCAGCGGATCGAGCACGAACCTGAACGTGAGCGGCACCGGCCGTTCGGCGGACTTCACGACCGCGGTCGGGCGCCCGGTGCGCCTGGTGAGGTCCTTCTCGAACTTCGTCACGTCGCCAAGGGTGGCCGACATCAGCAGGAACTGCGCCCGCGGCAGCTCGATCAGCGGCACCTGCCACGCCCAGCCGCGGTCGGGATCGGCGTAATAGTGGAACTCGTCCATGATCACCAGGTCGGCGTCAGCGTCCGCGCCGTCCCGCAGCGCGATGTTCGCGAGCACCTCGGCGGTGCAGCAGATGATCGGGGCCTCGGCGTTGACGCTGCCGTCGCCGGTCATCATCCCGACGTTGACCGGCCCGAAGACGTCGCACAGCGCGAAGAACTTCTCCGACACCAGCGCCTTGATCGGCGCGGTGTAGAAGCTCCGCTCGCCAGCGGCGAGGGACGCGAAGTGTCCGGCCGTGGCCACCAGGCTCTTACCTGACCCTGTCGGCGTGGACAAGATGACGTTCGCGCCTGAGACGAGCTCGATGAGCGCCTCGTCCTGGTGCGGGTACAGGGTGAGTCCCTGGCTCTCGGCCCACTCGTTGAAGGCCGCGTACAGCGCGTCCGGATCCGCGGACTCCGGCACCAGGTCGGTTAGCAACATGACCTATCCATGGTGCCAGTTCCCGAGGGCTGGCCAGACCGCCGCTTTGACCCGACCTGGCTCCGCGCCTTAGCTGTCCGCGACAGGTTAGGTTGGGTCCATGTGCCGAAGCATCAAGACCCTGCGCGAGCCCTTCACCGAGCACGTCACGACCGAGGACATGCAGGCTGCCGCGCTGCAGTACGTAAGAAAGATCAGTGGTTTCCGCGCGCCGGCGGCGCACAACGCTGAGGCGTTCCAGGCCGCTGTTGACGCTGTGTCGCAGGCGACTGCCGACCTGCTTGACCGGCTCGAGGTGCGCCCTGCGCCGCATCGCTCCCGGTCCGCGACGGCTAGCGCGGCTTCAGCGCGCTCGCCACGGCCGGACCGGTCGCCGCGCCCGGCTCGGACCGGCTAGCGGGCGGTCACGGCTGACCCGCAGTGCCGGCGTGCCTGATCAGCAAGGAGTCGGGCGGGACCAGGTCCAGGCCGTCAGGGTCATTCAGGTAACCGGGCGCCCGGCCTGCTCGTCCGGTATGGCCGTATTGCCAGACGATGTGATTGTTGGCCGGGTTGATGACCACGATCCGGTGGTTGTAGTCATCGTTGAGCAGGATGAAGCCGTTGGGAAGCGAGACCGCCAGCGATGGTTTGTTCAGCCCGCCGCGGCGCCAGAGCAGCTTGCCACGCGGGGTGAACTCAACGACCTGCCCCGGATATGAGTAGTCGACGGTCAGGTAGCACCCTGGATAGACCTGAGTGGTGTCGGACGGATAGAAGACGCCCGGCGGGTGCGTCGACCATTGGACGTGGCCGTTGAGGTTGATCCCGTTGGCCCAGTCGCCGTTGATCTCGGTGACGACATAGCCGCCATTGGTCATCGGGAACGCGCCGTTCGGGCTGCCGAAATGTCTCGGCGGATCGTGCACGCACAGATTGCTCGACTGGCCGATCACGTGGGCCGGCCGGTGCGCCGGGGGATTGACGAGAATGATCCGGCAATTCTTGATGTCCGCGGCGATGATGTCTCCGCCCGGCAACACGAGCGCGTCGTCTGGATTATCAACCCGGTTCGGGCCCATGCCCGGCGTGCCTGGCTTCCCGTAGCGGTAGACGATTTTGCTCGTGGCGACGCTGATCACGGTGATGACCTGGTCATCTTCCTGGGTGGCGATGATGTACTTGCCGTCGGGGGAAAAGAACGCATCGTCCGGCACCCGGAAACTCTGGCCAGCCTTCAGGTCTCCTGGCCGGGGGAAGGCCCATCGGATCCTGCCCTGCGGATCGATGATTACTAGGCGATTGTTCAGGTGGTCGGCGACCAGCACGTCGGCCGGCAAGGCAGCCGGCTTGGACCCGGGGGCCAGGTGACCCCGGCCGGAGGCCGGAGCAAGCCAGGGCTCCGGCGGGTCCATGTTCCAGGTGGACGTTGCACGTAGTTGCGTGACCTGCGGCACGGACCGGGCACCGTCCGTCCCGCCGATCAGGTACGCGGTGTGCCCGACGACGGCGCTGGCGGCGTGCGCGACCGGCATCGGCAGGGTGCCGGCAGCGCGCACACCGCCAGTCCGGGGATCGATGGTTAGCAGCGCGTTGCTGACGCTCGCCGACGCCGCATCCTGTCCCGCGTTGCCGGCCAGGCTGCCGCCGGCGAACACGACCTGATCATCGAGCAGGAACATGCTTCCCGCGGCGACAGGCCTGGGCAGCCGGCCGATCACCCTCGCTTGCCTGGTTCGCGGGTTGACGAGCTGGATCGCGTCTGTCCGGCCCTTCGCGGTCATACCGCCTGCGACCAGCAGCTGCCCGGCCCACGCGACCGCGCTGGCGTACATGACAGGAACGGCCAGCTGGGCTGCTGTCCTGAAGTGTGCTCCGTCTTTCGTCGCGAGGATGGCCGGATCCGGATGGCCCGATCTGCCGCCGCCCACCAGGTATGTCGTATCGCCGACGGTCACGGCGGCCGCGCCCGCACGCGGGCCGGGCAAGGCATTCTGTGCCCGCCCGCCATGCGGCGGTCTGATGGTCTGGACAGTCCGGGAGCTATGCCCTGGTGAACCGCCGAAGACGGTAAGGCGGCCCCGGATGACCGCCGCGGCGGCGTTGCTGACCGGAGCCGGCAGCGAGCCGACGACCTGGTCCTTTCCCGTGCCAGGGGCCAGGCGGGCCACGGACCGGATCGGCCGGCCAGCCGAATCGCCGCCGAGCAGCAGAACATGTCCGCCGTTGCTAACCGCCGTCGCTCCCGTGAGCGCGGCAGGCAGCTGATAGGCGGCCCACGTCGCGGCAATCTCGGTCTGCTCGGTGGCGGTCCTTGGCTGCGGAGTTCTCCGTGGCGCGGCAGCGTGATCCCTGGCGACGCCGGTACACGCCGTCGCCAGGATGACGGCCAGCCAGGCGAGGTGCCAGGGTGACCTGATCAACCGCTTGTAGCCGCGGCGGGCCGGTCGGCCCGCACGTCCGGCAGTTCGCTCGTCGACCGCGACCCCCGGGTGCTCGCCTGCAGAGCAGAGCGTCATGAAAACCGCAGAGAAACGCTGTCAATCTGCCCGAAGAAGACATGCTGAAACGGCGCGGAGCGGGTGGTGGTCCAGCTGAGCTAGGCGGTCCTGGTCTGGCTGGCCACTTCGAGCCCCAGTTCGTTGATCGAAGTTTCCCGCATCTTGAACTTCTGCACCTTGCCCGTGACCGTCATCGGGAAGTCCGGCGTGAACCTGACGTAACGCGGGATCTTGTAATGGGCGATCTTGCCCCGGCAGTACTCCTTGACCTGCTCCGCGTCCAGTTCCTGACCGGGGCGCAGCCGGATCCATGCGCATAGCTCCTCGCCGTACTTCACGTCGGGAACGCCTACGACCTGGACGTCCTCGATCGCCGGGTGACCGTACAGGAACTCTTCGACCTCGCGCGGGTAAATGTTCTCCCCGCCCCTGATCACCATGTCCTTGATCCGGCCCACGATGTTGAGGTATCCGGCCTCGTCCATGACAGCCAGGTCGCCGGTGTGCATCCAACGGGCTGAATCGATCGCTTCTGCTGTCTTGGCTGGCTCGTTCCAGTAGCCGAGCATCACCGAGTAACCACGGGTGCACAGTTCGCCCGGGCTGTTCCTGGGCAGCACCCGGCCGGTCTCCGGATCCGTGACCTTGACCTCGACGTGCGGATGAACCCGGCCGACGGTCGAGACGCGCCGTTCCATGTCGTCGTCGGCCGTTGTCTGGGTCGAGACAGGCGATGTCTCGGTCATGCCGTAGCAGATCGTCACCTCGGTCATGTGCATCTCGTTGACGACCCGTTTCATCACCTCGACCGGGCATGGCGACCCGGCCATGATGCCGGTCCGCAGGCTCGACAGGTCATAGCTGCCGAAGTCGGGCAGCGCGAGCTCCGCGATGAACATCGTCGGCACCCCGTACAGCGAGGTGCAGCGCTCTTGCTGGACGGCGCGCAGCGTCTCCGCCGGGTCGAAGCCAGGCGCCGGGATGACGATGCACGCGCCGTGCGTCGTACAGGCCAGGTTGCCGAGGACCATTCCGAAGCAGTGGTAGAACGGCACAGGGATGCAGACCCGGTCGTCCGCGGTATACCGGCAGCCTTCGCCGATGAACAGGCCGTTGTTCAGGATGTTGTGGTGCGACAGTGTCGCGCCCTTCGGGAATCCGGTGGTCCCGCTTGTGTACTGGATGTTGATCGGGTCGTCGAAGGACAGGCTGGCCTCTCGTTCGGCGAGCGGGTCGCTTGCGGTGCCGGCAGCGCGCCCGGCTTCGAAGAACGCGTCCCAGGCCGGCGTGCCGAGGAAGACGACGTCTTCCAGTTCGCTGAGCTCGGGCCTGACTTCGTCGACCATTGCCCGGTAGTCGCTCGTCTTGAAGCGCTCGGCGCTCACGAGTGCCCGCACGCCCGACTGCCGCAGGGCGAAGCCGAGCTCGTGGCTGCGGTACGCCGGATTGATGTTGACCAGGATGATCCCGGCCTTGGCCGTTGCGTACTGCAGCTGCACCCACTCGGCGCAGTTGGGCGCCCAGATGCCGACCCGGTCACCCGCGGCCAGCCCGGCCGCGATCAGGCCGCGGGCGAGGGTATCGGTCTCCTCGTCGAAGGCGGCATAGGTCCAGCGCCGCCCGGTCGGCACGTCCACGAGCACTTCGGCATCAGGGTGCGCTGCGGCGACTCTTCCGAGGTTCGCGCCGATCGTCTCGCCAAGTAGCGGGCTGGCTGATGCGCCATGGCTGTAGGACAGCGTGGCTTCGGTGGGCATGACCGATCCCTTCGCAGCTGATGCACCCATCGTGCCCGTTCTGCGTGACTCCCGCCAGACAGGTTTCCAGACCGCCACCAGGCGGGATTATTGTGGTGATTGCAGGATTCGATGAAAGTTGACCGGAGCGGCACGTGGTCCTGTTGGTCGTCTGGCTTATCGCCGCCGCCGCGCTCGGGGTGGCTGAAATGCTGACCACCACCCTCGCGCTGGGACTCATCGCCATCGGCGCGCTCGCTGGCGCCGTGACCGAGGTCGCGGGCGGCGCCCCGCTGGTGCAGCTCGCGGTCTTCGTCGCTGTCTCTCTCGCCGGGATCGTGCTGATCAGGCCCGTTGCGCTCGGGCGGCTGCAGCAGCGAACCACCTTCCGCACTGGAACCGCTGCGCTCGTCGGCCAGACCGGCTACGTGCTTGCCGACGTGTCGCCGCAGGCGGGCCTGATCAGGATCGGCGGCGAGGAATGGTCGGCGCGGCCGTATGACGAAGCCTCGGTCATTCCGGCCGGGGCGACGGTCGACGTCCTGCAGATCAAGGGCGCCACAGCCCTTGTTCATCAAAGGGAGTAGAGATGCCGTCAGGTGCCGTGGTCTTGCTCGTCGTGGCCGTCGTCGTCGTTGTGTTGTTGGTCGTCTTCCTGAGCCGGTCAATCTGGCTGGTTCCCCCGGCCAGGGCTCGTAATGTGGAGCGGCTCGGCCAGTTCCACAAAACGCTGGTCCCTGGTCTGCACCTGGTCATCCCGATGATCGACCGGGTCAAGGACCTGATCGACCTGCGCGAGCAGGTGGTCTCTTTCACCGGTCAGCGAGTGATCACCGAGGACAACGTGGTGGTCTCCATCGACACGGTCCTGTTCTTTCAGGTCACGGACCCGCGCGCGGCTGACTACGAGATCGTGAACTACATCCAGGCGATCGAGCAGCTCGCAGCGACCATGTTGCGCAGCGTGATCGGCAGCATGGACCTCGAGGAGACGCTGACATCGCGAGACAAGATCAACACGCTGCTGCGCGGTGTGCTCGATGATGCGTCAGGCAAGTGGGGGATCCGGGTTACCAGGGTCGAGATCCGGTCGATAGACCCGCCGCAGTCGATCAAGGATGCCATGGAGAAGCAGCTCAAGGCCGAACGGGAGAAGCGGGCCGCGATCTTGCACGCTGAGGGGCTGCAGCAATCTCAGATCCTGACCGCAGAGGGCGACAAGCGCGGCGCGGTGCTGCGGGCCGAGGGCGAAAAGCAGTCAGCGATCCTGCGCGCAGAGGGTCAGGCCGAGGCGATATCGACGGTCTTCAAGTCGATCCACGCCGGCGATCCCGATCCGAAGCTGCTCGCCTACCAGTACCTCCAGACGCTGCCGCAGCTTGCGCAGGGCGAAGGCAACACCGTCTGGATGATCCCCAGCGAGCTCACCGGCGCGCTGAAGCTGCTGAGCTCGGCATTCTCCGGCGAGGACAAGGAGGAGCCACTCGGAGTCCCTCGGCGGCCAAGCCTGGTCAAGAGCGCGGACGGTGAGCTCGGGTCCATCGGCCCGTCGCCGCTCGCCAGCGCGGCCGAGGCGATTGCTCCCACGACTGATGGCCAGATAGCGCCGGTCAGCGGGATCGAAGCCGGCCGCACCCTGCCGCGTCAGGAGTCAGGGCCTGACCGCTAGCCCCACGGTCAGCAGCAGGCCGAACGCCATCTGCAGACGTCCGGTCTGGCCGAGTACGGCGATCAGGCCGCGACCCGTGGTGGCCTGCAGCACGTGCCTGACCGGCCAGACGGCTAGCGGGACGGCCGCCAGCGTGATCAGCGCGAGCGGTGCTACCGGCGCGGTCGCGACCGCGACCGCGAACGGCACTCCGACGCAAAGCGTGTAGAGCACCCTGGTCCGCTGGTCGCCCAGCACAACCGCCAGCGTTCTCTTGCCTGTCACCTCGTCGGTGGGGATATCCCGCAGGTTATTGATGACCAGCAGGGCGCAGGCGAGCAACCCGACGGGGACGGCCGCGGCGGCCGCCAGCCAGGTCAGCCGCTCCATCTGAACGTAGGCCGTGCCCATGACCGCGCCCACTCCGAAGAAGGCGAAAACAGAGAGCTCGCCGAGCGCGCGGTATCCGTATGGCCGGCTGCCGCCCGTGTAGAACCATGCGGCGGCGATGGCGGCGGCGCCGAGCAGAAGCAGCCACCACGAGACGACGGCGGCGAGAACCAGGCCCGCCACGCCAGCAACGAAAAAGCTGGCCAGCGCCGCACCGAGGACTTGCCGAGGTGTTGCCAGCCCCGATCCGACCAGCCTGACCGGACCCACTCGCCGCTCGTCCGTGCCCCGGATGCCGTCGCTGTAGTCATTGGCGTAATTGACGCCGACCTGCAGCGCGAGAGCGACGACGAGCGCAAGGCAGGCGCGCCATGCGATGAAGTCCCCGTATCCGGCGGCTACGCCGGACCCGACCGCAACGGGAACGATTGCCGCGGGCAGCGTACGGGGCCGGGCTCCGGCCACCCAGTCTCGTGCCGCGGTCATGACCTGCCTTGTGTGCCTTCGAACGGAAGGTCACAGACTAGCCGGACGCGCGGCATGGACGTGCGCGGGCCTCATTCCATCGGCGGCAGCGCTCTGGCCGCTGCCGCCAGCACCATCGCGATCTGGCTGGTGCTGAGGCGGTGCTTCGCGACGGCCTTGGTCTCGCGGCGGAAGTACATGCCGATGCGGCTGCCTTCGAAGACGTCGACCCCCTTAACCTTCATGATCATCCACGAGATGCTTGGCCCGTAGAGCACCATGACCGGACGCACTCGCACCCGCAGGCCCAGCTCGGCCGCGATCAGCCTGGCGGCGTACTTTCCCTCCTGCACCGCATGGTCGAACCGCTCTTCCATGCTCTCCCTGCCGTGGTAGAGCATCCCTCCCTTTGCTCGCAGCGGAAGCCTGCGGTCTAGTCGCTGCGAGTCGATGGTGAAGACGCCGGCCGGGCCGACCACGACGTGATCGATGATGTGCTTCGTGCCCGGGATGCGACGGGCGTGCAGGGCCATGTAACCCGACGTCTGCAGCACGCGCATACGGCGCCTGGTGAACCGCTGCGCCGACGTGACCCTCACGTGGGAAGGTATGGCGGCCGTGGTCTTAGATCGCAGAATGCCGTCAGCCGCCAGATAAATGACCGCGGCGGTGACCCCGATCCGCCAGTTGACCCCGATCGTGAAGCCGATCAGCAACACGAACGCGACGACCCCCCTGGTGATCCACACGCGCAGCCTGGGGTCGTGGCGCAGGTGCGGGTTGACCAGCGGCCTGCTCGTCAGCGGGCGGCTGTTCAGCGAGTTCGCGAGCGCGCGGTTGTGCCTGAGCCGCCCGGGCTCTTGTCCGTGCGATTCGGCGGGGACTTCAGCGCCATTGCCGCCAAGCAGCCCCGGGCCTTTGCGCTGCGGCCTAGCCGCGGCTTTCGTCATGCGCACGCGAGTCGGCTTCGCGGCGGCAGGTTGGCCCGAGTCGGCGGTCAGGCCGGGCGAATCAGCACCGGCTGGTGTCGTGGGCGCTGGGTCTTCGCGGGATGTGGTCGCGTTCGGGGTCGGCGTCTTCGTGGCGCGTCCCGTTTCGCCAATGCTCGGAATTTCTGCTGATGACGGGGACTCTTCTGGTTCGTCCTTGCCGAACAATGCGCGCAAGCCTTTACGCTCGTCGGCCCGCTGCGGCGACTGGCCGGGCGGATCCGCCGCGTCCGGTTCCACATCCCGAGGGTAGCCGATTCATTGCCGAGTGAAAATGCGCCTCGCACCCGTGAAATGCCCGGTCAGGTGGGCTGGACGGTCCCGGTCGTGCCGTCTACTGTTCGGTAACGTGACAGACATTCATGAAATGACCGCGCTCGAACTCGCCACCTCCATCGCGGACGGGCAGCTATCGCCGGTCGAGGTCACCGACCACTACCTTGACCGGATCGACCGCCTGAACTCCCAGACCGGCGCCTTTTACACCGTGACGGCCGACCTCGCTAAGGAGCAGGCGGCGACCGCTGAGGAGCTTGTCAGCGAGAGCCGCCGGGCGGGGGAGGACTCGGCAGCGCTGCCTCCGCTGACCGGCGTGCCGATTCCGATCAAGGACCTGAACATGGTCGCGGGCGTCCGCATGACGCTCGGCTCGACGATCTTCGCCGACAATATCGCGACCGAGGACGACTACGTTGTCGCCGAGTTGCGCAAGGCCGGGATCGTCATTACCGGCAAGACGGCCACGCCGGAATTCGGGCTGCCGTGCTACACCGAGACCAACATCGGCCCGCCAGCGCGGACGCCGTGGGACCTGACCAGGTCGGCGGGCGGCTCGAGCGGTGGCGCGGCTGCGGCTGTTGCGGCGGGGCTCGCGCCAGCGGCGCAGGGCAGTGACGGCGGCGGGTCAATCAGGATCCCGTCCAGCGTGTGCGGCCTGTTCGGGATCAAGCCGAGTCGCGGCCGGATCTCCGGCGGGCCGCTGCTACCTGATCTCGTTGGCCTGTCGACTGACGGGCCGCTGGCGCGGACCGTTGCGGACGCGGCGCTGCTGCTCGACGCGATGACCTGTAATTATCCAGGCGACATGTACATCATGCCGCCGCTGCCAGCTGGCGAGACGTTCCTCGGCCACGCCCGCCGCGAGCCAGGCAAGCTGCGGATCGGTCGATCGATGACCAACGTGGTGCCTGGTGCCACCGTGCACGATGACTGCGCGGCGGCGTACGAGGACGCCAGCAAGCTCTTGGCCGAGCTCGGACACGAGATCGAGGACGTTGAGCTGCCGTTCGGTTCGGACGCGGTCCCGATGTTCGAGGTGCTCTGGTACTCGATGGCGACGCTGGCGCCGATCGACCCGGCTCAGGAGGAGCAGCTGCTCCCGCTGACCAGCTACCTGCGCGGGCGAGGCCTGAAGGTGAGCGCCAACGAGCTGATCTGGGCTCAGGCTTACCTGCAGGGCGTGACGCGCCCGGCGCTCGCGACGATGAACAAGTACGACGCGTTCCTGAGCCCGACGCTCGCCTCGCCGCCGGTACCGGTCGGGTACTTCGACGAGGTCGACCCTGCCGAGAACTTCGAGCGGCAGAAGAGGTTCACGCCGTACACGGCGCTCTACAACATCTCGGGTCAGCCGGCGGTGAACCTTCCGCTGTACTGGAACGCGGACGGGCTGCCGATCGGGGTCATGCTCGCCGGCCGGCTGGGAGATGAGGCGACGCTGATCTCACTGTCGGCGCAGATCGAGGCGGCGAGGCCATGGCGAGACAGGCATCCTCCGATCTGGTGATGCTGGTCTGCTCAAGTAAAGCCTGACCTGTAGAAAGGCCACGGAATCTGCCCCCAGGATTCCGCCCTGCGATGGGGTCTTACCATCGGATCCGAATACTGCTCACTGTGTGTGACTGATCCTGCACACATGGTGAATGTGCCTGTTCCCGTTCGTCCGGGTGCTGGCCAGGATCCGGAGGTAATCGTGTGGACCCTCGACGTCGGCGCTGGCGGCTGATTCGGCAGGTCAGCAATGGCGTGGCCGCCGCATGCGTGGCGGCGGCAGTTCTTGTGCTGTGCACGTTCGGCTTTGACGGATTTCCCGCGGTCGGGCGGGCGCTTGATCCCGGACATGGCGCGTGGGCCGCCGCGGCGGATGCTCAGCTGCCGAAGCCGGAGGTTCTGCGAGCAACGGGACTGACCGGCCCGACGCTGGTCTCGTTCGACTCCGATGGGATCGCTACCGTTCAGGCTGGCCGTCTGGCTGACGCGATGGTTGCGCTTGGGTACACCCACGCCAGGTTCCGGCTCACCCAGATGGATCTGCAGCGCAGGGTGGCCGAAGGCCGGCTCTCGCAGCTCGTCGGCAGCAGCGGATTGGGATCTGATGAGTTCGAGTTGCGGCTCGGGCTGCTGCGAACGGCCAGGCGGGAATGGGCCGTTATGCCGAAGAATTCTCTGCCCGCACGATTGCTGACCGCCTACTCGCGAGGCGTCAACGACTACCTGGCCACACTGCGTGCTCGCGGGCAGTGGCCAACTGAGTTCTCGCTGGCTGGCGTCTACCCTGCTCGCTGGACGCCGGTGGACAGCCTCGCCGTTCAGGGTTACCTGGCCCAGCAGCTCGACTACACGACGTCGCCGCTGGACTATGCGGTGCTGGCCGGCTCGCTGGGGATCGGGCGGACCATGCGCTGGTTCCCCGTCCAGACGGCGGGCCAGCAGCACCCGTTCGACGAGGGCCCTTACCTGGTGCGCACGGCGGCGGCCGGTGGCCAGCGGACGGGCGGGGGAGCCGGGCAGCGGACGGGCCGGGGAGCCGGGCACGGATCCGTTTCGCCCGGCCAGGGGTCTCAGCCGCCGGCCGCAGTCGTCAGGTCCGCTGCGGCCGCGCTGGCTTTGACCAGCGGCATTCGGGTCGGTCACGCAGCCTTTCCTGCGGTCGGAACCGCCTGGGCGGTTAATGGCCGCAAGGTTCGCGGTGGTGCAGGGTCGATGCTCGCCGGTACCGCTGCGCTGCCCGGCTTGTCGTCGGAGTGGTTCCAGGCGGCCATCACGGCGCCCGGCTATGACGTGACGGGCGTGACCCTGCCGGGCCTGCCGGGAATCGTGATTGGTCATAACAAGCGCATCGCCTGGACCCTGACTGGCGCGCAAAGCCAGTCCGCGCTGTACTACGCCGAGAGGACCAGCCATAGCCACCCAGGCGATTACTTCTGGCGTGGTCAATGGCGGCAACTGCGGCGGTTGCACTACACCATTCCGGTGCGCGGCGGCTCAAGTAAGCAGCTCACGGTCGAGCTCACGACTCATGGCCCGCTGCTGACCAAGCCGGGGGTTGCCAGCCCGGCGATCTCGGTGCAGTGGACGGGAGCCGGCGGGTCGCCCGATGTGGCGGCGCTGTCCGGCATCGGTGCGGCTGCCAATTTCACGCAGTTCCACGCGGCGCTGGCGACCTGGCGTTCTCCCGCCGCGACATTCGTCTACGCCGACCGCAGCGGCAATATCGGCGCGATGACGGCGGGCAGCTTCCCTGTGGTGTCTCACGGCAGTCCCTGGCTGCCCATGCCTGGATCCGGGGCTGATGACGTCGCTGGCACGATCCCGTACGCGGCGCTGCCTCTCAGCTACAACCCGCCAGGCCATGTCGTGGCCGCCGCCGGCCAGCGGGGCGCCGGTGCCGCCTACCCGTACTACCTCGGCACCTCAGCAAACGATCTGGATGCCAAGGACGCAGCTGGTGCGATCTACGCCGCCCTTGTCCGGAGGTCCGGGATCCGGCAGGAAGGCGCCGTGGCGCTGCAGACCAGCCCGGTCAGCGACCTGGCGGTGCATGTAGTCCCGCGGTTGCTGAGCGCGCTCCGGCATGCCAATCTCACCTCGGCGGAGCAGCACGCCGCGTCCGCGCTCCGGCACTGGAACCATCAGCTCTCGCCTGGATCTGCCGCCGCGGCGATCTGGGCGGCCTTCTGGCCGGCTTACCTCTCCGCGACGTTTGGGCCGTGGTGGCACGTCGCCGACGTTCCCGTTGCGGCCGATCCCGTCGGCCTTTCAATCTCGCCAGCGCAAGCCGGAATGGCGCGAGACCTTGAGATGTGGACGCTCGCCGATCGGTCGAACCCGGTGTTCGCGCCGGCCGGCGCTCATGCACGGACGGCGAGATCGGTCATGCGGGCGGCATTCGCCACAGCCGTCGCCCAGCTGACCACCCTGTTCCCTGGCGGCCCGTCTAGCTGGCGGCTGGACTTGCTCAGTGCCACTCCGGTTGCTTCCTCGGCGCAGATTCCGGTGCTTGGTTACGGCAGCAGGGCTGCCGCTGCGAGCCCGTGGCTGAGTGGCGGGCGGGCTGGCGCCGGTCCGGGAGCTGCCTTTTGGGCGGGAGGTGGCGGTTCGGCGGGCGTCAGCGGGCACGGCTGGCGGATGATCGTCCGGCTCAGTCCCGGGCGCGCCGGCATCGTGGCCGAGGGCATCTATCCCGGCGGTCAAAGCGACAACCCCGCGTCGGCATGGCACGACAACCTGACGGCGCGCTGGCAGCACGACGGCTACCTTCCTTTGCCGGCGGCCGGAGCCGCGGTCACTGGTGCGATGCGATGGGAGTTCCTGCCATGAGCAAGGTGGTCAGCAAATCCGAGGCCGACCGGCTCGGCAAGCGAGGGTCGTACCGGCTAGGCGGACTCGGGCCTTCGGCTCCTGAGCGGCCGGGGCCGCCCCGGCCATACGAGATGACGTTCCTCAGGCCGCTGCACCAAGGCTGGGTCGGGGGATGGGTGCTCGCGGCGCTGGCCGGCATCGCCCTGGTTGCCGCCGGCGCGCTGTTCGCGCTCTGGTTCATGCCGTTCGTGATCGGGCTGGCGACCGGAGTGGCTATGCGCTGGGGCGGATGGGGCCTGCGCGTCACGGTCCCTGCTGTCCTGGTCATGACGTGCGCCGGCTGGGGTCTTGCGCTAGGGATACTCGCGGCACGCGGTCAGGCGGTTGGTTCGACCGCTAAGACGATCGCGCTGGTAGCGGGTCTGCCGGAGATGGCCGTTCTGACCATCGGGCTGACTCTCGGGGTAAGCGCGGTACAGGGACTCGCCGGGCTTTGGCTCGGTCGTGCGCTGGTCCCGCGGACGGCCAGGGACTGAGCCAGTTCAGACGTTCTAGGCGGCCTTCGTCAGCTCATCGTCAGCCGAGAGCGCTGCTGTTTCGCGCGCCGTTCTTGTTGAGGACAGGCTCGCGGCCAGCGCGCCGCCGCAGGTCAAGACAGCACCCAGGATCTGAAGCAAGGTTGGCTGCTGCCGGAGTATGACCGCGGCGAGCGCCAGCGACGCGGCGGGCTGCAGCAACAGCATCAGCGAAGACACCGCGGCTGGAAGCCGCGGCAGCGACGAGGCAATGAACAACCATCCCGCGGTCTGGCTGAGCAAGGCGAGCGCCGTCAGCCAGCCGATCGACGGCCACAGCGGATGCAGCCCGAGGCCGCCGAACACCAGGCCGAACGCGAAGGCAGCAACCGCGGACCCGGCCGTCGCGTCAGCGACGGGCCCGGCGACGTGCACCGAGGTCGAAGATGACCGGCGCAGGATCAGCAGGTAGCCCGCGTAGGCGATCGACGTGCCGACGCCGAAGAAGATTCCAGCGAGCGGATGCGGGCTCGCTGTCGACTTCTCGAGCAGGCCGGACACGAGCACGACGCCGAGCATGACCACCGGCAGGGCGTAGGCGAATGCCTTTCCTGGCCGTTCCTTCCACAACGCCCACGCCAGTCCGGCGACGAACAGCACCTGGAGGTTGCCGAGAACGGTTGCTACCCCTGCCCCGACATCAGCGATTGCGTGAGCCCACAAGATCAGGTCGACGGCGAGGAACAAACCGGCCAGCACAGCTCTGAGCCGCTGCGCCAGCGGTCGCTGCCCGTGCCTGCGTTGTTCGATCACCGCGAGCACGATCAGAACAGGCAACGCCAATGCGGTCCGGTAGAACGCAGTGCTGACTGCGCTCGCGCCCGACTCCGCGACGAAAACGGCTGAGCAGGAAATGGTCGCAGCGCCCAGCCCGGCCATTAGCAGCGGCTGCCGGGAGTACCAGCCGGCTGCGCTGGAACCCCTGCTGTCTCCGCGGCTTGTAAGGACCGTAGACTTGTACGGTGCTGTCACGTACTTCAGCATACGGGCCATTCCGGCAGGGGAGCACATGGGACTAGGTGCCGATCAGCTCGAGGCCCTTGCCGAGTGCATTGACCTGGTCAACACCGGCCGCCGCTCCCTCGGCGGGTCGTCTGACGAGGCCGACGAGCTCGCCGATGTCCGCGGCGTCATGGCGTTCGCGCGGCGTTACCGGGTCGAAAACCGCTCCGCAGTCCGCGCCAGCGACGCGCCTCGGCTGCGTGAGCTGCGCGCCCGCCTGGACGCGATCGTCGTCGCCTGCGAGGCTGGCCGCGAGGAGCGAGCGATCCGCGCCCTGAACACGCTGCTGGCCGAGACCGGCGCCGTGCCGCGGATCGTGGCACATGACGGGCGGCCCCCGCACATCCACGTGAGCAGCGCGACCGCCCCGCTCGCCGACCGCATCGCCGCGCACAGCGCGTTGGGCCTTGCTGAGCTGATCGTGGCGGGGGAGAGCAGCCGGGTCCGCACCTGCGCCTCGCCGCAGTGCGATCTCGCGTTCCTCGACCTGTCCAGAAACCAGTCGCGCCGGTATTGCGATAGCCGCACCTGCGGCAACCGCATCCACGTCGCCGCGTATCGCTCCCGCCAGTCCGCCGCCGTCGGCGCTGCCGCCGTTAGCCCACCCGCGGCCAGACGAGCCGCCCTCGGCAGGTAAACGCGGCCCTCTGCCGCGATCGGCCAATCAGCGGGTAGTGAATGCGGCATATGCTGCCGCATTCACTACCTTCTACTCACGACGACGTTCGAGTGACCGGGCATTGGGGCGAGCAGGGTTTGGCTGATACTGGGCCAGCCAGACGGAGCGCGCGGTAGACCTCGTCTGCGACGAGGCAGGGGGCTTGCAGGTCATACCAGCCGTATCGCAAGGTCATCCGCCCGCTCGCCGCCGCTGCGTTGTCGCGCCGGATATCGTTCCATCTGGTGTCTCCGGGGTGGGCGGCTCGGCCGTCCAGTTCGACGATGAGGTTGTAGCCGTCGTAGAGCACGTCGCGATAGACGCGTCGACCGTCGCTACTTTCCGGAGCCTGCCGACGACCGCGCGGCAACCCGTGCGGCAGCTCAACCCACTTCACGTATCTGTACTCAAGCGCAGAGTGCACGCCGGCCATTTCTTCGCTCAGCAGTTCTGTGATTTCGGCTCTGAACCGGATCCGCTGACGACGTTCAAATGCCCGCCTGAGCTTCTGTTGAGTAGTGAGCCGCCTGCCGATTCCACGGGTGATCCATCCGCATGCCTGCTCCACGGTTGCGGCGGCCTGGGCGAGGTCAAGCACGGTCTCTTCGATCCTGGTGCGAGGCGGGAGGTTGGTTGGATGAGCGGCCTGCTCGGCCCGAACCGCATGATGGACAACGGCGCCGGAAATGGCCGCGATCCGTCTGCGTCCAGGAATCGTGACGTGAATTTGCGAGCTTGCCCAGTCTGCGAGCTTCTGAAGCTCGGCGGCGGTCTCGTAGCTGAGCAACGCGCCAGATCCTGCACGCAGCACTGCTGCCCATAAGAGCGCCTCGCGAGACGGAACGCCGGTAAACGTGGCATAGACGCCGTAGTGAAGGGGACGCCATCGGCCGGTCCGAACCGGCGTTCTGATCTGGTCCCTGCTCATGCCGCCGGAGATGGCCTGATGTGCCGACAGGACGCCGTGTTGGATCTGGGCTAAGCGGTCGAGGTTCTCGGGAAGGTCGGAATTCATGGCGCAAGCGTTGCCGAACCAGTCATATACGCGCCAGGAAAGCCAGGAACCTGTGGATAACTGCCGGAAACGGGCGGAG
>DATELR010000214.1:0-2751 GCA_035276345.1 Streptosporangiaceae bacterium | reverse complement strand
TATTCCGCCCTCATCGTCTAGAGGCCCAGGACGCCGCCCTTTCAAGGCGGTAGCACGGGTTCGAATCCCGTTGGGGGCACGCACCACCACCAAGCACCACGCAGGTACGTCTAGGCCCCGTAGCTCAGCTGGTTAGAGCGTCGCCCTGTCACGGCGAAGGTCGCCGGTTCAAGTCCGGTCGGGGTCGCCACCTACAGGTCCCGTATTTACTGGGCTGCAGCGTCCTGACGCCGAGCGGCAAGATCCACGATATTGACCTGAGGCAACGCTGGGGCAACAGCAGCAGCCCCAGGATGCAGCCTCAGTGCAAGCCGGCGGCTGACTCGCCCGACGTCTCTCCGGCGGCCGGGGCGACGGTTGCGGTCAGCACTCCCCAGGCACGGTCGATTCCCGCGGCCAGGCAGCCATCGACAACCGCGTCTGCGCCCAGCGCGCTGACCCGCAGTTCGGGCGGGATGGGCGAGTGCCGCCGCACCTCGCGCTCGACCGCTTCGAGCAATCCCTCCGCCTGTCCGATGCCGCCCCCGAGCACGATCAACTCAGGATCGGCGACCGCCATGATCGAGCACATCGCTTTGGCAACCAGTGCTGCCTCATCAGCCACGACCCTGGACGCCCGCTCGTCGCCAGCCTCAGCCGCCGCGAAGACCTGCCGCGCAGAGGTGACACCGCGGATCCCGGCTCGGCGAGCGGCTCTGACGATTCCAGCAGCGGACGCCGACGCCTCGAGACTGCCCCGCTTGCGGGCATCGCGGGCATCGGACGGGTGGCCGCTGCCCAGCGGCAGGTATCCGATTTCGCCCGCAGCGCCGTGCGCACCGCGGTGCAGCTGGCCGCCGAGGACCAGGCCGAGACCGATGCCTGTCCCGACCGAGACGAACGCGAAGCTGTCGATGTTCTGGCCGTGGCCGTGCACCTGCTCCGCCAGCGCCGCGGCGTCCACGTCGTTCTCGAGCATGAGGGAGGCGCCGAATGCCTCGCGCAGCTCGGCGAGGACGTCCGGCTTGTCCCAGCCAACCAACGGGCCGGCCAAACCCAGCGCGTCGCGACGCGGGTCGTACACGCCGGGACTGCCGAGCACGGTCTGGGTGATATCGGCGAAGCTGATCGGCAGCTGGGCGCACAGCCTGTCGGCCAGCTGGATCAGTTCAGCGACGCGGCCATGACCGTCTACCGCTCGTGTCTTGATCGAGTCTCTGGCTCGGATCCGTCCGGAGACATCGCCGATCGCGCCGCGGAGGAACAGCGCGCCGACGTCGAGCGCCAGGATGTATCCGGCCTCCGGGCGTACTTCGTAGAGCAGGGCGGCAGGCCCTGGGCTGCCGGTGCGGACGCCGGACGGGCGGACCAGTCCGGCTCGTTCCAGGTTTGTCAGCGCCAGCGAGACAGTCGGCTTGGACAGGTGAGAGATCCGCGCGAGCTCGGCACGCGACAGCTTGCCGCCGCGCCGAATGTGGTCCAGCAGCAGCTGCTCGTTCATCGCCCGGATGAGTTGCGGGCGCGCGGGAGCCCTGCCTCCTGCCACGACGGTCACGCGGCCCTCCTCGCAACCGAATGGTTATCGAACGGTGCGTCGAAAGTCTTGCACCAATTTAATTGACAGTCTAGTTTCCTAACAGTTACCGAGGCAGGAGTCGCCGTGCACTCACCCGTCGTGCTGGGCCTGGACTTCGGCGGAACCAAGATTGCCGGCGCGGTCTGCGATATGACGGGCCTTCGGCTGGGTTCGATAACCATCGACACCCGTGCCTCCGACGGTGCGCAGTCCAGTCTCGAGCGCGGGCTGCTCGCTGCCCGGTCGCTGCTCGACAGCAGTGCACGCGGCCGACCGTTGGCAGCAGTGGGCGCATGCACGATCGGTATCCCCAACGAGAACGGGATATCGCTTGCGCCGGCGATCCCCGGCTGGGGAGCGCTCGTGCTGGATCGGGAGCTTCGCCGAGTGTTCGAGAGCGCCGAGATCAGGCTCGCCACCGACGTGAAGGCCGCTGCGCAGGCCGAGGCTGAGTGGGGTGCCCTCGTCGGCTTCGATCCGGGCATCTATCTCAACCTCGGCACCGGCCTCGCCGTCGCGATCGTCGCGAATGGCGCGGTCGTGACCGGCAGCCACGGCGCCGCTGGTGAGATCGGATACAACCTGCGCCACATGAGCGACGTCGGACGGCCGCTTGATGACCGGCTACCGCTCGAGGGTGCCGTCAGCGGCATGGCGCTGACCAGAGCCGCGCTCGACGTGTTTTCCACAGCCGACAGCGCCGCTACGGTTTTCGAGCGCTCCGCGCACAACCCCCGGGTGGCCCGGCTGGTCACCGACTTCATCGCGGAATTGTCCTACCACCTGGTGAACCTGGCCATCGCGGTCGACCCGGCGCGGATCGTCGTCGGCGGCGGCATGGTCAGGTCGTGGGACCAGCTCTACGGCGGCCTGCGCAAAGCTCTGGACGCCGCCGTGCCGTTTCCTCCCGACCTGGTCCGGGCCGACTTCCCGTTCGACGCGCCCCTGATGGGCGCGCTCGCGCTCGGCCTCGCCGCGGCTCGGGAGGTCCGCAGCGAGGAGGTTTCCGCATGACCACTAGCACGCCATCGGCACAACGATCTGCATCCTGCCCTCAGCGATATACCGAAGCGCACCAGCCGCCGACGCTTTCGGGACATCGGTACGCGGCACCCAAACGCACAAGTCAGAAGGGACTGTCAGCATGAGGCGCACCAAGATAATCGCCGCCGCCGCCGTCTCGCTCTGCCTGCTCG
>DATELR010000213.1:0-2520 GCA_035276345.1 Streptosporangiaceae bacterium | reverse complement strand
AAGCGGCGCTTTTGCGGCGACAACGAAGCTGACATGCTGGCTCGCGTGCTCGGCGGCGCCGTCCAGTTGGTCGAGCAGGCCCGTGCATGACGGGCACGGTCCCTCCGCCAGCGGCAGCAATGCCGTCTGGCCGCTCGCCGGGCCCGGGCTGTCGTCATCGGCGGCGCGCGGGAACATCATGCTGTAAATCAGGAGCGAGTTCTTGCCCGGCGCGAAGAGATCGGACAACAGCACTTGCGTGGGCTGGCCGTGAGGCCCGGCCGCCTGAAAGGCGTAGTTCTTGGGCGCTACTCCGCCCGGCGGCAGCGCCCGCCTGGATTCTGCGACCGATTCCATCGCACGGCGCAGCTCGATTTCCTGATCCAGCAAGCGGTTCCGGGCAGCCCGGTACTCGGCCGACTCCCCGGGAAACGCGACGGCCATGTTTCCCTCCAAAGATGCAGAGCAGCTTCAATCAGGCCAGTGCCCCGCGCAACGACGCGCGGGGTGCTGCGACCAGCCCGTGCGTACCGTTGCTCCAGGTTAATCACCATGCTGCGGCGTGTGCTCCGCACGGAAGAGAACGCAACAGATACATGCAGATCAGGCCTGATCGGCCTGATTCAGCTCTTCCACTACGGCGCCCGGGAACCTACTCTGAGGGCATTCGCCGGGTTAGCCGCGTGGTCGCGATGGTGGGGCGGGGGCGGTCGTGGTGACAGCTATCAAGGAAGATGGCGGAACTAAGCTCGCCAGAGCATCGGGCCCGGCAATCGGGCTCTTGCTCACCGAACCGTTCAGAGGCTTCACGGGCTTCGCGGCCCTGCCGCTCGCGGCACCCTGGCTATGGTCCGCACCTCGCGGCGACGGTCATGGCGTGCTGGTCATTCCCGGCCTGCTTGGCTCCGACTTCAGCACCTCCGTGCTCCGCACGTATGCGCGCCGGCTCGGCTATCAGGCCGTCGGCTGGAACCTGGGCCGCAACCGCGGCCCGACGCAGCAGGTCGTCGACGAGCTGCCGCGTCAGCTCCTCGCCTTGGCCGACCGGACCGGTCGGCCGGTCTCGCTAATCGGCTGGAGCCTGGGCGGCGTCTACGCCCGCGAACTGGCCCGCCAGTATCCGGCGCAGGTCCGCCAGGTGATCACGCTGGGCAGTCCGTTCGCGCTGACCGATGCCCGGCAATCTCACGCCGACCGCGCGTACCGGCGCCGCGCCCACCTGCACGCCAAGCAAGGTCTGCCGACGCCGCAGCAGGTAGCCGAGCCGATCGGCGTACCCTCAACGGCGGTTTACTCCCGGTATGACGGGATCGTCTCGTGGCGGGTCTGCATCTGCGAGGAGTCGGTGTTGCATGAGAACATCGAAGTGTATTGCGCGCACCTCGGCTTCGGCAGCGACCCCGCGACACTGTGGCTGATCGCCGATCGCCTGGCGGCTCCTGTCGAAGGCAGGGAGCGCTTCAGCCCGCCGCGTCAGCTGCGATCGCTCTACCCACGCCGTTAAGCGGCGCCCGCACAAGGAGGCGGCATGCCGCAATTGCAGCAACTCTCGGGTCTCGACGCCGCGTTCCTCGCCCTTGAGACACCGAAGACGACTGCCCATATCGGCGGGGTGTCGGTCCTTGATGCGAAGAATGCGCCGCAGCCGCTGACTCTCGAGTTGCTGACCGCCGTCCTCGCTGAACGGCTACCGCTGGTTCCGGTCCTCCGGCGCAAGCTGCTCAACGTCCCGTTCGGGCTGGACCAGCCGTACTGGGTGGACGACCCGGACTTCGACATCGAGTACCACATCAGGGAGATCGCACTACCGCGACCAGGCTCCGAGGCGCAGCTCACCGAGCAGGTCGCCCGGCTGCACGCCCGTCCGCTGGACAGGAGCCGGCCGCTGTGGGAGATCTACCTGATCACCGGCCTGGCCAAGCGCCGCGCCGCGGTCTACACGAAGATCCACCACTCCGCGATCGACGGAGTGTCGGGCGCCGAACTCCTCACAGTCCTGCTCGACCTGAAGCCTGAAGGCCGCGAGGTGCCTCCGGCCACGCCGTTCACGCCAGCGTCGCCGCCAGGTCTGGCGTCGCTGGCCCTGCTCGCGGCGACCCGGATCGCGTGGCGGCCGATGCAGACGGTGCGGATGACCAACGAGCTGATCCGCGTGATGCCGACCTTCAAGCCCGCTATCAGCGGCTTCGTCGGCGGGATGCTCGGCCTGAACCGTGGCGACGGCGAGGTCATCACGACCAGGCTCGGGTCAGCCCCGATGACGCCGTTCAACCGCCCGATCACCCAGCACCGGCGCGTTGCCTTCCGCAGCCTGAGCCTCGAGAGCGTCAAGACCATCAAGAATTCGTTCGGCTTCTCAGTCAATGACGTCGTCCTGGCCATGTGCGCGGGCGCGCTGCGGCGCTGGCTCGCCGACCACCACGCGCTGCCCGAGGCGCCGCTGATCACGATGATCCCGGTGTCGATCCGTGACCCGGCCAGCAGGGGAGCGCTGGGCAACAAGGTGTCGGCGATGCTGACAATGCTGCCCACGAACATCGC
>DATELR010000212.1:0-8257 GCA_035276345.1 Streptosporangiaceae bacterium | reverse complement strand
GCGTTCTCGCAGTGCTACAGCCTGCGCACGATCGCGCTCCGGTTCGCGAACGTCTACGGCCCGTGGAGCGAGCGCAAGACCGGCGCGATGAACATGTTCTTCAAGGCCATCCACGACGGCGAGCCGATCGTGATGTACGGGAACGGAACCTCCTCCCGGGACTACACCCACGTGGACGACATCTCCCGCGCGCTCCGGCTGGCGCTGACCAGCGAGGTGCCGGGAGGCACGGTCCTGCACATCGCCTCAGGCGTCGAGACGACCGTCAGGGAACTCGCCGAGCTGTGCAAGGCCGCCGCCGGGGTTCCCGACCACCCGGTCAAGCACCTGCCGGAGCGCCCGGGTGAGGTGGACCGTAACTTCGCCTCCTACGACCTCGCGAAGAAGGTGCTCGGCTACGCGCCGACGATCAGCCGCGAGGACGGCATCCGGCGCACGTGGGAGTGGTACAACGACGCGGTGTTCGGTCCGCAGACCTCGGTCGTGCCCGGCTAGCGGGCATCACCCGCCCAGCAGCATATCCTTCTGCTGTGCAGAAAGCGCAGGAGGTTCGCCGGGCCGAGCGGCCGGCCTATCCGATCGCTTCGGTTGACAAGGCGCTGCGTCTTCTCATGCTCTTCCGCGAGCAGACCAGGGTCCGGCTCTCTGAAGCGAGCGAGCATCTGGGCGTCGCCCACTCCACCGCGCACCGCCTGCTGGCGATGCTCGCCTATCACGGCTTCGTGCGGCAGGAACGGGACTCCCGCGCGTATGTCGCAGGGCCAGCACTGGTCGAGATCGGGCTGGCCGCGATCAGGCAGATGGACATCAGGCTGCACGCCAGGCCCGTGCTCGAAGACCTGGCAGCCAGCTTTGCCGAGACCGCGCATCTGGCGGTGCTGGAAGGCGCCACCGTCCGGTATCTGGACGCCGTCGAGAGCTCCCGCGCGCTGCGCGTCGCGGCCAGAACCGGCGCGACGCTGCCTGCGAGCTGCACGGCGTCAGGCAAGGCGATGCTCGCCATGCTGCCGGAGTCCGAGGTGGCCGCGATGTTCGCCGACGACAAGCTCCCGGCGCTTACCCAGCGCTCGGTCACCAATCTGGAGAACTTGCTGACCGAGCTCAGGGAAACTCGCGAGCGCGGCTACGCACTTAACACTGAGGAGAGCGAGGACGGCGTGGCCTCGGTCGCCGTTCCGATCCTCGGCCGCAAGGACGCGCCCGCTGCGGCTCTCGTCGTCTCCGCACCGGTGACCAGGCTCGACGCTGAGAGCGCGACCCGCATCGCGGCCCGCCTCCGTGACGACGCCGCCCTCCTAAGCGAGCTCATCGCCCCGCACGCCGGCCTCTAGGCCGCTCAAGCGAGGCCCTCCTCGATGAAGGTGAAGCTGAGGTCCTCGAGGCGGCGGCGCATTGATTCGGGGACGTCACGCAATGGCCCCTGTCCGGTGAGCACGGCCAGCCCGTGCACCTCGCACCAGATCGGGTACTCGATGCCCTCGCGGCGCTGCTGGGTGAGCACGCCAGCGTCGACCAGCTCGTCGAGCCGGGCACGCAGATGACCCAGCGGCGTGCGCTCGCCTCCGCTGCCCTCGTCCTCTGCGCTGTAGCTGTGCTGCTGAGGCAGCGCGAACGCGGTGGCGAATAGGCCGGGCTCTTCCCTGGCGAACTCCAGGTAGGCGGCGCCGATCGCCTGCAACCGGCGGCCAGCTGCCGCGGGATCGCCGTGTTCACCTCCGACGCGGGCGACGCCTGCGGCCATCCGGTCTGCGAGCTCGCGCAGGGCCGCCGCGCAGACCGCCGCGAGCAGCGCGTCGCGGTCGGCGAAATGGCGGTAGGCGGCATTGGGTACGACGCCCACCATCCGGGTTGCCTCTCTGAGCACGACGGCGTCGGGGCCGCCGGCACGTGCCAGCTCAAGCCCGGCCGCGATCAGGCCGTCGCGAACGGCGCCTCGTGGTCGCCGCCGGCGCTGCGTCTGGTCACGCTCCGCTGGTGAATAGCTGGCCGTCACGGCGACAGATTAGCAAAAGTGGACAGCGTCCACTAAGTTCGCTAGCATGTGGACAGTGTCCACTAACGAGGAGCGGGGGTTCACGATGACCAGGACCAAGACAACAGACCTGCACGAGCGGGCGCGGGTGTCTGCGGACGACTGGTTCGCCGGCGGTGAGCGAATCTGGTACGACCCCGAATCTGCTCGGGTACTGACCGAGGAGCAGGCGGCCGTCACCGCCGGAGCGTTGCGCGTTTTCGAGCGGGTCGGCGCTGACCGGCACAATCCAGATCCGGTATGGCTCACGATGCTGCCCGGATTTCCTGACGGATCCTACGGCTGGGCCCAGGTGGACAGGATGCTCGGCGCCGATCTCGGACCGCGGCTATACGTGGAGCCGGTCGGGCAAGGCGATTCGGATAAGCCAACCGATTATCGGTATTCAACCGTCGAGCGGGCTGACCTGATCGAGGCGCTGTGGCGGTACCACGGCGTGCGCCGGACCGTCGTCATCACGTTCGACTACACCTCGCTCGCGTTGCTCGAGCTGCTGCGTCGCCAGCTGGAGCGGACCGATGGCGGGCCGTCTATCGAGGCGGTCTTCATGGTCAACGGCGGCCTGTTCGCCGACGCGCACAGCCATCCGTGGCAAGGCACGCCGCTACTGGGCAGCCCGCTCGGTGCCGTTGCGATGCGGGGATGGCAGCGCTCGGCGCGCTCGTTCGACACGGGCCTGAAGCAAGCCCGCCTGTTCTCCCGGCACTACCGGCCCGACCAGGCCGAGCTTGCTGACCTCCGGTCGGCGATCATCCGCAGGAACGGAGCGGCGTTCTTGCACAACGCCGCGGGATTCGTCAGGGAGCATCGTCGCCACGCTGAGCGCTGGGACCTAGCCGCCATCGCCAACGAATTGGACGGCGCGGTCGCCCTGTATGTGGGCGGCAGCGACGAGGACCCGTATGAGCACCAGCAGATTCAGGCGACCCGCGAACGCGTCCCTGGCGCTCAGGTGCTGACCTTTCCTGGCGGCCATCTGACCACTAGCGAGCACCCCGACTTGCTCGCGGCGGCGATCCGCGACATCGCGACCCGTCACGGCGTGGGCACAGCCGCCGCCACCAGTCGATAACACCGATCTCACGACACGAAAGGCAACGACCATGACCACCAGGATGACGCCGCTGCTCGACCGTAACGAGCAGTTCGCCCGCACCTACACCCCGTTGGCGCTAGCCCCGGCTGCCGCGCAGGTAGTCGTCGTCAGCTGCCTGGACCACCGGGTCGATCCCGCGATCGTGCTCGGACTCCAGCTCGGCGACGCTCCGGTCATCCGCAACGCGGGAGGACGCATCACCCAGCCGGTCATCGACGACATCGCCTACCTCGCCTATCTCGCCGAGCAGATGTTCGCCGGGCAGGGCACCGTCGACCGGCTCTTCGAAGTGGCGGTCGTCCAGCACACCCAGTGCGGCACCGGATTTCTCGCCGATCCAGCCTTCCGCCACCAGGCCGCGGAGTCGACCGGGCTTGCCGAGTCAGCGCTGGAGGCGTCCGCCGTGGCCGACCCGCCCACCACGGTCAAGGCCGACGTGGAGCGGCTGCTGTCCTCGCCGCTCCTCTCGCCGAAGGTGAGCGTTTCCGGGCACGTCTACGACGTCGCCACCGGACGCGTCACCACCACCGTCGACGCCCGGTACCCGGAGCCGCACCCGGCCTAGGCGATCCCCGCGCCGCCGTCGGACACGACGATGGTTCCGGTGATACCGCGGGCGCGGTCGGAGGCGAGGAACACGTAGCTGCCCGCATGGTCGGCACCCGTCAGGGCGACGTTCAGCGGCGTCCGCCGCTTCAGGTTCTCCACGCGGTCAGGCGTGGCGTCGAGGAGCCGCTCGCCGAGTCCCAGGCTCGCCGGCCCGGTGAGCTCGGTACCGAGGGTTCCGCCGGGCGCCACGCCGTTGACCCTGACCTCGGGGGCAAGCTCGTGCGCGAGCGCGATCACGCAGCCGCGGACCGCGAACTTCGATGCGACGTACAGCACGCCGCCGCGGCCAGGGTGAAAACCCGACGTCGAGACAGTCAGCGCCACCGACCCGAGGGAGCGGCGCAGCTCAGCCAGCGCAGCCTTCACGCACACGAGCTGGCTCTTCACGTTGACGCGGAACATCTCGTCGAAAGCGTCATCCAGCCGGTCATCGTCAAGCTCGGCCAGCCCGCGGTAGAAGTCGAAGATCCCGACGCAGTTGACGAGCGCGTCGATCCCGCCGAGGTCGCGAGCGCACGCGGCCACGGCGGCCCGCGCGTCCGCGAGCATGGTCGCGTCGCCGCGCTGCACGAGAAACCCGGGGCGCTCAGCAGCGAGCCGCTCGCACTTGGCCGGGTCGATCTCCATCGCCGCGACCTGCGCCCCCTCTGCGGCAAACGCGTCGAGCACCGCCCGCCCGATCCCCGATCCGGCACCGATCACCAGCGCCCGCTTGCCGTCTAGCCACCCCATCAGGACTCCCCCGCCACCGCGTCGGCCGTCGCCTCCGGGCCGAACGGCGTGCCGAGCAGGCGGCTGAAGAACTCAGGTTCCTGCCAGGTCAGCGACTCGAGCTCAAGCGGGCAGAGCGCGATGTGACGTCCGGAAGCCGGGACCGAGATCCGCAGCCGGGCGCCGTTCCTGGTGCGGACCAGTTCGACCACGACGCGCGTGAACTCGTTGCCGAACTCGATCGCATCTCCCGCGGCACCCGGCTCGCCGTTCACAGGAAGATCGCCAGGTTCTGAGTTCGCAACACCGATTCGTCCACGGTGATCTCGCGCCTCGCGAGCAGGTATCCGCCGGGCCCTGGACGCAGCAGGTCGGCGCGCCCGCACGACAACAGGTCGGCTTCGCGCGTGTCGCCCCTGCTGCGGAACAGCAGCATCGCCGACTCGACCCGCAGCTCCCCGTCTCCCAGCGCGAATGTCCGGACGTTCGTCACGTAGTGCCTGGTCCGCGAGGGCGGATCCTCGGTCCACGCGTGGTCCGTCGCCAGCCGCTCCACTCGTTTACGGAGCGCGTATCTGTCCTCATCGAAATGGCCCATGTCGGCAAGCGCGTCGAACCCGGCACCGCGGGCGGTGGTGACCCTGACCGGCATGAGGTAGCGGATGTCGTCGGTCAGCAGGCTGAGCCAGCCGTCGTAGTCTCCGGCGTCAAGCAGCGCGGCCTCTTCGACCAGGAACTGGTGCGCTGCCAGGTGCTCAGGGTCGCCGTAGGCGAGCGGCCGGCTGGCCGAGCCGCTCACCGGGAACTCCGCTCAGCGTTGTCGCTCGCGGCTTGCAGGAAGTCGCTCCACTGGCTCAGCCAGTGCCGCTGGTTGAACTCGCCGAACCCCTGGTAGGCGACGCCTGGGCCGGAGAAGTTCGCCATCGGCGGCTTGATCGGCTTGTCCTGCGAGTCCAGGCCCATCCGGCTGTTCAGCAGCAACCGCCTGGCCATTGAGCCGCCGGCCATATCGGTGATGGAGACCCAGTTCTCCACGTCGTCCTGCTCGAACATGCCTGAGCTGCCGAAGCACATCAGGTAGGCCTTGTACGAGTCCCGCTTGAAACTCTGCGGCGCTGACGCGTCGACCGCGAACCACGACAGGACTTCGGTCTCCCGTTCAGATATCGGCTGCCACTGCCGGAGCGAGATGAACGGCACAACGGTGCCCGCCTCGTCGATCTGCGGCCAGTTGTGGACGAGCGACAAGTTCGGGAAGACCGTGGCGGCCGAGACCATGAAGCCGTCCTGCTCGACCAGCCTGCGCTGGGCGGCGGACCACGTCGACGCGATCACGCCGGTCATCTCCGGCGGGTAGCCGAGGTAGCGCATCTGGTCAGCGAACGAACCGCCGGGCGGCAGCTTGTACGTGGTCCCCGAACCGCGGCCCGCGAGGTAGAGCGCTCCCTCCTTGCGCTTGCTTGCCTTGGGTTCGCGGAACAGCCCGATGTCGACGACGCTCGCGTGCGTGTGCGGGGTGTGATAGCTGTCACCGGCGAAGTTCTCCGCGCCGATCTTCCAATTCGCGTTAACGCGCCAGCGCTGTGGCCCGCGCAGTTCGACCCCGCCAGCCGACTGCCTGGTGTAAAGATCCAGATAGAAAGCAAAATTTCCCAGCCACTCCCGCAAGCCGGGTGCATCGGCATCGAGGCTGATGAAGATCAGGCCGTTGTAGCTGTCGACCGACGGCGCTGGCAGCAGCGACTGGCCGCTCCTGGCGAAGCCGTCGTCGCCGCCGTAGGCCTCAGCGTGGAACGGCACCCCAGCCAGCCGCCCGTCGTTGCGGTAAGTCCAGGCATGGTACGGACAGCGGAAGTGCGAGGCGTTGCCCATCTCGGCCCGGCAGACCTGCATCCCCTTGTGCAGGCACATGTTGAACATGACCCGCACGACGCCGGTCTCGTCCCTGACCACGATGAACGAGTCACCCAGAACGCGGCGCACCACGTAATCCCCCGCCGAAGGGATCTCCGACTCGTGCGCGACGAACACCCAGGCGCGCGCGAACAGACGGTCCCGCTCAAGGCGGAAGATCTCGGCGTCGTTGTATACGTGCGCAGGCACCATTCCGCGTCGCACGTCCTGGAGCACGCTGCTGAGCTCGCTCATGACTTTCCTGGCTCCTCGGGCAGCCCGAGCCCGGCGTGGGCCAGCCGGGCCACTTGGTACCGCCATACGTTCTCGGTGTTCAACGTGGCGCCGAGGTCGGGCAGCTCGGCGATGTCCGCTGCCGGAAGGTCGGCTGGCTGGCCTCCCGCTTGAGCGGCGGACAGGATGAGCCTGGCCAGGGCCTCCAGGTTCAGCGCCCTGATCGCCGCCTCGGCGATAGTCGCTCCGGTGGTCGTCACGCCGTGCCCGCGCAGAACGCACACCGGCGCATCTCCCATCGCGGCGAGCATCTCGGCCGCCAGGTCCGCGCGCCTGATCAGCACACCGCGCGGGTAGACCGGGATGCCGTCGCTGGCCATGCGCATCGCGGGGATGTTGTACGCACCGATCACCGGGCGCAAGGCCAGACCGGCGAGATCCGCCGTGACGACCGCTGGCGGGTGCGCGTGCACGACCGCGGTCACCTCGGGGCGGGCTCGCAGCGTCTCGGCGTGGATCGGCAGTTCGCTCGGAGTCGCGTAGCCGGGCGGCAGCGCGGCCGCCCCGTCGAGCCCGATCATGTGCACGTCGCCCGGCTCGGTGAACAGCAATCCGCGCTCCGCAGGCCCGCGGCAGCGGATCAGCACAGCGTCGGTGCCGATGCGGACGCTCACGTGTCCGAGCACGTCTGCGGCCAGCCCCGCGTATGCCAGCACCCGGCACGCGAGCGCGACTTCGCGGCGCAGCTGCCCGATCTCGGGGCTCAGCCACGCGACCTTGCCGTCCGGGAGTCCTGGCAGGTCAGCGGGCTTCCCCATCCAGACCCCTTTCCCGGCGTTTCGTGAAATTCCTGCTCGGAGTCTGTCTTACAGAAGCGGTTTCTGCAACGATGCTTTCTGGACGAAGGGCACGAATCGATGCAGAGCTGGATCCACGTGATCGAGTGGCGCGCCACCGTGCACCCCGATGTGCCAGCACTGATCGACGACCGCGGCGCCAGCTACACCTACGCCGAGTTGCGCGCCGCCCTCGAGCGCCGCGCGGGCGGCTGGGCCAGCCTCGGCGTCGGCCCTGGTGACCGGGTCGCCGTCGTCGCCAAGAACAGCGCGGACTTCCTCGTGCACGCCTTCGCGATCATGCGAGCAGGGGCAACGCCGGCATTCGTGAACTGGCGGCTATCACCGGGCGAGATGGCTGAGGTGCTCGCCCTGGTGGAGCCGGTCGCGATCGCGGCCGATGCCGAGTTCTCGGGCCTCTGCGAGTCCGCTACGTCTGGCCTCTGCGAGTCCGCCCTGGCGCGCCTCAGCGAATCCGACACCTCTGATATTTCCAGCAAGGTGATTATCGGCGGAAATAGGGTGGCGAAGGGTGAGCTGCCGGACCGGGGGGACACTGGCCCGGAGCCCCAGCCGATCCCAGATGGCTGGGGCTCCGGCGCCTGCATGACCGGGCCTGTCCCGCGCAGGCCGGAGTTGTCCGCTGGCGATGTGCTCGCACTGGTCCACACCAGCGGCACGACGGGAAAGGCCAAGGCCATCCCGCTCAGGCACGGCGCACTGCTGGTCAGCGTGGCCGGCTTCGCCCTCGAGATCGGCGACCAGATAACTGGATCACGGCATCTGCAGATCCTGCCGCTGTTCCACCTCGGCGGGTTCGGTCAGTGCATGCAGGCGTTGCTGACC
>DATELR010000211.1:0-78847 GCA_035276345.1 Streptosporangiaceae bacterium | reverse complement strand
CCTACGCTCGATTGCGTACTGCCGACGAGAGACGGGATATGACTGAGCGCAAGCCAGCGGGCATGAGCTTTCGTTCGTGGATCGATCAGCAGATTGACGGCGCGGCCGAGCGCGGCCTCTTCGACGACCTGCCAGGCGCTGGCAAGCCGCTGCCTAAGCGAGACGAGGACGCCGCCCAGGCCTGGTTGCGCGAGTACTTGCGCAGGGAGGGCTTGTCGAGCCGCGACGTCCTGCCGACGCCGCTGAAGCTGCGCAAAGAGCGCGAGGTGCTGGCCGAGCACGTGGCAGAGCTGGGGTCCGAGCAAGACGTCATCGAGGCCGTCGCGGAGATCAACGACCGGATCATGCAGTGGCGCAGGCTGCCGCTTGACTCGCCCGTCTTCGTGCCGCTGGTCGATGAAGAGCAGATGACGGGCCGGTGGCGGGAAGCGCACCCTGAGCCCGATCCAACCGCCGGTGATACCGCCGCGCCACATGGAATGCACGGAAGTGAGCAGACCAGGCGCCGGTGGTGGCGCCGCAGGCAACGGCCTGCATAGGCGGTGTCGTCCAGGCCGCTTATGCCGTCAGGTTCCGACGCCTTCGCGGGCGGGGACGTGCGACTGCAGGATGCTGCTGGCGAGCTCGGTGCGCTGGTACAAGACACGGCGGCCGGTGCGCCACGACCTGACCAGGCCGTTGCGACGGAGCACGGACAGATGCTGACTCACCGCAGGGGCACTCTGCGAAAGCGCGGCGGCGAGTTCGGTTGTGCAGGTCGGAAGGTCAAGCGCCAGCAGAACGTCGGCCCGGCTGCGCCCGAGCAAGGCGGAAAGCGGATCCTGTTCAGTCGCGCTGGCGATTTCGCGAGTCCACAGCTTGCCTACACCGCGGGCCGGATAGATCAGGCTGGCAGCGGTGGCCGGCGCGGTGACCCATACGATGGTCGGCCACGCGAATACTGAGGGCACCATCAGCATGCCGGTTCCGTCGAGGTAGGTCTCCTTCGGGTTCTTGCATGTCTTGGACGTGACGATGTACTCGCCGCGCATCGTGAGGCTGGGATGCATCCCGGCCACCATCGTCGCCAGTCCCCCGCGGGTCAGCTCTCCGGCGCGGAACGCCACGTCGTCTTCAAGCACCGAGCGGATGCCGGCCCAGTGCGGCTCTATGGCGACCGTCCAGTACTGGTAGAGGACATCGGCGAGATATCGCGGCGCCTTGTATCCGGTCGCCAGCCGGGCCTCGGCGCGCGGACTGATCGGGGGTCCTGCCATACCTCTCTGACCTCGGCTTCAAGCGCGTCGAGCGGGAACTCGGCCAGCAAGCCAAGCTGCGTCTCGATCCTGGTGTTGGCATCGGCAGCCCCGACGAACAAGAAGTCGGCCAGCAGGCCGCGCCGCGGCACAACGGAGCAGAGCAATTCCATGTCAACGCCCGCGAGCGCCGGCCTGACGTCGTCACACCACGCCTGATGCAGGCCCTTAACGTCGCCGCCAGCAAGCAGGTACAAGCTGAGTCCCACCTCGGCGAGCGGCGAGAACGCGAACCTGGTGCTCGCCAGGTCGCCCACCGTCATCCGCACGTTGACCACGGCGAAATCGTACGGTGCCTGCGCCCGCGTCAGGAACTATTCGCTTGCACGCGAATCGTGCCCTTATGGCCATCGCAGATACGCATCGGTAACCTCAGCTTCAGCCGACCAGCGACCGCGGTCGCAAAGGAGGGATCCGTGTACGCCCGCGAGCATGCCGAGCAGCATCCTGACCAGCCAGCGATCATCATGGCCACGTCGGGTGAGACGGTGACCTACGGCGAGTTCGAGGCACGGTGCAACCGCGCCGCGCACCTGCTGCGCGCGGCCGGCCTGCAACGCGGTGACCACATCGCCGTGCTGATGGAGAACTCCCCCAGGCTGCTTGAGATCGAAGGTGCCGCGGAGCGGACCGGCCTGTACTTCACCCTGATCAATACCTATCTCGCGCCCGACGAGGTGGCCTACATCATCGGGAACTCGCGCGCCCGCCTGCTGTTCACCTCACCCCAGTGCCGGGACGTGGCGGTCGCGGCCGCGGCGAAGAGCCCGGCCGTCGAACGAAAGCTGATCACGGGCCCGGACGATCCGCCGGCCGGCTGGGAGTCCTACGACACGGAGGTCGGTGGATATCCCGATTCGCCCGTCCCTGAAGAGACGCTCGGCGCGGCAATGCTGTACTCCTCCGGTACGACGGGGCAGCCAAAAGGGGTGCTGCGCAGTCTCCCGGAGATCGCGCCGAGTGACCCGCTGCCGGTCATGCTGTTCGTCCGCAACATGTTCGGGTTCCGGGACGGCATGACCTACCTCAACCCAGCTCCCCTCTACCACTCGGCGCCGCAGGCGAGCGTCGCGGCGTCGCTCCGGCTGGGTGCCACGACCGTGGTCATGGAGCATTTCGACGCTGAACAATGGCTCGCGATGGTCGAGCGGTACAAGGTCACGAACTGCCAGATGGTTCCGGTGATGTTCAGCCGGCTGCTGCGGCTGCCACCAGACGTGCGCGCGCGCTATGACACCTCTTCGCTCGAGTGCATCGTGCACGCGGCAGCGCCATGTCCCGTCCACGTCAAGCAGGCAATGATTGACTGGCTCGGCCCGATCATCACCGAGTACTACGGCGCCACCGAAGCAAACGGATTCACGTTCTGCGATTCGGCGGAGTGGCTCGCTCACCCCGGCACAGTCGGCCGGGTGATTCTCGGGGAGCTGCTCATCCTGGACGACGAGGGCCGGGAGTGCCCGGTCGGCGTGGACGGGACGATCTGGTTCCGCGGCGCCACTGCGTTCGAGTACTTCGGCGACCCGGCGAAGACCGCGGAGAGCCGAACCAGCGACGGGCTGACCAGCACGGTCGGAGACGTCGGCCACGTTGATGAAGAGGGCTACCTCTATCTGACCGACCGGAAGACCTACATGATCATTTCTGGTGGCGTCAACATCTATCCGCAGGAGACCGAGAATCTGCTGTCCGGTCACCCGGCAGTGCTGGACGTGGCCGTCATCGGCATTCCCAACGACGATCTCGGTGAGGAGGTCAAGGCCGTCGTCCAGCTCGCCGACCCTGCTGCGGCCGGACCTGAGCTCGCCAGCGAGCTCATCGATTACTGCAGGCAGCGGCTGACTCATTTCAAGTGCCCGAAGACCATCGACTTCGTACCGGAGCTGCCCAGGTCCGCGACCGGCAAGCTCTACAAGCGCTTGCTCAGGGACGAGTACTGGAAGGGCCACAGGACCGCGATCGTCTAACCGGAGACACACGATGAAAGCAGTCGTCAGCGCCAGCGCTCCTGGCAGCGAGGATCTCAGCCTCGCGGAAGTTCCTGACCCGGTTCCCGGTCCTGGCGAAGTGCTGGTACGGGTCGGGTACTGCGGCGTGAACTACCCGGATGTCCTGCTGCTGCAGGACAGGTACCAGCTGCGGCCGCAGCGGCCGTTTACCCCAGGAGGCGAGGTCGGCGGCGAGGTAACCGCCACCGGTGACGGAGTCGCCGGCTTCGCGCCGGGCGATCGGGTGATGGCGCGGATGAGCCTGGGCGGCATGGCCGAGCTCGTCGCCGTCCCGCAGGAGCGAGTGCACAAGATACCGTCCGCCATGCCGCTCGACGAGGCCGCTGCGATCCAGACGACCTACCTGACGGCCTACCATGCCCTGGTTCAGCGGGCGTCGATGCGGGCGGGCGAGCGGCTGCTGGTGCTCGGCGCGGCTGGCGGAGTCGGCCTGGCCGCTGTGCAGCTAGGCAAGGCCATGAAGGCCACAGTCGTCGCGGCAGCATCGACCGACGAGAAGGCAGATGTCGCGCGTGCTCACGGCGCCGACACCGCTTTCCGGTACACGCCGGGCCCGCTCGACGATGCGGGGCGGCGTGAGATGTCGGCGTTGTTCAAGCAAATGTGCCCGGGTGGCTCGGCGGACGTCATCTTCGACGGCGTCGGCGGCGACTACACCGAGGCGGCGCTGCGGACGACAGCGCCGGACGGGCGGCTGCTGGTGATCGGATTCCCCGCCGGGATTCCGCGCATTCCCGCCAACCTCGTGCTGCTGAAGCGTTGCCAGGTGGTGGGCGTCCTGTACGGCGGCTGGGCAGCTGCCGATCCCGCTACGGACCGCGCGAATTGCGACGAGGTGCTCAGGCTCTACGAGGCTGGCCTACTCCGTCCTCATGTCTCGCGGCGGTTCGGCGCCGACCAGGCGCGCGCGGCGATTGACGAGCTCAAGCATCGCCGTGCGGTCGGGAAAGTGGTCGTCGCGCTCTAGCGGAGCAATTGCTGATCGGATTCCGGCACATCGGTGATGAACATATGGCCTGGCGCGTGGGTGATGGCGAACGGGACCCGCGCTGCCGCGAGTACCACCTGCGGAGTCACACCACAGGCCCAGAAGACCGGCACATCGCCTGGCTTCAGCGGCACCGGGTCACCGAAGTCAGGGCGGGCCAGATCGGCTATGCCGAGCACCGCCGGGTCACCCGCGTGGACGGGCGCCCCGTGAGCGGCCGGATATCGGGCCGTTATGGCCGTGGCGGTAGCGACGAGGTCAGCAGGCAACGGCCGCATCGACACGACCAGCGGGCCAGCGAATCGTCCCGCAGGCTGGCATGGACGATCGGTGACGAACATCGCCACGTTGGTGCCAAGCTCCGCGTGCCGTACCGGTACGCCCGCCGCCATAAGCGCCCGCTCGAAGGTAAAGCTGCAGCCGGTCAGGAACGTGACCAGGTCATCGCGCCACAAGCTCGCGACCTCGTCCGGCTCCGCCACGCATTCGCCGTCTTCAAACACCCGATAGGCAGGAAGGTCGGTGCGCAGGTCCGCGCCAGGCGCGAGGCGCGTCCGCGTGCTGCCCGGGCTGGTCATATCCAGCAGCGGACATGGCCCGGGGTTGCGCCTCGCGAACTCGCCGAACTCCGCCGCCGCATCCCCGGCAAGCACGACGACATTAGCCTGGGCGAAACCCGGTGCCAGGCCGGCTGTCGGGACTCGCAGTCCGGCCCGGAACCGGCCGCGGATCTCAGCCGGTCCGCTCACAGCTCGATGTTCGCTGCTGCTCACCCACGGCCTTACTTTATGTCTGCGTGAAAGGTCAAAGATATCTAGCCAAACTTGCCGGTGCCGGCGCCAGGCGCCGCTGATGCCGATCAAGAGGGCGGGAACCGCCAGGCGCACGCTCAGCGTCCAACTGGTGCCAAGGAAATCGGAGGGGTCCCATGTCGATCACCCGGGCAATGCGGCCCGTGCTAATGCTCGCCGCGATGGCCACGGCCGTGCAAGCGACAGCATGCGGTACGGCCCATGATGCAACAGGCAGTTCCCATGCGCCGCGCTCGATCACCGAGCACGATCGCGCCAATGGCAAGACCATTCACATTGACGTTGGCGACAAGGTAGTGCTGATCCTGGGCAGCAGCTACTGGAAGTTCCGTGGCAGCTCGGCCCCGGCGATCCTGCACCAGGTAGGCAGCGTGCGGCTGCTGCGCAGCTCGCACAGCTGCCCTCCCGGCGTCGGATGCCAGCCGAAGCGCGCGCTGTACAAGGCGGTGGCTCCGGGAAAGGCAGTCATCAGCGCTCACCGGCTGTCCTGCGGAGAGGCGCTGGCCTGCACAGGATCGCGTGGCCACTTCAAACTCACGGTCATAGTCCGCTAAAAGCCGGCTGACGTCAGGCAGACCGGCTAGCGCCCACGAGGGACTCGCCGGGGAACGCCTTGGCCAGGCGGGCCAGGGTCAGCGCCGCGAGCAGCAGGCCGAAGTCACGGAGCGCCACGTCGTAGTAGTTACCGATGCTGAGCAGGTTGACGATGATGCCGAGCAACCACGCTGCGACCAGGTAGCCGCCGAAACGGGGGACGATGAGCACGCAAAGGCCAGCGACAATCTCGATGACGCCGACGGCGTACATGGCCTGGTGCGCGGTGCCGGGGACGATGCCGTTCACCCACGGAGCCAGATACTTGTCCCAGTTGGTCAACAGGTCGGCGAACTTGTCCGCCCCGAACAGGATCGGTGCGACCGTGAAGCCAATCCGGAGGAGCCAGAACGCCTGGTAGGCCGGATCGTTCCTGAGCCTCTCCCGCCTGGACGTGCTCGGGGAAATGGCACCCGGTGCTGTGCTGACGCTCATGATCTTGCCCTTCTCGTCTAACGGATATTAGTGTTGACGTTAGAACGCGAAAGCTTCTAACGTCAAGAGTTGTATCCGTTAGAATCTCAGCACACCAGGAGCAGGCCTTGGCCCCTCACGACTTCGATAGCCGGGTCACGAGCATCGCTGCACTCGGGGAGCCCGTCAGGCGCCAGCTCTATCGTTACGTGGCCGGCCAGCCTGACCCCGTCGGGCGCGAGCAGGCCGCGGCTGCGCTGGGCGTCCCGCGGCACGTCGCGAAGTTCCACCTGGACAAGCTCGAGGAAGAGGGTCTCCTTGAGGTCGAATATGCCCGGCCCCCCGGCCGGAGCGGCCCCGGAGCCGGCAGGCCGGCCAAGCTTTATCGCCGCAGCCGCCACGACGTGGAGGTGAGCCTTCCTGAGCGGCGCTACGACCTCGCTGCCCGCGTCATGGCCGAGGCGATCACCAAGGCCGAGGTGCAGTCGGTGCCGGTCGTGGCGGCGCTGCACGAGGCTGCGGCCGAGGCGGGCCGCGAGCTAGGGCGCGAGGCGAGGATTAAAGCACGTGAGCGAGCTCGCACCGGCGGCGCCCTCGGAGCGGTCGAGCAGGTGCTGGCCGTGCGCGGCTACGAGCCGAGACACGCCGGACACGGACTCGAACTGGCCAACTGCCCATTCCATAACCTGGCGCAGCGGTACACCAACCTGGTATGCGGCATCAACTTCGATCTCATTGACAGCCTGCTCGACGAGGCGGGCGTGACCGGGGTGCACGCGCAGCTGCAGCCATCGCCTGGCCGATGCTGCGTGACAATCTCTGGTCAGTGATGGTCAGGTCTCGCTGTCCTCGAATGGCGGCAGGCGGTGTCGCTGCCGGTAGGCATCCGGATAGAAGTTAGGCGCAGACGGGGCTGGCCGCGAGTAGTCAGTCCAATCAGGCATCGGATGCCGGGAGCGGCCGGGAGCAGCGGCCGCCGGGCTGGTGTAGGTAACGCGTCCCGGAACCGAGGGCGCCTGCTTCCGGCGGCCTGCCCTGGTGGCATAACCCTGGGCCTGCGTCTGCTCGTCCGCCACCCGGACCCCGAAGCGATAGGCAAGCTTCCCGCCCAGGTACCCGGAAACGGCCAGCAGGGCGAGACCCGCCGCTGACAATGCCAGCTGCGCGGGCAGAACCGGGCCGGGATGGCGGTAATCCCTGTACCGCCAGAAGAAGTCAACGCAGAATGCGGTAATGACCAGGAGGTTCAGGCTCATGTGCGTGACAACCGTCCGGTACACGCGGGTCTTAGGCGGAATCACGTAGTAATCCAGGATGCCGGCGCCGGCTGCGCCAACGGCCCCGATAATCCCGATGGCAATCAGCCACTGTGATCCCTGAGCCAGGAAGCCGGGATTGGCGACCAACCGGGAGGCCACGTCAAACACCAGGCTGGCAAGCCAGGCGCCGATAGGAACCGTGACCAGCATCGGATGCAGCGGATGGCCGTACCTGCCCGCCAGCACAGTCATCGGTCGTTTGGCCTCGTAAAGACCGTTGGTCATGCCAGACCTCCTATTTAACTAATAATCCTTGTCTTAATAGGACCTCCGCGTCAACTCGAACGGCGTTATCGCCTGCCGTCAGGGTCTTGTCAGGTTTTCGGCGACACTGACGGGCGATACTCTGTCGTCCGTGAGTCTGGATGAAACGCAAGATGCCGCCTCAATAGGGGCGGTTGCTGCGCTGGCCGATGACTTGCGCCGGCGTATGTATGCATTCATCCGCGATACCCGGGAACCCGTCACCAGAGATCAGGCCGCAGCGAAGGTCGGAATCTCGAGAAAGCTCGCCGCTTTCCACCTGGACAAGCTCGTAGACGCTGGCCTGCTCCAGCCGGGCGCCGCCAGGCTGCATCGCCGCGCCGGGCGCGCCGCGAAGACCTACCGGCCCACCAATCGCGTCGTTCAGATCAGCATCCCGCCGCGGCAGCATGCAATCCTCGCCGAGATCTTGCTCGACTCGGTACTCGCCGAAGGCGCGGACGTCGACGCCCGGCAGGTCGTGCTCGAGACGGCAGCCGCACGGGGCAGGCTTCTTGGACAGGTGGAACGCGAGCAGGGTCGCCCCGGACGCCTCGGCGCAGAGCGGGCGCTGTCGCTGGCCAGGTCATTCGTCGCGCGACTAGGCTTCGAGCCTGCTCAGCCGGTCCCTGGGCACCTTGTGCTGCGTAACTGCCCGTTCCAGCCGCTAGCCGCCCGGTCAACCGAACTCGTATGCGGCATCAACCACGCGTTCCTCGCGGGCTTCCTCGAGGGGCTCGGCACGTCATCAGCAGTTGCGGTGCTCGAGCCACAGCCGGACACCTGCTGCGTGGAGCTGCGCGCTGCAGGCTCCGGATAGCAAGCGGCGGACGGCCGAGGGGTTATTTCGAGCGGCCCTTCCGCCCGGTCCTGGCAATGGCGCCGATCGCGGGCGCCAAAGTCAGCCACAACGCGATAGTCACCACCATCGCCGTAAGGTAGCCGATCGGCTTAAGGCCCACGTCGCCTGCGAAGCCGCCGACGAACAGCATCAGCACCCAGGAACTGACAAAGAAGAAGGGGCCAGCGGCGAGCACGCCGAAGAAGTCGCCCACGTCATCCGCCTCCGTTATCTCTCCGAATAGCTAGCCATGCCCGTCTCGACAGCGCCGTCATCTCCACGCGCAATCGGCCTGACTGTTTCTTACCCGCTATTGCAGCACTGCCGTCAGCGCTTCGAAGGCGATGTTGCGTCCGGTGATGATGGCGATGGTCTGGCCGGCGGACGGAACGGCGCCAGCGAGGATCGCCGCTACCGATGCGGCGCCCGATCCCTCCGCAATGACGCCGTGCTCTCGAACGAGGTACCGGATCGCCTCGGCGATCTGCGCCTCCGTCACCGAGACAAGCCGGGTGACGTGCTCGGTGATCAGATCCACCGTGATGACGCCCGGTTCCAGGTTCCCCGCGAGGCCGTCAGCCAGCGTTTCGCCGACCTCGACCGGGACCACCTGCCCCGCGCTGACCGCTGTGGACATGGCAAGGGATGCGGCGGCCTCCACGCCGACCACGTTCATTCGCCCGCTCTGGCTGCCGATCATCCCGAGACCGGAGGCCAACGCGCCGCCGCCGACGCCGCACACGACGGTGAAAGGACCATCGACCTGCTCGAGTAGCTCGGCACCGATGGTCGCCTGACCGGCGATCACATCAGGGCTGCTGGTCGCGGACAGATAGCGCAGGCCGTCGGTAGCCAGCGAGCGGGCATGTCGTTCGGCCTGCTCATAGCTTTCGCCGTGGATGACGACGGTGACGTCGAATCGCCGCAGGCTCGCGAGCTTCGCTGCGGATGTGGTGACGGGCACGACCACAGTCGCGCGCTTCCCGAGTCGCTGTGCCGCCCAGGCCACGCCCAGCGCGTGGTTGCCGCTTGAAGCAGTGACGACGCCGCTGTCATCGCCCGCCGCGGTGAGGGCCGCGAGCGCACCACGCACCTTGAAGGAGCCGGTCGGCTGGAAGCTTTCCAGCTTGAACAGCACTCGCCCGCCAATCCCCTGGCTCTCCACGAGCGGCGTGACAGGAAGTGCCGCGGCAACGACCTCGCGCGCCCTCTCGAGATGGGTGGCCCAATCGATCCTGCCGGAGGCCGTCACCGGAGTACCTCGTCAAGCACCGCCAGCGCCCGGTCGACGTCATCGCTGTTGTTGTAGAAGTGCATGGAGAACCGGGTGGAACCTACTCGCGGCGACACGATGACGCCGCGACGGGTTAGCTCGCCGGCCACCGCTTCACCATCGTGGCCAGGGAACCGTGCGGTGACTGTTCCCGCGCGGCGGCGCGGGTCGCGCGGCGTGAGCAGCTTCGCTCCGCGCTCTGCCAGGCCTTCGGCCATCTGGTTGGCTAGTTCGGCGTTGTGCATTGCTACTGCTTCGAGCGACATCGTGCTGACGTAGCCGATGGCGTGGCCGAAGGCTATCGCCGCTGCGTACGAACCCGTCGAGTACTCCATCCGGCGCGCGGTCGACGCCAGTGGCTTCCAGCGCGCATCAAGGGAGTAAGGGTGCTCCGTGCTGCGCCAGCCCACGAATGGTGGCCTGAATCGATCAAGCAATGCCGGGCACAAGTAGCACGCAGCGGCGCCGAACGTGCCGCACAGCCATTTGTAGGATCCGGTGATCAGCACGTCCACGCCGGTATCGGCAACGTTGATGGGTACCTGCCCGGCAGATTGAGTTGCGTCAATGATCAGCAGCGCGCCATTGTCGTGCGCCAACGTCGCGAGGTCGTGGAGGTCGAGCAGATGGCCCGTCAGGTACTGGACGTGGCTGATGCAGATGGCAGCTGTCGCGGAGTCGACCTGGTCGGCGATCTTGCCGACGTCGAAGGCATCGGGATCGTCCAGGACGCTGACCAAGCGAACCTGGCAACCGGTGTCCTCGGCAATCCGGTGCCAGGGGTAAGTGACACTTGGAAAATCCGCATCGCTTGATACGACGTTCTGGCCCTTGCCGGGCCGGAGCCACCATGCGACCTGGCACACAGCCTCGGTGAAACTGCTGCCGATCGAGATAGTGGCGGGATCTGCTCCGAGCAGACCAGCTGCGGCCTGACGCGCATCGTCCAGGATCCCGACCTCGGTGTCCTCATCCATTCCCGTCGTGCCGGCCTGAGCCAGTTCTGCCTCGAACTCATGCGCCGCACGGACGGCGGCCGCGGGCACCAGGCCTGCCGAGGCGGTGTTCAGGTAGGTGAACTTCTCGAACGCAGGGAAGTCCTCGCGGCGCAACGCTGGCACTGACATTCTGGGGCCTCCCGACGGCTCATTGAAGAATTGTTGAGCAATATGACAATCTTGGAGCCAGGTCGGCGATCCATCAAGGCGGGGAAGGTGATTCCGGTGGTGCGTGTTCTCGGCCGCCAGGACGTTCAGCAACTGATCAGCATGACCGACGCCATTTCGGCCGTCCGCGATGCGTTCGTCGCCGCCGATCAGGGACGTGCAGTGATGCCGCCGCCGCTGGAATTGCGGCTGCCAGAAGCCGATGGCGAGCTGCACGTGAAGGGCGCGTACATCACTGGGGCGCCGGTGTTCGCGGTGAAGACCGCCACAGGTTTCTATCGCAATCCCTCTCGTGGTTTGCCCGTCAGCAGCGGAATGACCATGATCCACGACGCCGGGACCGGCGAACTCCGCGTGCTCGTCGCCGACGGCGGACTGCTGACCGAGCTGCGAACCGCGGCGGCGGGCGCGCTGGCCGCTGACCTGCTGGCCCGGCGAGAAGCAAGCATCGCAGCGGTTATTGGCACCGGAGGTCAGGCCAGGTACCAGCTTCAGGCATTGCGCGCGGTGAGGCCCATCCGGCAGGTCAGAGTCTGGGGCCGGCGGAAGGAGGCTGCGGAGCAATACGCGAACGACATGATCTCGGCCGGGCTAACGGTGTCCGTCTCCGCGACGGCGCGCGAGGCAGTCGCCGGGTCCGACGTAGTCGTCACAACGACCAGCTCCAGCGAACCCGTCGTCGAAGCCGAGTGGGTCGCGCCCGGAACGCATGTCACAGCAGTCGGGTCCGACATGCCGCATAAGCAGGAGCTTGATCCGCGGATTCTCGCGTCGGCGAGCAAGTACGTCCCTGACAGCGTCCAGACCGCTCTGGCATCGGGCGAGTTGCATCACGCAGTATCAGCCGGCGTGTTCGATGTGGCAGCCGTGTATGGCGAGCTGGGCGCGATAGCGTCGGCCCGACTGCCCGGGCGAACCACCGACGATGAGCTGACGGTGGCCGACCTGACCGGGCTGGGCATCCAGGACGCCGCCATCGCGGCGCTGGTAGCCCGGCTCGCCGAACAGCACCGCGCTGGGCAGGACATTCCACTGGGGGAACGACGACCATGACCAGGCTTCTGGCCGGCATCGGCACCACGATCCAGCGACAATCGACCAGCGGGCAGGCCGCCGGCGCGATCCGCGACGCGATCCTCTCTGGCCAGATAGCTCCCGGCACGCCACTTCGCGAAGCTGCGCTCGCCGCCGAGCTCGCCGTGTCGCGCAACACCATCCGCGAGGCCGCCCGAATTCTCGAAGGCGAGAGCCTGGTCCGGTACCAGATGAACCGTGGCATCGTGGTCACTGAGGTCACTGCCGACGACGTCCGTGATATCTACGCCGCCCGCTCGGCCGCGGAGCTGGCAGGAGTGAATGCCCTGACAGCGAACCGTGACTCTGCTATTTACAAAAGGCTGGCTGATCTGGTTGAGCGAATCGAAGACGCGCACGCAACCGGGGACACGACGCGCGTGCTGGAAGCGGACCGGCTTTTCCACGCAACCCTGGTCTCGGCCGCCGGCAGCCCGCGGCTATCACGGTTCCACGCCCAGCTCCAGCAGGAGCAGCGGCTGGCGCTCGCACTCGCCGAGCAGTCCAGCCGCCAGCTCGGCCGCACGGCAGATGACCACCGCGAGCTGCTTGAGGCCCTGCGGGGCAGCCGCTCGTGGGCCCGGGCTCAGCTAACCAAGCACCTTAGAGCGGGCAACGCCGAGCTGCAGCGCCTGGTCGAACTCCTTGCGTTCAGCGATGAAGGCCGGAACGCCGGACCCGAAGGGGAATCATGAAGTACATGCTGATGATCTGCGACGACGAGTCGAGGGTCCTGACCCCGGCCGAAGTGTCCGCACTGCCGGAGATTCAGCTATGGGCAGCAGAAATTGACAGCAGGGGAATCCGGCGCGGCGGCGCCAGGCTCCGGCCGAGCACCGATGCCAGCACCGTCCGCGTTCGCAATGGCGAGGTGCTGGTATCGGATGGCCCGTTTGCCGAAACGAAGGAACAGATGGGCGGCTTCGACATTATCGAGTGCCGGGATATGGCGGACGCCCTTGAGATCGCGGCAAGGCATCCAGCGGCCGACGGCGGAGCGATCGAAGTGAGACCGCTCTGGGAGTGACGGCGTATCCACAGCTTACGGAAACTCCCGCATCGAGGTCGGTCCGGCGCTCGGGTGCACGAGCGGCCGATACCCGGCGTGCAGCGCACCTACAATCGTCGGCGGCGTCAGCAGTTCGACTAGCAAGCCAGGCGACTGCAGGATTGGCGGCCCATAGCCGGCGAATGACCAGGGCAGCAGCGCGTTCCCGGCGCGCAGTGCCGGGAAGCCCTCGTAGCTGACCATGGCTCCGTCCGGCAATTCGCCCAGCACAACCTGGCGCGTCGACTGACGCCTGGTTCGCCCGTCTACGCGTTCGGCGTGCAGTGCGGAATCCATCTGGGCGGCCGTGGGACGTGCTGTCAGTCTCTTAGCTGCCCGCCAGCTCTCGCCAAACCACTGATGGTCGGCGGCGCGGCAGTAACCGCACGGCCGGTGGCCGGCAGCCAGTGCCGTCGCCTCGTCCAGGAAGAACAACGCCGTCCACCGCCCGGGCGGCATCACGTCCCGCTTCCAGCCACGAAAGTCGAGCACGCAGGAGATCCACAACTTGCTGCGCCAGCGGGCCACCCCGAGCGTCCGGTCAGGCTTGTGGATGCAGCCGCGGTTTCCCATCAGCATCCCTCGTCCGGGATGCGAGACGATCTCTCCGGTCGGCATGACCCGGTTCTGCAGCGGCGGTGGCCGCCTGTCCTCTCCCGACAGCCCTGGCTCCTTTCGTGGCCTGCTCAGTCATTATCCGCAGCCCGGCGAGCGTGCGGTGTTGGCCGATGCCCTCGAGTGGGTATCGCCCGACAAACCAGCATCGATGATCGGAGGTAGCGATGACCCACGCCGAGGAGATGTTGCGCACCTACCCGGCCGATCTCGGCGACGTCAACCAGGCGGCGCTAGCCAGGTGTATCGCCGAGTGCTTCGATTGCTCGCAGACTTGCACAGCATGCGCTGACGCATGCTTGAGCGAGGCGGATGTCGCCCACCTGGTCAAGTGCATCCGCACCGACCTGGACTGCGCGGACATATGTGACACCACTGGACGGGTGCTGTCACGGCACACGGGCTACGACGCCAACCTCACCCGCGCTGTGCTCCAGGCGTGCGCGACCGCATGCCGGTCCTGCGCTGATGAGTGCGAGCGGCACGCACAGATGCATGAGCACTGCCGCGTCTGCGCCCAGGCCTGCCGGCGGTGTGAGCAAGCCTGTCAGGAGCTGATGTCCACTCTCGGCTGAGCTCACCGGATCAGGCCGACACCGCGGGGCCGGTCGGCCCTGCAGTCTGGGCTACGCCAGCTGGGCAATTAGATCCGTTCATACGGGCACTTGTGACCCACGTCCGGTCACAGCCAAGCATCTGGGTGCACCTCGCGCTCGGCTCGCCCTGGCCGCGTCGTCTCCGCTGGCGCGTGGAATCGTGGATACCAACGAGCGGCATCCGCGCGGCTGGACCTCCTCAGCAGCTGAAACTTGGCCCACGCACAGCAGCATAGGAGTCACCATGTCGAATCACTTCAGCTCAGACAACCTCAGGTATCCGGGCGACGACACCCGGCTGGATCTCACCGACGTTTTCGCATTCAAGTCTGACGAAGACCCAGGCAAGACGGTGCTGATCGTCGACTCGAACCCGACGATCAGGCCTCCCGACGGACTGCCCCCGAATGTGATCACCAGCCGGGATTTTCACCCGGGAGCGGTTTACCGGATCAACATCGACGACGACGGCGACGCTCAGGCCGACACCGCGTTCACCTTCACCTTCTCCGAACCGGCGGACGGCATTCAAACCGGTACGGCCTACTACGCCACCGAGGCCGATGCCCGCGAGCCCGGACCGGCCGGCACTGTGCTCGCGTCGTCCATCCCGGTCAGCTTCGGCGCGATGGCGCAACCCGTAGAAGCGGAAGGGATCCGCATTTTCGCCGGAGCGCGCAGTGACCCGTTCTTCGCTGACATCGAAGGAGCCCTGCACGGATTTCAGTGGACCGGGCACGACGACTTCGCCGGAAACGACGTCTTCTCGATCGCGCTTGAAGTACCGGACGACATGCTTGGCGCTGGTCCGATGGTCGGCATCTGGGCGTCCATCAGCCAGTACCACGACGGCATGCTCACGCAGATGGACAGAGGCGGCAACCCGACGATTAACCCGTTCATCAATCCCGACGGCGAAAAGAACCTTTACAACTCCAGGCAGCCAGCCGACGACGTTGCGAACTACCTCTCGCCTTGGTCCAAGCTCCTCGAGAACGGTGGCTACCCGCCAGAGGAAGCGACCGAAGCTGCACTCATGGATCTGCCCGATATTCTCCGCTATGACCGCAGTCAGCCCGCCGCGTACCCGAACGGCCGCTTCCTGACCGACGACGTGTACAGCATGCGCTTCGCCTGGCTTAGCCACGGCAAGGTCCCGCCGACGGGTCTCAAGCCGCACGGCGACATGCAGAGCAGCTTCCCGTATCTCGGCGTACCGAATATGTAGCGCCCCATCAAGGAGGCAGCGCGACCGCGTTACTCCTCTGGCCCCTCGGCCTCTTCGTCCCAGTCGACCGTCTCCGCCGTGTTCAATACTCCGTCGGCCACGATCGTGACGGACTCATCCTCCCAGGCGACAGCGGCGTGACCCGACCAGTCCTCTGGCGAGAACAGGCAGCGCGGGTCATTCCACGCCAGCACCGTGCCGATGCCGCCCTCCGGGTTGTTGTCACTGCGCACCCGGTCCCCCGCCTCGAATTTGCTCATCAATCCGCCTCCCCGGGCAATGTCTTCTGCTGCGTTCCCGGATCTGCGGGCCGCCACACCGGCCAGAGTTCGGACCAGCTGCCGAGGCCCCGGGGGGTGTCAAGGTCGGCCAGTCGGTGTTAACTTACTAACTGCCGATACGCCCCGGATGCGGACCATGATCAGAAGCAGCATGGACGTCGAGCACATCGCGCGCGCATTCCCGCGCCCGCAAGATTCAAGACCGGTGCGATCTCTTACCTACCAGTGGGATGGCCGTATCTACCGGGCCGTCATCGGCGGCAAGCGCCGTCCGTACGACACCGCCCCTGACTCGGCGGCACGTCGTCGTGCCTCCAGGTCGAGCGGGCCGGCGAGCGGCAATGTGGTGCTGAGCATCGTCGCCACGAAGGCGGGCATCGAAATCTGGTCCAGGGAGCCGCCACGTGGGTGGCCGAATCCGTCTCTCGTGACCCTGGACGCGGTCGTGGACATCGATTACCTGGATGAGCCTCGAGGCGTAGCGGTGGCCGAGTGCACCACCGAGGCCGAGCCCGTCTTTCGCCCTGACCGGCACGCTGCCCGCCGGCGCCTGACTCGCCTCGAGCCAGTTTTCCGCCGGATCGTCCCCCGCACGCGCCACACGGCAGCGGCCGGCCCCGCAAGGCGCACAGCTCAGCAATAGACCGGCGCTGAGTCACCCAGCGTCGCGGTGTCGGTCCCAGCCTGACCTACTTCAATGAGGCGCCTAAAGGCGGGCACTTCGCCGCCTGGGAAGAGCCTGAGCTTTTCGCGACCGAGATCCGTGCGGCGTTCAGCCCGCTGCGAGAAAGCCGGGAGCAGCCCGGGTTCAGCTAGGTTCGGTTCGCCTCAGCACGAGGAGCGCAATGTCGTCGCGCGGCGTGTCTGTGCCCACCAAGTCCCGCATGACCGTAGCGGTCACAGCCTCCGCCGGTGATGCCGAAACCGACCGGCGGAGGCGCTCGAAACCCGCATCGAGCGGCTCGCCGGGCCGCTCGATCAGCCCGTCCGTATAGCAGCAGAACACGCTGCCCGGATCAATGCGCACAGTCTGGACATGGCGATGCGTCTGGGTATCAACGCCGATCAGGAGATCCTGGGTCATTGGCGCGAATCCGGCCGGCTCGCCGGGCTTGGCGTAGACCGGAGGGAGGTGCCCGGCTGAGGACACCCGCATGGAAGAAGCGTCCTGGCTGAGGATTCCGTAGAGCACCGTGGCCATCGCGTCAGGCTCGAAATGGTGCATCTTCCTGTCCAGCCGGCACAGCACTTCTGCCGGGTCATCGGTTTGCAGCGAGTATGCGCGCAGCGCGCTGCGCATCCGCTCCATCACGACCGCGGCAGCGAGCCCGGAGCCCGCAACATCGCCGATCACCAGGCCAAGCTCGCCCGAGGGCAGCTGGAACACGTCGTACCAGTCGCCGCCGAAATTGCCGGTTCCTGTGATGTACCTGCCTGCCATCTCCAGGCCAGGAAATGCGGGCAGAGCAGCAGGCAGCAGGCCCCGCTGCAGCGCGGCGGCCGCACGCTGGTCCTCCCATGAGGCCAGCGACTGGACCGCCGCGGCCGCCCGGTCGCCAGCCACCTGCAGCAACTCAGCCTCTTGACGGGTGAATACCCGCGGAGTCAGCGAGCCGACATGCAGCACGCCCACCAGCCGCCCGCCCGCGATCAGCGGGACGCCGAGCAGTGCGCGGATTCCCTTATCCAGCAAGATCGGGTTGAAAACCGTGGTCTCGTCTACCCGGTTGAGCACCACTGCCCGGCGGTCAGCCGCGATCCGGCCGGCGAAGCCTGTGCCAACCGGTATCCGTACGCCCTGCCGTACCTCTTCTTCCAGACCTGCAGCGGCCGTCGCGACGAGCTGACTTGCGGACGTGTCCAGCAGCAGCACAGCGGCCGTGTCCGCACCGAAGACCTGCCTGACCCTGGCGACTAGTTCATCCAGCAGCTCCTGCTCGCCAAGCCGCGACAGGCTCGAATCCATCAACGACTGGAGATCCCGGAGCCTGCTGTCCGAGGCCAGGTCTGCCGACACCGCCACTGTCCTACCTCCGCCGCTTGCAGCAGCGGCCCGCGAAGGCGAGCACGCCCGAGCGGGCACGATTACAGGGGAATGCCCAGCTGATAAGGCCAGCGTACAACTCTGCCATGGCCGAGTTCCTCGACTGCCGCATGGATCAGGCTGGCCTAGCGCATGGGTTGACACACCCGGTCGCGGGCTCCTGAGCTCATCGGTCTCCTAGTCAATTGTGAGGTTGCGGGCAAGGTCCTCAAGAAAGCGATCAGCGGCGGGCTCGAGGCCAGCGGCAGTCCGCTGCTCGTCCATTGCATCGGCAAGCGTCGACAACAGTGCGAGCGAGACAATGAATCCTTGCCAGAGCTCGTCAAGCGTCAATTCACATACGGCCCGGGTGAGCATTTCGGTCTCGCCGCTCCGGACAGCGCGCAGCAAGCCCAAGACATCTGCCACGTTCTGCCTGACCGGCTCCTCCGTCATAGCCCTCCATCCCCGGTTCCGGCCTGCTGAGCCAGGCTCTGGCAGCCGATTCAGTGCCCTACCCTGACTCGCCCGGCCCATGCGAGCGGAATGCCCGACGGGGCCAGCCGGTTAGCCGGGCATGAGCGCATTCACGACAGCCGAAATCGACTACCTAGCAGAACAACGGCTCGGCAGGATAGCGACGGTTGGGCCGGACGGGCAGCCGCACGTGGTGCCGACGTCGTTTCGCTACAACTCCGAGCACGACGCGATCGACGTGGGCGGCTTGCGGATGAGCCAGACTAAGAAGCTCCGCGATGTCCAGCGGACCGGCCGGGCGAGCATCGTGATCGATGACGTGCGCCCGCCATGGCAGCCGCGGATGATCGAAATCCGCGGGACGGCGGCCGTATTTCCGACCGGCGGCAAGGCATTCGGTGAGCGGTTCGAGGACACCATCGTCCGCATCCAGCCAGTGCGAATCATTTCCTTCGGGATCGACTCCGATGATGCGCCCAAGGCACGGTCGGTCTAAGCCGACCAGATGAGCTTCTCCTCGGTTAAGCCGGGTCGACGTGCCTGGCCACGATCCATGCGTGCTTGCCTACTTGGCGGCTCCGGGAGAATCCGTACTCCTCGAAAAGCTCCACCGTTGCGCTGAACAAGAAACGGCCCTGAGCCTGGCGGCCAGCAACTACCTCAGGGATGGCTTCAACCCGGCCTCCCCCAGCCTCGGCGATCTGGTCGAGCGCCCCCTCCAGCGCGGCCCGGGCGATGCCCTGGCCTCGATGCTTCGTGTCTACGTAGAAGCACGTGATCCGCCAGTCCGGCCACGGCGGCGCATCCTTGCGGTATTCGCGGCCGTGCTTGATGTTCGGCAGTTCATCCGGGCTGCCGTACTGGCACCACCCTTGCGCGATCCCGTCGTCATCAAGGACCAGCGCCGCATGCGCGCGACCCTCCCGAACCCTGGCCTCCTTCGCCGCGCGATAGTCGATCGTCCCTCGTTCGCCTGGCTGGAGGTGAAAGCCGATGCACCAGCATCCGCCGAAGATGCCGTTATTGCGCTCGACGAGCTCTGCGAAGACATCCCAGGTGGACTCGTCAAGTGGACGGACTACGTACGGCATGGGCACAACCGTACAAGCGCTTCCGGACGATCTACGTCCTGATGGGCCGTGATGCGGGTCAGCTTGTCAGCTTCTCGAGCCCGGCGTGCACGAACTGGAGGATGTCGGCGCCCGTCAGCGCGGTGAGCGTGCCCATGGCAAGCCTGGTGGTGCGTGGCACCAGCAGCATTCCTGCAGTGAGGCCGGTCGCCACCCACATGCTGGTGCAGAACGGACAGGTGAGCAGTTCGCCTACGGTCTTCCTGCCTCCTTGGCCGCGGACTTCCTCGGCGAGCTCTGACGGCCCTTGAGTGCCCTTATAAGCGGTGAACGGTGCGCGCAGCGGGCTCGTGACCGGATCCTTAGCGATCAGCCTGCTGAGCTTGTGCGTTGATGCTGCGCACAGCGCCAGGTCCGCGGCGGAGGGCCGATCAGGAACAGGTTTGCCAGTCAGCCGGACCGCCGCGGTGATTGCCGCCACGGTGCCTGCGTACACGCTCATCGTCAGCGCATAACCTCTGAGCGGTCGCTCGTCGCCGCCCGCGTACTGCCTGGCCTGGGCATGGGCGACCGCAGAAAGCCGCTGCCTTACCTGCGTGACTGTCTTCATCGCGGCCGGCTACCCGTAGCGGCCGAGCCCAACCATCGGTCGGCGTAGCGGCACACGGAGTTGTTTGGGCAGTGAGCCCTCGGGGAGAGTGCAGTCCTTGATCTGCAGTCTCGCGGCCGTCGCTGTGTTCGCGGGCTGGGCCGCGTTGGAGGTGCAGTGGCACGGTCGGTGTCTGCCGACGCGGCCAGGAGGGCCGGACGCAAGGCCGGCTTCGTGGGCCGCGAAGCCGCCGACAGCAGGTGGATGCGCGGGCTGGCCCGCGGCGGCCTGGTGGCGCGCGGAGTGAATTACCTGCTCGTCGGTTCGCTGGCCATCGGGATCGCCTTTGGCTCTCATCAGAAGCAGGCCGACACTACCGGCGCGCTCCGCACCCTCTCCGGTTACCCGGGCGGGATCGTCGTGCTGTGGCTTTTGGCAGCTGGCTTCGCCGGGCTGGCCCTGTGGCGGCTCGCCGAGACTGCCTACGGCCAGGCAGGACCGGGCGGCCAGTCAGGGCGCGCCCGGCTCGTATCGCTGGCGCTGGGAGTGGTCTATGGCTGCGTCTGCGGCATCGTCGTCGACTTCAATCTGGGCGCCAGCCGCAGCAGCTCCAGCGATACTCAGTCAAAGACGGTCACCGCGCGGCTGCTCGCCCATAGCGGAGGCCAGGTGCTCATCGCAGCGATAGGCATCGCCTTCGCCATCGCCGGCGTGGCCATCGGCGTCTACGGGATCCGCCGCAGGTTCGCCGCCTTCCTGCGTACGGCGCAGATGAGCGCGACTGCCCGCAGGGTCGTCGAGGGGCTGGGGGTCGCCGGCTACCTTGCCCGCGGAGTGGTGTTCTGCATCATCGGGGCGTTCCTCGTCAACGCGGCAGTCAGTTTCGACCCGCAGAAAGCAGAAGGCCTGGACGGCTCGCTGCGCAAGACTGCGGATACCCCGCTGGGCCCGTGGGCGCTGCTCGTTGTCGCTCTCGGGCTGGTGATCTTCGGCGTCTACTCCTGGTGCGAAGCGCGCTGGCGGATGGTCGAGCCCGGCTAACCGGCGCGCGGTGCCTTAGCTCGCGCGACCGCCCCCGGCCTGCATTTAAGTCCCCAGCCTGCGCTCTTTTAAGAGATCCTCCCGATGCCAAAGCAGCCGCCTTATTGGCAGGCTGGCAGCAATGGGCACGGCCATACGTGCCGACGGGGAGGCAGCCATGTTGATGCCATATGACAGCCATCAGCTATTGGAAGCAGAGCGTTGTAAGTCCGCTGCCGAATTGCGAGCAGCCGATGTCCAGCGCGGCGAGATCGTGGCCGGTATGTCCCGGTCGTTGCGGGAGGGTGGTGCCCAGATCCGCGGACTGGCAACCGTGCTAGCCGATGTGTTCCCTGGCCGTCACAGGATCTGATCAGCGAAATCCCAAGCCCGCAGCTCACCTGGTTCCAGGCGGATGAGAAGGTCGTCCGCAGCCGTCGCGGCATAAGCAGCGCCAGCTTCACGGCCCAGGTAACGGGACGCGATCCGCAGCACTGCGTCGTCGACGCCCACCGTGAGCAGTTGTGCGTGACAGCGGAGCTCAACCCCGCGATAGGGCGGGGAATGCTCGCACACCACAATGCTGGTTCGCGGATCCCTGCGCAGGTGCGCCGCCTTCACATCGCGGCTGCCAGTTACCACGTTGAAGCCGCCGTCAAGCCATTCGTGCCAAACGGGAGACAACAGCACGGTGCCGTCGCGCCGGTACGTCGCCAGAACTGCCAGCAGGCCAAGTTCGGCCAGGTCTCCCAGATCGTCCATTGCGAGGCCCCTGCGCATACAGGCAGGCTATCGGCAATAGTCGTCGCCGACGGCGACCCGCGGTCAGCGGGAAGGGGACGGCCAAGACGCAGGGTCCGCGCCGTACGGAACGAGGCGGTCCGTCATCGGCAGGGTGAGGTTGCTGAACGTCAGAGGCGGCGCCAGCGCGGTGACGGTGCCGTAGACGGTGTCGAAGGAGACCGTCTGCGCCTGGTATGAATCGGTGTCGGGCACCTCGCCCTGACCGGCGACGTCGAGCAAGCCGAGGTTCTGAACCCACATGATGCTGCGGGTCAGCGACACCTTTACCTGGTATGAGCCTCCTTCGATGGCGCGCCGGTGCAGCGCCGCCATCATCCCGGCTGCCGCGAAGTACCCCGCCATCAGGTCGCCGAGGTAGAAGACCGGCGAGAACTTAGGCGGACCGCCCTGGCCTTCGGTCATCGCGAATCCGGACGCCGTCTGCCCGTTCTGGTCGAATCCAGGCCGGTCTTTCCAGGGGCCGGAATGCCCGTATGCGTTAGCCGACATGCAGACGATCCCGCGTTCGCTCGCGGCGGCGAGCCGGCCCGGCAGCAAGCCGAACCGCTCGTTCACCGCGGGCCGGTAACTGGAGGCGAACACGTCGGCAGTGCTGGCCAGTTGCCACATGGTTGCCATGTCCTTTTCGTCGCGCAGGTCGAGGTACGCGTCGTACTTGCCGGTATCGACGCCGAGGTGCTGCGGGAGGGTGTCCGCGAACCACGGCGAACTGATGTGGAGCACGTCGGCTCCGTACTCGGCGAGCGTGCGAGCGCTCCGGGGCCCGGCGAGCACGTGCGTGAAGTCCAGCACTCGCACGCCGTCCAGCGGAGAGTCCCCGTTCTCCATGAAGGGAACAGGTTCGCCCTCGGCTATCTTCACGATCTCGATCGGCGGTGTTTCGGCGAGTGCCTTGCCCTGGGGATGCGCGAGCCACTCCTCGGCGGTGAACGCCCGTGCGGCCGGGAGGCCAGCGTCCGTCAGCGCCTCCTCGAGATCCTCAGCGTTCCACTTGGCGATTTCTCGCGCGAAGGAGTGCTTGCTGTTACCGCAGTCGAAGAAGTTGAGGTACCCGGTGAGCAGCTTCTGGTACGGCGGACCGGCCTCGGTCATGACGTAGCCGCCATCGCGAGTCGGGAAGACACCGTTCACGGCCACGAACTCGGCTCCGACGTTGCTCGGGTAGCCCGAATGCTCGACATAGTGAGTCGGGTGCAGGTGGTGCAGCGCGTGGATGATGTCCATGGACATGTCGGTGCGCGTGCCGGAGCGTGCTTCCCAGATTGCCGCGCCGGCGACCCCGATGAGCAGGTGGGCGGTGCAAGACGCCGCACCGAGCCGGTGCGGCGAGCGGATAACGGGATCGTCGCCGTGCACGACGGCATCTCCCGTGAAATGCCCGGTCAGCCCCAGCTGCTCGATGAGATCTGCCAGCGGCTCCAGTTCACCGCGCCGCAGACTGCGCACACGCGTTCCCGTCATTGTCGAAGCATGCTCGTAGCTCGGGTTACCTAAGCGCCCTTGCCGCGGCGAAAGCGGCGAGGAACAGGGCCACGATGAGCCACAGGGCGTGCAGGAGCCCGGCGGATTCGGCAAGCAATCCGATGGCAGGCGGTCCAGCGAGGTTGGCAAAGTAGCCGATGGAGGCGACAACGCTGACCCGTGCAGCCGGGTCGGGACCGCTCTCGGCTGCTGCGGACATGCCGAGCGGGAAGCCCATCGAGACGCCGACCGACCAGAGCAGAACGCCGGCCAGGACGATCCACTGATTCCCGGCCGCTATGAACAGCACCACGCCGATGACGCCCACTACCGACGTGACGCGGATGGTATTGACGCGCCCGAGGCGATCGACGACGGGTCCGCCGAGGATCCGTGTCAGCGCCTCCCCCGCCGCGAAAGCGGTGAAGAACAACGCGGCGACCGCGGCGGTCTGCCCGTGATCGGATCGCACTGCCAGCGTGAGCCAGCTATTTGCCGAACCTTCGCCGAGCTCGGCACCCAGCATGACGACGCCGATCAGCAAGAGCCGCCAGTCCAGCCAGCCGTGCAGCCACTGGCGGAGCTTGGCCCGACGGCCCTGCTCTGGCTCCGCGGCGGGCGCACGGTTCCCGCCAGGGATTCCCGTCGCTCCGGCCAGTGCCGCCGCGCCGATGAGGGCGGCCTCGGCGATGAACTGCCCCGAAGGCGACACACCAAGCGCCGCGCATGCGGCGCCGATCCCCGACCCGGCGGCGGCCCCGATCGACCAGGCCGCGTGCATCATGGGCATGACCGTGCGGCCGACGGCTCGTTCCACCGCGGCGCCATCCACGTTGATCAGCACATCGAGAAGGCCGATCCCGAAGCCCGCCAGCACGAGCGCGGCCGCCAGGAACGGAACTGAGGCAACGATCAGGGCCAGGCCCATCGCCGTCATCGCGCCAGCGATGAGCAGCAGCGCACCGACGATCGCCCGGCGGCCACCCAGCCAGTGCAGTGTCGGCGTGGAGGCGAGCAGGCCGAGGATGGCGCCGACCGTAACTCCGGCCAGGAGCAACCCGATCGTGGCCGTGCCGATGCCAAGAGCGGCCTTGATCGCCGGAAGCCGCGGCCCCCACGCTGAGACGGTTATCCCGCCCAGCCCGAACGCGGCGGTGATCGTCCAGCGCCAGCGCGTCAGTACTGCGCCGGTAGGCGTGACAGTGTCGGTCACGCGCGGCAACCATGCATGCTGCCAGTCTGGCCGACCACCTTGAGTAGCCGCCGCCGCATCCCAAATAGCTCGTTATCGGAAATGCCGATCGCGCCGGTCACCGCCCGCGTGCGGGTTGAAGCGGCCGGTTTGGGGGCATGACCGGCACCTGGAAATCAGCTCGGCCGGGGGGCAGCGATGATGGACGAAGGCACCGAACTACGCGAGGGTTACGCCAGCGTCGGCGACCAGAGTTTGCACTACGTCGAGGCCGGCGAGGGACCGCTGATCGTTCTGCTGCACGGCTTCCCTGAGTTCTGGTACGGCTGGCGGCTGCAGATCAAGCCGCTCGCAGATGCCGGATTCCGCGTCGTCGCTCCCGACATGCGCGGCTACAACCTGTCGTCGAAGCCGGAGAGCGTCGACGCCTATGACACCGGCCCGCTCGCCGACGACATCCGCGGTCTCATCCACGAACGCGGTGCCCAGTCAGCGATGCTGGTCGGCCACGACTGGGGCGGCACCGCCGCGTGGGCGACCGCGATGAACCACCCTGAGGTCGTGGATCGGCTAGCCATCTTGAACGCGGCGCATCCGCGGAAGCTGCTGCAGGGACTGCACCACCCTGGTCAGCTTCGCAAGTCCTGGTACTTCTTCTTCTTTGACCTTCCTGAGCTGCCCGAAAGCATCGTGCACGCCGACCACTGGCGCTTCTTCCGGCATTTCCTGCGCGACGCTCACCCTGCTTATACGGCGGCCGAGATGGACCGCTACGTCGACTCGTGGTCCCAGCCCGGTGCAGCCACAGCAATGATCAACTACTACCGGTCGTCGGTGCGACAGAAGGATCCGGAGGCGCAGCTTCGCCCGGTCCATGCGCCCACTCTGGTCATCTGGGGGCAGCGCGATCGCTACCTCGGCCAAGATCTGGCAGAGCCCGACCACGACGACGTGCCGAACCTGGACCGCGTCGAGCGCCTGCACGAGGCGTCCCACTGGGTGCACCACGATGAGGCGGAGACCGTCAACGACCTGCTCACCGACTTCTTCGCGCCAGGCGGTCGATCCAGCAGCCGCTAGCCTCAGCGCCCGGACGACGGCCGGCCCAAGAGTTAAGAGGTGCTAAACCGGCCGATAATGGAGGCACCGCGGAAACTAGCATCCAACTGCGGGTTGTCGAACCAGCCGCCTGTCCAGGCCGCCTCGGCCCGTCTCCGCGTCGGCTGGCTGAGTTTGCCTTCCAAGATCTTGAGGTGATGCAGCCGTGACCGACGAGTCCGCAGCGAATGACTAACCGCCGGTACCCTCCGCAGCGGCCCGCGGCACGGGCCAGACGGCGCGGCAAACGCGGCTACGCCGTAGTGATCACTACGCTTGCCGTCTTCGTCGTCTTCGGCGTAATCCTCGCGGGCCTGTTCATGAGCCGTTCCGCCAAGGTCACCACCAATCGGGCACCGGCCCATCCGCACAGACGAACTACGGTCACCCGGCACGTGCTAGCAGCGGCCGAAGCTGGCCTGCTGCCATGGCACCTGGCCGCTCCGATCAGCCGGGAGGTTGTCACAGCAGGTTCACGGAAGCGGCTGGTCATTCTCGGCGGGCTCTTGGCCAGTGGCGCGTCGACGAGCAGCGTGAACGCCATCCGCACTGCTACGGGCGCAACTCAATACATGGGCTCCCTCGCGGCCCCAGTCCACGACGCCGGGGTAGCTGCGGTCGGCGGGCGCGCCCTGGTCTTCGGCGGTGGTTCACAAGCCAGTGTCGCCACAGTCCAGGCATTCAGCCTGCACCGTCCGTCCGGCCGTTCCCGCGGGGTCGCAACAGGCTCGATGCCGATGCGCCGCTCGGATGCCGACGCGGTGACCATTGGCAACACCGCGTACGTCGTAGGCGGCTATGACGGCGCGCGGCCTGATGCGGCCGTGCTTGCGACTAAAGACGGCAGGCGATTCAGCACGGTCGCCACGCTCCGCGCGCCCGTGCGCTATCCGGCAGTCGCCGCGCTCGGCGGGCGGATCTATGTCTTCGGCGGGCAGGCGGTCGTTGGTCCCCATGCCGGCGCGGCGGTGGATACCATCCAGGCGATTGACCCAGTCCGGCACACCGTCAGAGTCATCGGGCACCTCCCAGAGCCCATCGCCGGAGCCCTGGCCGTCACGCTGAACAACGAGCTCTTCGTGGCTGGCGGCGACACCACGAAGGCGCGACCGACGAGGGCGGGCCTCGGGACGACGCAGCTGAAGCCGGGCCGGACTTCGTCATCTTCTTCGACAGTCGGAGCGATCTGGGCCTTCGATCCGGCAACGAATCGCGTGCTGCGCGCAGGCAATCTTCAGGTGCCTGTATCGCATGCTGGTGTCGCCGTGATCGGATCGACCGCCTGGATCCTCGGGGGTGAGTCAGGAGGGGCGCTGCAGAGTTCGGTCCAGATGTTCCGCCCTAACCAGGCTTTCGGTACCGCAGGCGCACCAGGCGCGGGCTCTCCATTTTTCGGGTCCAAACTGCTCATCGCCGACCGCGGCAATAATCGGCTGCTCTTCATGAACGACCGCATGCGTGTCGTGTGGAAGTACCCCTCAGCGAAGACCCGGAAGGATCCGCTGCATTTCTACTTCCCCGACGACGCGTTCTTCACCGATCATGGCACGGCCATCTTGTCGAACCAGGAGCAGAACGACACGATCGTCAAGATCGGCTACCCCTCGGGCAAGATCCTCTGGTCTTACGGCCATCCGCGTCAGCCAGGGACCGCAAGGGGGTACTTGCACGAGCCGGATGACGCTTACCTGCTCAGGAACGGCCAGATCACCGTGGCTGACGCGGTCAACTGCCGGGTGCTCGTGCTTAACCGGAACGGCACGGTGGCCGATCAGATTGGCACCAACGGCGTGTGCATTCACCACCCGCCGGCTTCGATGGGATCACCTAACGGAGATACGCCGCTGGCCAACGGCAACCTGCTGATCTCTGAGATCAACGGGTCGTGGGTGAGCGAGTACACCTTGCAGGGCAGATTGGTCTGGACGACGCAGCTGCCAATCAGTTACCCATCGGACCCGCAGCAACTAGGTCCTGACCGTTATCTCATCGCCGATTATGCCTCGCCCGGCCAGATCATCGAGTTCAACCACAAGGGTCAGATCTTGTATCGCTACCACCCGTCGTCCGGACCGGGAAAGCTTGATCACCCCTCGCTGGCCGAGATGCTGCCCAGCGGCGTGTTCATGGTTAACGACGACTACAACGACCGCATGGTCGCCATCGATCCCTCGACCAAAGCACTCGTCTGGCAGTACGGAGTCATCGGCAGACCCGGAACCCGGACCGGCAGGCTCAACACTCCGGATGGGTTCGACCTGCTGCTCCCTAACGGAAGTACGCCGACCCACCCGACGACCGGCTGACCTACGCCAGCCGTACTAATCGCCGTATTGATAGCGGCACTGGGCGATCCGGATCTCGCCCTCGACGATCTTGTAGATCAGCCGGTGCTCGTCGGTGATACGCCGTAACCAGTAGCCGCGGAAGCCGTGCTTGAGAGGCTCGGGCTTGCCGATGCCCTCGTTGCCGTTACGAGCGATGTCATTGAGCAGGGTATTGATCCGTTTGAGAACCTTGCGGTCCTGGACCTGCCACCAGACGTAGTCGTCCCACGCCGACTCGTCCCAGACGAGCTTCACCGCTCGTCCAGCTCGTGCTCCTCACCGGCGCCGTTCTCTAGCCGGTCGATCGCGCCCAGCAGCCTGCGAGCGTTAGCCGGGCTGCGCAGAAGGTAGGCGGTCTCACGAAGCGACTCGTAGTCGTCCAGCGCCACGATCACGACGGGGTCGCGCCCGGCACGAGTCACAATGACCTCCTCACGGTCGTCGATCACGGAGTTCAGGGTTTCGGCATAGTGCGCATCCCTGCACCTCCAGCTCAGCTCCGGACCGGGTTCCCGACCGGGAGGCTCAACGGTGCGCAAGGCATCCGATCTGACGTTCGGCAATGTTTTAGCGATTCGTGGGCATTTGTAGGTCGCGACATAGCAAGTCTGACTGAAATGGTGCGAGAGAAGTCGCCTTGAACCAGCTGATCACTGGCGCACTGCTCGCCATAGGCGGAGCAGTTGCGAGCCAGGCCACGGCCATCCTCACATTGGTCACATCTGGCCGCCGACGCAAACATGAGGCGGCGGCCAAACGAGCGGCTCAGCGAGCGGCCGAACGCCGGCCGCTGTACGAGGAACTGCTGAGAAACGTCAACGATGCGCTCTTGCACTGCGCCGAGTTGTCCGAGGCCGTCAGCCGTCCTCATTCGAGAGACGCTGCGCTCCGTGGTCTGGCTGACGGATTGGCCGAACGATTTGACCCGCTGCGGACGGTTGCCGTAGCAGCAATGCTCGATGGGAGCGCTCGCGCAAGCGAGATAGCAAGCACCATTGCTGCGGCGCTGCGTGAATTTACCCAAGCATGGAAGCCCGCGGTCAAGATGCCGAGTACCGAGGGCCGGGACGTGATGGCCTCGCGACTGTCGGACTTGACATCTCTGCTCGGCAAGGCCGAGCGGGAACTCATCGCAGCGGCACGCGCCGACCTTGGCGTGCCTGATTAAGGTGGCGCGAGCCCGGTCCTTTTCTGCCGGTCAATCGACGGAGGCCGCGAGGGCCATGGATGAGATGGCCAGCACCAAATATGTGCCGGGGACCGCGATGTTGTGGAAGGCGTGGGCGCGCACGTGGGAAGCGAGGGCGCCGGCGAAGAACACTACGAGCCCGATCGCTGCGGCAACACCGAGTGCTCGCACGCCTAGCAGCCCGAGCAGGAGCCCCGCGGCCCCTGCGCCTTTGACGATTGCGAGCGGCGCCAGCCAGGACCGCGGCACAGCTACCTCATCCATGTTGGCGAGCAGCCACTTAGGCTGCGCGAGGTCGGCGGCAGCGGCCCATGCGTTGGCCACGATCGTCGCGACGGTGACGACCAAATAGGCGGCGAACACTTCTCACTCCTTGTCCGGCCCTGGCGGGAATGTCCCGTTCTCGCTGATCCCAGGACCTAGTTCTCGGATTGCATGCCCACGTTCAAGCCTTGCCGGGTGCTGAGCCAGCCGTCCAATACCTCTATCCATAACCTGATGGAATGGATACGCACACCCGCCTGCTGCGCTACTTCACCGCCGTCGCCGTCGAAGGAAACCTCACCCGTGCCGCGGAACGACTGTTCGTTTCGCAGCCGGCGCTGACGAAGCAGATCAAGCAGCTGGAAAGTCAGCTCGGGGTGCCGCTGTTCGTAAGGTCGCGAGCCGGGATGTCCCTCACTGCGGCAGGCCAGGAGCTGGCCGACCGGCTGCCCGGCGTGCTCGCAGGGTTCGACCAAGCAATGCGTGAGGCTAAGAGCGCGGCCAGCCGGGCCGCCCGGATACTGCGGGTCGGATTCCTGGCCGGTGCCGCGAATGAGGCCACCCAGCAGATCATCGGGGCTTTCGCCCGCCGCCGACCCGACTGGCGGGTAGACATGCGGGCCGCCTCCTGGCTGGACCCAACTGCTGGACTGGCCGACAGCGACGTTGATGTGGCCTTGTTGCGGCTGCCCTTCCCCGGCCAGGACAACCTGCGAGTCAAGGTGCTTTTCGCCGAGCCGCGCTGGGTGGCGCTCCCAGCCTCCCACCCCCTGGCCGAGCGCGACCACATCGCCTTCTCCGAGTTGTGGGATGAGCCGTTCGTCGCCGCCCCCGCCGAAACCGGCGCCTGGCGCGACTGGTGGCTGGCCACCGACGAGCGGGAAGGTCACCCAGTCCGCATTGGCGCAGTCACACAGACCGGCCAGCCCGATGACTGGATGACCGCGATCGCCAACGGCTACGGCGTCGCCCTTGCTCCGGAGTCCGGTGCCCGCTACTACGCGCGGCCGGGCATCACGTACCGGCCTGTCACCGGCATCAGCGCCAGCGAGGTCGCCATTGCCTGGCCGCCCGACGCCGACACCAACCCCGTGATTCAAGATTTTGTGCGCTGCTGCCTGGACAGCAAGCCCCGATGATCAGCGTCCGCTGCTGCGGGCAGGGATGCCACAAGTCCTGGCACCATCCGCCGAACGAGGCGGCCCCAGCAGCCCCGTCCGTTTGACCTCGTAGGTGATCGGGTCGGACATCCGTACGAACGCCGCTACTGCCATGCCGATCGCGGCTAGCAGGACAACGACACCAGCCAGCACTGCCGCCAGCGCCGCTAGCTCGACGTCTCGTACGTGCAGCGTCGCGCCAAGCGCGATCAGGGCCACGCCAATCGCGAATTGGGCGATGCTCGCGTAGACCACGACGACCGCGTCGCGCACCTTTTGAGCGCCCCGAAATTCGAATTTGCTCGCCGTGAATCTTGGGCGGTACGGCGTCGACATGGTCTACCTCAACCCTACGCATCACCGAGATCGCGGTGACGGTGCAGAAGGCGCCATACCGATCCGCGTCGTTTCCCCTGCTGGGCGTCCCTAATCAGGAGGACGAGTTTCTCCTGTTGAAGAAACAACTCGTCATTTGAGAAAGTCTGCATAGTCTCCAGATACTGGCGCCAAATGGCGCTCGACGCGTAAGCGAAGACGCGACCTAGCAGTCCCCCCAGGCGTTCCTGGAGGTCGCGGGGCGTCGCCGAGAGGTCAAGGCCGGGGCCAATGATCGCCAGTATTTCCTCGTATAGCGCTGAGCGTTTCTCCCACAACCGCTCGTCTTGGGCCATCTCTCGATTGGCCTTCAGCGTGCGACTAGTCGCCCAGATCGAGGCACCAACCCCAATCAGGGCGAAGCCGCCGCCGATCAACGTGCCAGCGATCGCAGGGTCCATGCGGGGATGCTAATGGCGGACCAGTTCTGTATGGCCCGAAATTGTCAACCATGCGCTCGCGCTCCGCGTCTGGACGTTAGAGCATCCTGCTGGTCCGCGACGCTCGGTCGGGCGCGGCAGGTGAGCAAGCGAGGTGTCATGAGCCTCACCCATCTTGCCTTCACGCATGGTCACATCTGCCACCCGCACTCCTCCACGTGCTGGCATTGGAGTGGGCCGTGGTGGATGATCTTCCTTATCTGGCCTGTTCTCATCGGCATCGGCGCATACAAGTACTGGGGAAAGCCCCGTTGGCGGCCTGGCTCTCGACGTTAGCCCTGCCCGTCGTCCCGTGATTCGCTCGCTGGCTTCAGCCGTAGCCGCCCCGGTGGCCAGCGTCATCGACGTGTTAGTCACCAATCCACTGGATCTTGACGACCAGGACGAGGTCGTCGGCGGGTAGACGAGGAAAGTTACTAGTCCTTGGTTATGTGCCCCGAAGGGCAGACCGCGCAGAGCTCCTATTGCCTCTCCAGGGCAGCGCTGGTAATCGGCAGGGATCGACGAGACGACGGCATCCATGAGCTTGGCCAGGCCCCAGCCGCCTTGAACGAGCACCGCGTCATGCCGGCGGAGGATGCTGACGCAGCCGCACCACTCACCCTCCACCGCTCGCGCGCTATCTCGACCTTGACTTGACGGACCTTGATCATCTTGATGCCAAGGTGTGTAGTACGAATCGGGGCCGTGGTGATGGCTAGCAAAAACGGGAGAAAGTGGGCGCTTATAAGATGGTGAAAATGTTGTCACGACAGGAAGGGCTAGGAGCAAAAAGTGCGTCGCAGGCCCATTTTGGCCAGCGTTTGCGGCGGTGATTACCGTCGCCGTCACGCTCGGCGTGCAGCGGTGGCCTGGGCGTCGGGCCGTTCGGCAACAAACGCCGCCATTGCAGCTGCCCGCTGACAGGCTGGCGGCGCAACATTGTCTTCTGTCACGCGTCCTCTAAGCATGACGAAGTGTTCGCGTGGCGCCAGGGTCGCGAGCGCGACGGTGCTCGCGGTGTGCCTGGCCTGGTGCTGCACGTCCTGCGGCCGGCTGCCCTCGTCGTCGGGGCGGAACAGCGCATCGTGCCCTGCACCAACGGCGGCAAGACATGTAGTAAGCATCACGCAATCAGGCGGGCACGGGGTTGTGCCGCCTGCCCGGCTGCTGTGGGCCAGTACGCTGCGGGGCGGCTCCGCGTTCGCCGAGGCTCTGAGTCCGGATGGGACGAGGCTGTTCGTCCTGGGCCATGTGGGATCCGCTGTGAAATCCGAAACCGTGGCCTACAGCACCGCGACGGGCGCGCGACTGTGGGCGGATACCTATCCGCCTCATCTCGGAGGAGGCCAGGGCCTCGAGATCGCCGTGAGCCCGGACGGGGCGCAGGTGTACACCGGGCTGGGCAATGTGACCATCGCCTATGCCGCCAGCACCGGCAGGCAGCTGTGGGTTAGCCACTCGAAGAACGTTAACGTGCTCGGGCTTGCCGCGAGCCCGGACGGCACGACCGTGTACGAGGCGGGCGGCTTCCGGGTCCCCGGCAGAGGGTCGTACGTGGCAGTGATCGCCTACGATGCGGCGTCCGGCCGGCAGCGGTGGTTGCGCGTTTACAAGCGGGCGGGCACCGGCGCCGCGGTTGGCGTTGCCGTCAGCCCGGACGGATCAACGGTCTACGTCGCGGGCGAAGCCGCCGCGCGGTTGTCCTCCTCGTTCTCTTTGTTCTCCCTCCTCGTCGTCACTTACACGGCCACTGGCACCCTGAAATGGGCGACCCGGTACGCGAATCGCCATACCGGAGGCCATTACGCCGGCGGAGCCTTCCCCGGCCCCATCGTCCTCGGACCTGGCGGGAAAGCCCTCTACGTCGTTGGACACGTCTCGAGCAAGGCCGGGCACCAAGTCGCCGCCACGTTCGCGTTTCGAGCGGCGACCGGGAAGTGCTTGTGGATGGAGCCCGACAGGGCGCGCGGCTGGGGAGGAAAGGTCGCCGTGACGCCAGATGCCCGGACCGTCATTTTCGTCGGGAACCGGACTGGCGAGGACGCCGGGTACGCGATCACCTCCTACGACGCCAGCAACGGCGCGACCCGGTGGGCACGGCGGGCCGCGGTGCCAGGAACTGCGCCAATTAACGCAAACGGGATTGTCATCGACCCGCGCGGGGACACGGCGTATGTCGCCAGCCTCGGGTACGGGGGGGTCTTCTACAACATCGCGGCGTGGTCGGTCGCCCGCGGCACCGTGCTGTGGACGACACGCTACGCCGTGGCCATGGGATATTCCCCGGTCGCGATCACGGAAAGTAGCGACGGCGCCCGCCTGTACCTAACCGGCAACGTAGGGACCAACGGTGGCATGACCACGGTCGCGTACCGGACCTAAAGGAGGCTGTACATGCCTAGGCGGCCGCTGCTTCCGACCTGGGGTGGAGCTAAGGGGACTCGAACCCCTGACCCCTTGCATGCCATGCAAGTGCTCTACCAGCTGAGCTATAGCCCCTGGGACGCGCCGACTCGCGCAACCTTCCGCGTCGCGGCGCCACGCCAGTGTACAAGAAACTAGCGCAAGTCCAGCCTGACGCAGGGAGCCGCCGCCGGCCTCAGACGTCGTCGCCGAGCTCGGCGACCTCGACTGGTTCTGGCAGCGCTCCGACGTTGAACTCGAGCAGCCGCCAGCGTCCGCCGTCCGCCCGGCGCGACACCAAGGACCAGCAGCAGTTCCCCATGCCACCGGTGACCCTGTCATCCAGGCCCAGCAGGCGCGACATTCCCCAGGTCAAGGACGCGCCATGACCGACGACAACCACGAGAGAGCCCGGTTCTGACTGGTCCGCGATCCTGGTGAGCGCCGCGGCAGTTCGCTCCGCGACGAATTCGGACGTTTCACCGCCTGGCGGCTGCCAGGCCGCCAGATCGTCGGGGTATCGCTGCCTGATCTCCTCGGTGGTCAGGCCCTCCCACACGCCGCCGTGGCGCTCGCGCAAGTCTTTCTCCAGGCGAACCTCAAGCCCGGTCAGCTCGGCCAGGTAACCGGCCGTGGCGCTGGCGCGGACCAGGTCAGAGGACCAGATCTGAGCCGGAGAGAGCGTGGCCAGGTGCCGCGCGGCACGCTGTGCCTGCGCCCGGCCGACCGCGTTCAGCGCCACATCGCGCTGACCCTGGAACCGGTGCTCCGCGTTATACGTCGTCTGGCCGTGGCGCCACAGCACGAGACGAAACAGCTTCAGGCGGCCGCCAAAGTCAGGCTTGCTTCCGGCCGAGCCCGATCGCTCAGCGCCGCCATCTTGCTCGACAACAGGCATAACCGGACCCGCGTGATCAGCGGCGGGCGCCTCCCCGGCGCTCAGTTTCTGTCCCTGACGGAGCGGCCCGCCGTGACCGCCTCAGGGAGCTCGATCTGCGGGCAGTCCTTCCACAACCGCTCAAGCGCATAGAAAACGCGCTCTTCGGCGTGCTGAACGTGGATCACCACGTCCAGGTAATCCAGCAGTACCCAGCGACCCTCGCGCTCGCCTTCGCGCCTGACGGGCTTGGCACCCGCCTTCGCGAGCTTCTCTTCGATCTCCTCGATAACCGACCGCACCTGCCGGTCGTTGGACGCCGAGCAGAGGAGGAATGCGTCAGTGATGACCAGCTGGTCGCTGACGTCGTAAGCGATGATGTCTGTGGCTAGTTTCTCGGCCGCGGCGGTCGCCGCGATCCTGATGAGCTCGATGGCCCGTTCAGTGGCAGTCACGTGAGCTGCGTGTCCTCCTTGGCTGAAGCTGCGACCTCCCGGACCACCGGATCCACTGACCCGGTACTGAACGCCACAGCGGCATGTTCAGGGTATCCCGCCAGGCCGACATTGCCGAACCTCAGCCATCACGTCGCGCGGCGACTTGTACCGAAATCAACCAGGCCAACGCCACCAGTACGACAGCCGACACCAGCGCGACACCAGCCGGCCAGGTCTGCTCCTCCGCCCCGTAACCGACGCTGCGCACGGCCGCGTTCGCAGGCGATCCATTCCACGCCAGCGCCAGCACGACCGCGCCAGTCGTGGCGAGCATCGCCGCAGCCGGGCGCCTCACGACAGGCGGATTCAGCAGCGCTGCGACCGCCGAACCGACCAGGAGGCAGACCAGCGAAGCGGCAAGTCCACCGCCGACGGCGCTGACCAGCGTGCCGATTTCAATGCTGTTAGATAGCGCCGACCTCGGCACGCCGAGGCTCGCGAGCTCCCACACGACGCCGAGCAACCCGAGGACCGAGCCGACGACAGCCGCGGCGATCAATGCCGCCAGCTGCGTCCGGCGCGGTCCGCCGGCCGCGGCCACGCATGCACGCGCCGCGGGCGGCTCGGCTGTCAGCATCGACCTGGTCAGCCACGCCTCAACCGGGACAAGCATCAGCGCCGACCAGGCCAGCCCCTCGCTCAGCCCGGCCCCGTTCGGCAACGTCGCGCCGCCAAGCCCGATCACGCCGACCACGAACAGCACAGCCGGCGGGATCCACCGATACGACCTGAGCAGCAGCGACAGCTGATAGCCAGCGAGCGCGATCATGAGGCGCCCTCCGCGTCGTCGCGCTCTCGGTTCACCCGGATAATCCGAACTGCCTCATCGCCAGCCAGGAGGCCCCGCAGGACAGCTTCAGTTTCCGTCCCGGCCACGCGCACGATCTGAATGTCGCCGTCACGCTGCACCGAGATCACGCCGGGAAGTTTGGCCGCGCGCTCGGGCAACGAGCCAGCCACCTCGATCACGACCGCTCCCCCCGAGCGAGAACGGGCCTCCTGACCCGATTCGGCAGCAGGCACGGGACCGCTGGGCGCGACGATCCGCTTAGCGATGCTGGCGTCGAGCCGCCAGCGATCAGCATCCAGGTGCGTCAGGCGGCTGGGCTCGTGATCGACGTACACGACGGACCCGCCGTTGGCGAGCCGCTCGGCCACGGCATCATCCAGTGCAGCCTTCGCCTCCACGTCGAGTCCGGTCCACGCCTCGTCGAGAACGAGCAAACCCTTGCCGGGCAGCAGCGCCTGAGCGACGGCCACCTTCTGGCACATGCCTTTTGACATATGGCGCAACGGGACTGGACCGAGCTCACGTCCGCCGAGCCGGTCAAGACAGGTCTCGATCCTCGATTCCAAGTCCTTGCCAGGCAGCCCGTGCACCCGGCCGATATGCGACAGATAGTCCCGGGCCGGAAATGGCAGGGCGGGCGGGAACCGTTCTGGCACGTACCCGGTGACCGGCCTGCCGGTCACGCCGCCGCGGCTTGGCTCCGACACTCCGGCGATGACGCGCAAGATGGTGGACTTTCCGCTGCCATTCCTGCCCTCGAAGCGGATGAGGCCGCCCGGCGGGATCTCCATGCTTACGTCGCGGACAACCCACGGCCTGCGGACGCCGTAGCGCTTGGCAACCTTTTCGAGCCGCACGCCAGCCCTCCCGCCGACACCACACCCGGAGCGACCGGCATTCGAATCCGTCTAATCCCGGTACAACCCGCGCTTGGCAATGTACTCGATGACACCATCTGGCACGAGATACCGGATGGGTCGCCCATTTCTGACCCGGTCACGGCACGCCGTTGAAGAGATCTCCAGGGCAGGCAGGTCGATCAAGGTGAAGTCGCCGCCCTCGGGGAGGTCGGCCTTGTCGATCGGATGGCCTGGCCTGGTACAGCCGACAAAGTGCGCCATGCTGAACAGGTTCTCGGTGTTATGCCAGGACTTGATGCCAGCCAGCGCGTCCGCGCCCATGATGAAGAAGAATTCAGTGTCCATGCCTCGCGCGGCGCGCAAGTCAGCCAGCGTGTCGATGGTGTAGGTCTCGCCCTCGCGATCGATGTCCACGCGGCTGACCGTGAGCAGCGGATCGAACGCGGTCGCGATCACCGTCATCAGGTACCGGTCCTCGGACGGCGAGAGGTGCCTGTCCTCCTTCTGCCACGGCTGGCCGGTCGGCACAAAGATGACCTCGTGGAGGTCGAGCGCGTGCGCAACCTCGCTGGCGGCCACGAGGTGACCGTTGTGGATGGGGTCGAAGGTTCCGCCGAGAACCCCGATCCGCTTTGCGCGCCCGACCGTCATGGACAGACTGTAGCGTCGGCGAGAAACCCTCTGGTCGTCCGGATCTGCCCGTGCGCCGGACTCACGCATCCAGCCCGGGAACTGGCGGCTCGCCGCCTGACCACCGCCTGACCCGGACGGCCTTGCCTACCTCCGTACGCGGGACCGTGCCGGGCGGCACGATCGCGACCGCGACCCGGAGGCCGAGGGCCTCGCGTAGGCCGTGTTCAAGAGCACCGCGAAGTTGGTCCCCGGACGGTGAGCCCGCAGCGCGCTCGCAACAGGCGATCAGGTCGCCGCCGCCGCCGCGCTCGTCAACAACGACCAGGTAGTCCGATGCCACCGAAGACTCGCCGAGCAAGACGCGCTCAATCTCGCTCGGGTACACGTTGACGCCCCTGATCACGAGCATGTCGTCCTTGCGCCCCATGACCTTCGACATCCGCACCAGTGTCCGGCCGCACGGGCACGGGTCCGAGCGCAGCGCGGCGATGTCGCCGGTCCGGTAGCGCAACAGCGGCAGTGCCTCCTTCGTCACGGTCGTGAACGTCAGCTCACCTGGCGTCCCGTGCGGCACCGGTTCGCCGCTCACCGGGTCCAGGGTCTCTACCAGGAAATGGTCCTCGTTCACGTGCAGGCCGTCGGCAGCCACGATGCATTCTGAGGCCACGCCGGGCCCGATCACCTCAGACAGGCCGTAGATATCGAGGGCAGTGATCCCGAGCAGTTCGTTGAGCCTGGAGCGCATTTCTTGCGTCCACGGCTCCGCGCCGAATACACCTGCCTTAAGGGAGAGCCCGCTCTCTTTTGTCAATCCGGCTTCCGCCAGCGCCTCCCCGAGCCGGATCGCGTAAGACGGCGTGCAGGTCAGTACCTCCGGGTGCAAGTCTGCGATGAGCGTGACCTGCCGTGCGGTCATCCCGCCGGACACCGGAACAACAGTCGCGCCGAGCTCGATCGCACCCTGGTGAATGCCGAGCCCTCCGGTGAACAGCCCGTACCCGTAGGCGTTATGCACGACGGTCCCGGGCCCGGCACCCGCTGCCGCAAGCGCCCGCGCGCACATCCTGGACCACAGCGCGATGTCGCCTTTGGTATAGGCGACCAGCGTGGGACGGCCGCCAGTTCCGCTGGACCCATGAACGGCCACGACCCGGTCGCGCGGAACGGCGAGCAAACCAAACGGGTAGCTGTCCCACAAATCCTGTTTGGCTGTGGTCGGCAGCCTCGGCAAATCATCGAGGCCGACATCCGCGCCGGAGGTGACGCCAGAGTCGCGCAGCCTTCCCGCCTGGAGGCCGTCTGCGGCCAGCAACCGGTCGATCAGCCCGCGCAGCCGGCGGGTTTGCAGGGCGGCAAGCTGCTCGGCAGGCAGCGCCTCAGCGTCAGGCTCGAACATCGGCGGCGACGAATCATTGTCAGATCGCATTGCCAGCATGGGCGTCGGCCTTCCTTGTGGCGCCATCTATTGCCGCTGGTGGCGGGTCACATGCTATCTGTCGCCGTCGATACGCGCGCTTCGCGCTGATAGCGGTGAAGGGGAGGAAAGCCATGCAGCTACAACAATGGCCCTGCACTGCAACGGTCACAGTGGTGACAGCCTGCCCTGACATGAACGCAGGGCATACGATGACGGCATGAACACTGTGCCCGATCGCTCCCGCGTTCGTTTGCCCGACATCAGCTCCCGCGCGTATGAGCACCCTGCAGACCGTTCCGCGCTTGTCGCGCTGCGCAAGCTGACCGGCTTCGACGTCATCCTGCGCAACCTCGCGGGATTGTTCAGCGACCGGAGCCTGCGGCTGATGTTCCTGGCTAGCGCGGTCCGCGCATCGGAGCAGCAGTTCCCGCACCTGTACCAGATGTTGCTGGACGGCGCGTACGTGCTTGACATGCCGCAGGTACCCGAGTTGTTCATCACCCAGAACCCGCAGGTAAACGCGATGGCACTGGGCACCGACAAGCCATTCATCGTGATCACCACGGGGCTTGTCAACCTGATGGACGCTGAGGAGAGCCGGTTCGTTATCGGGCACGAGCTCGGCCACGTCCTGTCAGGACACGCTGTCTACCGTACGATGCTCTTCCACCTGGTCAACCTGGCAGCGCGGCTCGCGCTGGTGCCGTTCGCCTGGATCGGCCTGAAGGCCGTCATCTGGGGTCTGGAGGAGTGGTACCGGAAGGCAGAGCTGTCATGCGACCGCGCTGGGCTGCTGGCCGGGCAGGACGTCGCCGCGGCGCGCCGCGCGCTGATGAAGACGGCGGGCGGCCCGCACCTTGCCGAGCTCAGCCACGACGCGTTCCTGGAGCAGGCACGTGAATACGACGCCGTTCCCGACGTTCGCGAGGGCCTGATCAAGCTGCTGCAGCTGCAGGGCACCACGCACCCGTTCGCCGTCGTGCGCTTCGCCGAGCTGGACCGCTGGGCCGCCGAGGGTGAGTACCGCGACATCCTCGCCGGGAACTACCCGCGCCGCGACTCTGACGGCGACGCATCGGTGGGCGACGAATTCAGGTCAGCGGCTAAGTCGTACCAGGAGTCGTGGAACCGCTCGGCCGACCCGCTGATCGGCGCCGTCCGCGGCATGGCAGGGTCGGCGGTCGGCGCCGGGGAGCGGCTGATGAACAGGTTCGGCAACCGCAGGGACGACGACTCAGACCCGAACGACTAACGACGCACAGGCCGCGACAGCCGATCGCGCCCTGGTCTGCCTGCCTTGGGGATGCCCTTAACTTCGCCGCGAGTAGGCGATGTTGATGACGGCGATCGCAATCCAGATCACCAGAAGGCCGGCGAAGCCTGGCGGATTGGTGCCGGCCGCCACGGCGATCCCGCTCAGCGGGATGCCGAGCACGATCGACACGATGGCCAGCGTCAGCGGCTGGCGCTCACGAGGCTGCCTGGCAGGTGGATCCGGTACCCGAGCAGCGGCCAGGCGCGCGTCAACGCGCGCGTCGATCTCCCTGCCGACGCGGTCGAGGAACGACTCGATGACGGCCGACTGATAGTCAGGGCCTAGGTCACGGTGGGTCTCGGCGGCGGCGCGGATCTCGTCCGGGCTGAGCGACGGGCTGTTCACAGCAGCACGATATATCGCATTGCCGCGCGGCGCCAGAAGTCCCGTTCAGTACGCGCCGGCCATCGGCGGGGTTGGCATGCTGGTAGGCATGGCTCCGTCGCCTGAGCCTCCGCTGGAGCTCGAGTTCGCGCCCGAGCTCCGGATGTTCCTCACTCCTCGCGGGCGGCCAGCCAATGCCGGCGGCGGAACGGTCCGCGTCCGCGCCGACGGCACCTCGACCCTTGGTCACCTCGTCGAAGCGGCCGGCGTCCCGCTGCCGGAGGTCGGTTCGCTCCTCGTCAACGGGACACCGACGCGATCGTCGTACCAGCCGGTTCCCGGCGACCGGATCCGCGTTGGCGCCATCAGCCGGCCTCAGCCGCTGCCTGAGCCGAAGTTCCTGCTGGATGTGCACCTCGGCGCGCTGGCCCGTCGGATGCGCCTGGTCGGGCTGGACACCGGCTATTCCAACGACCTCGAGGACGACACGCTCATCGACCTCGCCAACGCGGGTCGCAGGTCGCTGCTGACCAAGGACCGAGGCCTGCTCAAGCGCAGGAGACTGTGGTTCGGTGCCTACGTTCGCGGCGACCGTGCCGACGAGCAGCTGACTGATGTGCTGGACCGGTTCGCGCCGCCGCTGGCGCCGTGGACCAGGTGCGTTGCCTGCAACGGCCAGCTGAACCCGGCTCCGAAGGACGAGGTCGCCGCAGAGCTATTGCCAGGGACGCGCCGGACCTACGACCAGTTCTCCCGGTGCTCGCAATGCGCACGTGTCTACTGGCGCGGCGCGCACAGCCGGCGGCTGGCCGGGATCATCGCCGCAGCGACCGAGGCGTCGCAGCGCGGCTAGCTCGCTCCTCACACGCCGAACCGGACCGGCTGGCGCCAGTGCAATCCGTGCTCGCCGAGCGGGCCGACCTGCATGCCTCGCTGCTCGCACTCGTCGAGCAAGCGCGGCAGGGCGCCCAGCGCCGCCCGCCACGACCCGGCCGGCGAGGTGCAGTCCGAGTCGTGCAGCAGCACCGTAGCCCCGCCGTCCAGGCCGCCTGCCAGTGTCGCGTGCACCGAAGCTGGCGTCGAACCCGGCGCCCATTCACGACCCCAGGCACTCCACAGCACTGGCGTCAGGCCGAGCCGACGTGCCGAGATCAGGGCCGCGGTACTCAGCACGCCGTATGGCGGCCGGAAGAGCCACGGATTCACTCCCGAAGTCGCGGTGATGATCTCCTTCGCGGCGACGAGGTCGTCGTGAGTGGCAATCGGCCCGCGCAACGGTAGGTAACGATGACGCCAGCCGTGTACCCCGATTTCGTGACCATCGTCGGCGATGTCGGCCGCCAGGCGTGGCGCCTTCGATACCTGGGAACCGAGCAGGAAGAAAGTTGCACGCAGGCCCCGTTCACGGAGCAGCTTCAGGAACAACGGAGTCGCTTCAAGGTCGGGACCGTCATCGAATGTCAGCGCCACGTGATCGGAGAGCGCCTTGCCGGACAGGAGCGGAAACAGCGACGTGCGGACCGAGCGCAGCGCGGTGATTCCAGGCCCCGCGTGCGCTATGGCGAGCCCGCCGGCTGCCGCCAGCGCCCGCCCGGCGAGCGCCCAGCTTGACCGGCTATCGGCGGCAACAGTCATATTTGGCTTGTCAGACACGGCCTTTCCAGCACATTAATGGACACCTATGACATGGTCGCTCAAGGCATCGCCAATTGGGCACCCGCAGATGTCGGTATACGGCGGCTGATCCATTACTGCAATCATGTCATGTCCAGGATCTGCGCAGTGTGCAAGCGGGGACTCATGTCAGAAGCACCTGGATATCGGGGGTTTGACGGACGGGGGAAGCAGTGGGAGTTCAAGCCGCGCGCGTAGTCTTTCCCGAACCGGACAGGGTCGAGATAGCGGCGGCCATATCAGGAATTCTGGCAACGGGCGCTCTCACTTTGGGCCCGTACACCGAGAAATTCGAGAGCGGATTTGCCGCCGCGCACGAATGTGCCCCGGCTGAACCGCTGAGGGCGATCGCCGTCTCCAGCGGGACATCGGCGCTCGAGATCATCCTTCGCAGCATCGGCGTGGCGGGCCGGGACGTGATCGTTCCGGCGAACGCGTTCTACGCCACGGCGGCCGCGGCCATCGGCGCTGGCGCACGACCGGTCTTCGCAGACATCGACAAGGACACCTTCGCGCTGAGCCCGCGCACCCTCGCCGCCACGCTGACGCCGAACACGGCAGCCGTCGTGCTTGCTCATGTCGGCGGGCTGATCACGCCTGCGGTCGACGACCTGAGACGGCTGTGCCAGATCAACGGCGTCTACCTGGTCGAGGACGCGTCGGAGGCGCACGGTTCGAGTTACCAGGGCAGACTCGCCGGCTCCTTCGGCGCCGCCGCAGCGTTCTCGTTCTATCCGACCAAGCCAGTAACGAGCGGCGAGGGCGGCATGATCCTGACCAGATCCGCCGACCTCGAGCGGGAAGCAAGGATCTACCGGGACCATGGCAAGGCCGCGTTCGTCATCAACCAGCACGTCAGGCCCGGTTACGCGTGGCGGATGAATGAACTCAGCGCGGCCACTGGCCTGGTGCACCTGCGCAGGCTCGCCGAGTTCATCGCCAGGAGGCGCGCCGTGGCGGCTCAGTACACGGCGGGACTGGCCGGGATCGGGGCCCTCTGGGCCTTGCCGGAACCGCCGGGCTGTCTGAGCAATTTCTCCGAATTCATCGCACTGCTGCCACCCGGCGTCGACCGCACGTGGTTCAAGGAGATGCTCGCCGACAGACATGATGTCCACCTCGCTGGTGAGGTCTACGACCTGCCGCTGCACCTGCAGCCCGTGCTGGCCGAGTACGCCACGGGGCGGAGCCTGCCGGTCGCAGAGGACGTGTGCAGGCGCCATGTCTGCCTGCCGGTGCATTCAGATATGCGCGACGAAGAGGTCGACCAGGTGCTCGAGGCCATCGCCAAGGTGTCGGCCGACGCGCTGGCCGGCTTCGGGGGGCCTGCATGCGCGCCGCGGTGACCGGTGGCTGCGGGTTCATCGGCTCTCATGTTGTCGATCATCTTGTCGCCGCTGGCCACGAGGTCGTCGTCGTCGACAAGAAGAAACGATGGCTCAACCCCGACGCCGGTTACGTCATCGCCGACATCTTTGACGAGACGGTCCTGCGTGCCGCGTTCAGGGGCTGCGACATCGTCTTCCACCTGGCCGGAGTAGCTGATGTCAACGAGGTCGCCGCGGATCCGGTCTCAGCGGTCAGGCTCGACGTGGAAGGTGCTGCCCGGGTCCTCGACGCCGCGCGCCGCCGACGATGCGGTCGTGTTCTTCTGGCCAGCACCGTATGGGTCTACGGCGCGACGGCAGGAAGCGGCGAGCGCACCGAGGACGCGCCGGTGGACCTCGCCCGATCCGGTCACCTCTACGTCTCCACCAAGCTCGCCGCCGAGATGGTCATGCGCAGTTACCTGGAGATGTACGACCAGGAGTTCACCATCCTTCGCTACGGCGTCCCCTACGGTCCGCGAATGCGAGAAGCGCTGGTCATCGCGAGGTTCGTTCAGGCCGCCAGGAACGGCGAGCCGATCATGATCGCAGGGACCGGCGAGCAACAACGGAACTTCGTCTATGTGGAAGACCTCGCCGAAGCTCACGTCAGGGCCTTTACGCCCGCGGCAGCGAACCAGACCATCGCGCTCGAGGGCGACACCCCAGTCTCGGTGAATGAGATTGCCGAGGCCGTACAGCAACTCGTGCGGCAAGTCCCGATCCGGCACACCGACGGCCGGGCAGCTGACTACGAACGCGTCAGCAACTCCAATCAGCGAGCCAAGGACATCCTTGAGTGGTCGCCTAGCACGCCGCTCATCGAAGGCATCCGCAGATACCTGACCTGGCTCAACAGTCAGCGAGGTAACCGGTGACCTGGCACTCCTATCCGAGCGGGCGGCGGGCGCTGCTGCTGTCGGGATCGATTGGCAAGGGCCACGACATGCTCGCCGAGGCATGCTCGGCGACGCTCGAAGCCGAGGGCTGGTCGACCAGGACCTTGGACTTGATGCGGCTGCTCGGCCGTGGCGGCGGTTCCGTGGGCAGAGCAGTCTTCCGGGCCATGCTGGCCGTGCCCGGTGTATTCGACGCCTTCCATTTCGCTGAACTGCGCACCGGCGGCAGTCTCGCGATGCTGACGGACGCAGTCGCACGCCGGCAGATCGAGCCAAGGCTGCGCGCTGTGCTGGACGCCAACCGGGTGGACCTTGCGCTGTCAGTGTTCGCCACTGCCGCTTCAGCCGTCAGCCAGCTCAAGCCGCGGTATCCCTCGATGAGCCACGTCGTCTTCTGCAGCGACGCGACGCCGCACCGGCTCTGGGTGCACCCGAATGTCGACTTGTATCTAGTTACCTCCGAGCTAGCGGAGCGTGCGGTACGCAGGTTTGAGCCAGATGCCAAGGTCCTCGTCGTGCCGCAGCCGCTCCGCGCCGCGTTCTATGAGCCGCCGACCCAGGACCACGCGCGGAGGCGCCTGGGCATTCCCGAACATGAGCGGTGCGTCTTGCTGATGAGTGGCGGCTGGGGTATCGGGCCGGTAGCCGAGGCGGCTGAGGCACTCGGGAACGCAGCCGTCCACGTCCTGGCCGTGGCCGGGCAAAACGCGGGCTTGGAGCGCAAGCTCCAGGCGGCCTCCAGGCGTCAGCCGCGGGTCCGCCCGATCGGCTATACCGACCGGATACCCGAGCTCATGGCCGCCAGCGACCTGGTGATCACGAGTTCGGGCTGCACCTGCACTGAAGCACGCACGGTCGGGCGGCCGCTCCTGCTGCTCGATGTCTTGCCTGGGCACGGCCGCGACAACCTCCAGCATGAACTCGAACTCGGCGATGCGGCAGTTACCTCGGGGCGTCCCGCAGACGTGGCACAGTCCGCGCTAGCGGCATTGGACGCCGCTAAGCCGCCCGCTGCGAGCCCGACCCGATCGTACGCCGCGTTTCAGCAGGCGTTCGCGACTGCGCTGGACTCCATCGGCAGGTGAGTTCGCGCTGGGCTCCGGCGCCGCGAGCCACGTGTGCAGGCTGGCTAGCCGCGGCGCCTGATGCGCAGATATGCGGCATCGGAGCCGGGCGGCGGCGAGAAGCTGGCCGCTGGCACCCGCCGCACGAGATGCATCTCATACCTTGCTGCCCAGCTTGCCGTCTCCCGGTCCCGCGGCTCCGGGTTCGCGAGCCACTTCGCGGCGCCCCACTCCAATACCAGTTCAGCGCCGGTCAGCTGGACGCTCCTGTCGCCGAGCAGCCGCCTGCAGAGCATGGTGGTCAGCGCGAACGGCGGGCTCGCGACCACATGGAACGGCCGTCGCGGCAGCGGCACTCGCCGCAGGTCTGCCTCCACGACTGCTACCTGCGGTTCGTCGGCGAACCGCCGCCTGAGCCGCCCGGCCAGCCTGGGATCGAGCTCGATCGCGATCACTCTGGCGCCGGTACGCGCCAGCGGCACGGTGAGGGCGCCGTATCCGGCGCCCAGGTCGAACACGAGGTCACCGGTGCCAGCTCCGCTGGCCCTGACCAGCTGGCCGATCAGCCCGCGGTCAGTGAGGAAATGCGCGCCAGCCGGATTCTGCGCCGGCCACTGTCGCGGACGACGCGAGCGGTTCCGCGCCGTGGCCGCGCCGGACGACTGTCGCCCTGGCACGGAAGACCATGACCATTATCACAGTCACTCCCTGAGCTCGAGCTCGTGGCGCCAGCCTGCGGGCCAGCACCCAGCCGAAACCGGCTGCCGGCTCAACCTAAGTCAGCGCCCCTGCCGATCGCCACCGAATTACGCGCCGACGCGACGCTAAGCGACCTCCGTGTCGGGAACAACGCTTCGTCCGGCACTGAGACCAAGCCCTTCGGGCACCGTGCTCACCTCGGCGAGGCTCGCCAGCACTGGGTCAGGCTCGCCGGTGTAGACGACGCCGGCGCGCTGGGTAGCCCTCGTCAGCGCGACGTACAGATCACCGAGCCCGAGCGGAGATTCGGCCACGATCGCCCCAGGATCGGTAACCAGCACAGTGTCGAACTCCAGCCCTTTCGCCTGCCGCACGGTCAGGACGACAACGGGCCTTTCCAGATCGGGCCCGCCGTTCTGTGCGTCGCCCACGCCCGCATCCGGGAGCGCATTCTGTACGGCGGCGCCGATCTCCGCGAGCCGGCCGTGCGGGACGATCACCGCGAGGGTTCCCTCTGCCGTCTGCGCCGCCATCCCGGCGGCCGCGTCGGCGGCGGCATCGGCGAGGCCGGCCGACGCCACCTGAAGCCGCCACGGCACCGCGCCTGACTCCCTGACCGAACGAGGCGGCACGGCCTCCGGGTCAATCTGCGCCAGAACCTCTGCGGCCACCGTCATGATCTCGGCCGGCGTGCGGTAATTGACCGTCAGCGGCGCCAGCCGCCACCGTTCACCGACAAACGGGCCGAGGGCGTCTGACCAGGAGGCCGTCCCGGCAACGTCGCCCGTTTGCGCCACGTCGCCCACGATGGTCATCGACTTGGCTGGGCACCGACGCATCACCATCCGCCACGCCATCGGCGATAGCTCCTGCGCCTCATCGACGATCACGTGCCCGAACGCCCAGGTACGGTCTTCTGCAGCTCGTTCAGCAGGGGTGAGGTAGCTGTCGTTGCCGAACCGGGCCGCGAGCCTTGCGGCGTCGAGCATGTCGGCGCCCATGAGAATCTCTGGATCGTCCTCCTCGTCACGGCCGATGATCTCCAGCACGCCATGCGCATAAGCCTCTTCCTCATCGCGCCGGCGGCGCGCTGCGGCCTTGGCGGCGCGGTCGTCCTCGCCGAGGAGTTCTGCGGCCTCGTCGAGCAGCGGCACATCGGCCGGAGTCCATGGCGTTCCGTTCTGCCGGCGCAGCAGTTCGCGCTCGTCTTCCGTCAGCGAGCGTCCCGCCGAGGCCAGGAGCCGCTTCGAGGCGAACAGGTCGCCGATGAGCTGCTGCGGCGTAAGGACCGGCCAGAGGCGGCCGATGGCCGCGCGGATCTCGGGATCATCGCGCAGCTCTGCCCGCAGGTCCTCGATGTCGGTACGCCCCATCAGGTTCCCGCCGCCCAGCGGGTCAGCACCCAGCCGACCGGAGACCACGCGCGCGAGCTCGTCCAGCGCCTCGCGTGCGAATACCCGCCTTGCCTGGTTGTGCGGGCGCCGCGACCGGCGCGCTCGCTCCCGCGCCCTCGTCAGTGCCTGCCTGCTGAGCCGGTAGCTGACCCTGTCAAAATTGATCTCCAGGCCATCCTGTGGCACGCGCTGACGGTCCCGCACTGCGGCGGCAACCACCTTCGCCATCCCCGGCCTGCCCTTGATCCGCGCCACCTCAGCGGTCTCGGAGCCTGCAGCCTCGATCCCGGGCATCAGGTCACCGATGGTCGCGAGTAGCACGCTCGTCTCGCCCAGCGACGGAAGTACCTGGCCGATGTAGCGCAAGAAGGTGGCGTTCGGCCCGATCACCAGCACGCCACGCTTCTCGAGCTGGCGCCGATAGGTATACAGCAGGTAGGCCGCCCGGTGCAGGGCCACCGCGGTCTTACCGGTACCAGGGCCGCCCTGGACGACCAGGATGCCGGGCAGCCCAGACCTGATGATGCGGTCCTGCTCGGCCTGGATTGTCTCGACGATGTCGCGCATCCGCCCGGTCCGGCCCGTGTTCAGCGCTGCGAGGAGCGCCGACTCGCCGGTCAGCCCCTCATGCTTACTGGGGTCAGCGGTCGCCAGGTCAAGCACCTCGTCGTCCAGCCGCTGCACGGTCCTTGCCCGGGTTTTGATGTGACGCCGCACCCTGACATCGCCGGGTGACGCGGCGGTAGCCAGGTAAAACGGCCTCGCCGCGTCGGCACGCCAGTCCATCAGCAGCTGGTCGTAGGTCTCGTTGTCGGCATGCATGCCCAGGCGCCCGATGTAACTTTTGGCGCCGTCGTTGAATTCGAGCCGGCCGAAGCACAGGCCGTTTTCAGCGGCATCGAGCTGCCCAAGCTGCTGGCGGTACATGACGGCGAGCGCTTCCCGCTCGGTCCTTGCCGCCGGCGTGCCGCCGACTTGCCGCAAGGTTCCGGCTAGACGGCCGGACGCCCGCTCCCTCAGCTCATCCAGCCGTTCGTAAAGTCCCGTGACGTAGGCCTGCTCGGTATCCCGCTCGATCTCGGTACGGTCTTCGCCCGACAAGCGCGTATCCCTTCGCCGTGAAAAGTGCCCATACAGTTTAGTCGCTCGGCGGCAACTGCCCTCGCTGCCGTCGGCAATATCCCTGGTCAATGCAGGGCATCGGGCTCATATGAGAACGCGGCTTGTCCCGTGATTGTGCCCGCGTCTAGTCAGCTTTCGAGACGGGGATCGGTGCCGCGTGGGCCGAATCCAGCCTCGTTGCGCTGTTTCGGGTCCCAGTCAAATACCACCGAATTGTTCTCTTCGCCGATCAGGACCTCGGCGCCTGGCCCGGCTCCGGCGTCGGCGAGAGCTTCTTCGACCCCCAGCTTGGCGAGCCTGTCTGCGAGGTACCCGACCGCTTCGTCGTTGCTGAAATCGGTCTGCAGGATCCACCTGCGCGGTTTATCGCCGCGGATCCGGAATGCGTTGTCACCTATCTTGACCAGCTCGAAGTCCGGGCCGGCCACCGGCTCAGGCCGGATCACGAGCCTGGTCGGCAGGGCCTGCGGTGCTGCCTGGCGCGCCTCAGCGACGATCGCTGCTAGCGCGAACGCAAGCTCGCGCAGGCCCTCGCCGGAAGCAGCTGAGACCTGATAGACCTCCGAGTTCCTCGCACGAACGTCAGGCATGACGATCTCCGCCAGGTCGCGTGCCTCAGGAACGTCGATTTTGTTCAGCACCACGATCCGCGGCCGCTCGGCCAGCCCGGCGTCGGTCAGCTCGTCATAGGCCGTGAGTTCGGCCTCGATCACGTCGAGGTCGGTTACTGGGTCGCGGCCGGGCTCCTGCGTGGCGCAGTCAATGACGTGGACAAGTACCGAGCAGCGCTCGACGTGCCTGAGGAACTCCAGCCCAAGGCCCTTGCCTCGGCTGGCACCCGGAATCAGGCCGGGCACGTCGGCAGCTACGAACTGGGTATCTCCTGCTTCGATGACGCCCAGATGCGGGGTCAGGGTGGTGAACGGGTAGTTGGCGATCTTCGGGCGCGCCGCCGACATCGCTGCTATGAGCGAGGACTTTCCTGCGTTCGGGAAGCCGACAAACCCGGCATCCGCGATGGTCTTCAGTTCGAGCGTCAAGTCCTTCTGCGCTCCTGGCTCGCCACGCAGCGCGAACCCTGGCGCCTTGCGTTTAGTGGAAGCGAGCGCCGCGTTGCCCAGCCCGCCATGCCCGCCCTGAGCCGCGATGAACTCGGTCCCGGTGCCGATCAGGTCAGCCAGGAACTCGCCGCCGACGCTCTTGACGACCGTACCGTCAGGCACGCTGACGATCAGGTCCGCACCGTCCGCGCCGCTGCGATGCGAGCCGGCGCCAGGCTTGCCGTTCCCTGCCTTCCGCAGCGGGCGCCGGTGGAAGTCCAGCAGCGTTGCGGTACTTGAATCGACGCGGAATATGACGTCGCCGCCACGTCCGCCGTTACCTCCGTCAGGCCCGCCGAGCGGCTTGAACTTCTCCCTGTGGATCGAGGCGCAGCCGTGGCCGCCGCTTCCCGCCTGGACCCGGATGTCAGCCCGGTCGGCAAACTCCGCCACGATGTCCCCCTTTGAGAACGGCCACACCGCCTGACCGTCACGCAGGAACGGGCGTACTCGCGGTCCGGCAGGTTCCGGACCCGCGGCCGATCGCGGCTAGCTGGCCTCGGCAGTCGCGGTCTCGGCGACCGGAATCACGCTGACCGCGCGGCGGCCGCGCCTGGACCCGAACTCGACCCGGCCTGAGACGAGCGCGAACAGAGTGTCGTCTCCGCCGCGGCCGACGCCGATCCCGGGGTGGAAGTGGGTCCCGCGCTGGCGGACCAGGATTTCGCCGGCATTGACGACCTGCCCGCCGAACCGCTTCACGCCAAGGCGCTGGGCGTGCGAGTCACGTCCGTTCCTGCTGGACGAGGCGCCCTTCTTGTGTGCCATTTCAGCGTTACCTCTCAGGCCTTCTTGGCGGTGCTCGCCTTGGCCGAACTGGCCTTGCCGGTACCAATGCCGGTGATTTTCACCTGCGTGTACTTCTGGCGATGACCCTGGCGACGGCGGTAGCCGGTCTTGTTCTTGTAGTGGATCATGCTGATCTTCGGGCCGCTGACCGGGCCGAGGATCTCGGCGGTGACCTGGTAGCTGCCAAGTTCGGCGCTGTCGGTGATCACCTTCTTGCCGTCGACGATGAGCACCGCAGGCAGCGTCACGGTGGAACCGACCTCACCCGCGAGCTTGTCCACTGTGAGGACGTCGTCAACGGAGGCTCTGCTCTGCTTCCCGCCGCAGCGGACGATCGCGTACACGACTGAACTCTCTCTCCCTGGGGTCAGCCCGCCGCGTTAACGCGACCTCGTCCGAATGTCGAGGCGACCGGGCCCGCCGACAGTGCGCGTCCCAGCCAGAACACGCCGACCACAAAGAATATCAGACCAGACGGCCTCATTCGCTCGGAGCCGATTGCGGTGCCTCGCGCCGTTCAGCGTCGGCCTCGGTACCCGGCTTCTCCCCCGGGCGCTGACCGTCACGACCTGGCTCAGCGCCAGCGGGGGCTCCGGAATCAGCCGCCGCTGCTTCCGCGTCCTCGGCCGGTGGCGCAGGCTGCGACGCCGCTTGTCCATCCCCGTTCGCGGGCCCTGGCGCATCCGCGTCTGGCGAGCTAACCGCGGCCGGAGATCCGTCCGCTGCGGCGTGCGGCTGGGCGTCCGTCGCGGCCGCGTCTCCTTCAGCTGCAGCCTCGGCGTCCTGCGCAGCGCGCACTGAGTCGGGCGGTCCTGCCTCGCGATGAGCCGAGCGACGCGGGCGCCTGCGAGGCGCAGGCTGTGCCGTGCTCGCGGCTGCTTCGCCGTCGCTGGCGCCGGGAGCATCAGTCGAGGTCGCCGCGTCATCCGACGAGGCTGCGTCGTCGGGGGTGACCGCCGAATCCGCGCCGTTGGCCGCGCTCGCCTTGCGAGCGCCTGAGCTTGCCTTCTTGGCTGGCTTCTCGGCCGCCTCGCCATCGGCGTCCGCCTCTGGCTCGATCGTCTTCGCGGCGACCTGGGCGATTGCCTTGCTCCTAGCTGACCTGGACCTGGCAGGTCCGGGCTTCGGGGTTCCGCCCTGGTTGCCGTTGCGGCCGTGTGAATGCGGCAGTTCGGTGAGATCCGTGGAAACCAGGATCCCCCGGCCGTTGCAGTGCTCGCACGGCACGGAGAACGCAGCGAGGAGCCCTGACCCGACCCGCTTCCTGGTCATCTGGACCAGGCCGAGCGAGGTCACCTCGGCCACCTGATGCTTTGTACGGTCGCGAGCCAGGCATTCGATCAGCCGGCGCAGCACCAGGTCCCTGTTGCTCTCGAGCACCATGTCGATGAAATCGATGACGATGATGCCGCCGATGTCGCGCAGTCGCAGCTGGCGGACGATCTCCTCGGCGGCTTCAAGGTTGTTCCTGGTCACCGTCTGCTCGAGGTTGCCGCCCTGGCCGGTGAACTTGCCGGTGTTCACGTCGATGACGGTCATCGCCTCGGTCGTGTCGATGACCAGCGAGCCGCCGCTCGGCAGCCAGACCTTGCGGTCGAGCGCCTTAGTGAGCTGCTCGTCAATGCGATAGGCAGTGAACAGATCTTTGTCGTCGGCCCAGCGATCTAGCCGTTCCGCAAGATTCGGTGCCACGTACCTGACGTACTCGTCGACCAGGTCCCACTCGCTGTCACTGGCGATGACGAGCTTGGTGAAGTCTTCGTTGAAGATGTCCCTGACGACGCGGATCGTAAGGTCAGGCTCGCCGTACAGCATGTCAGGGGCACTAGCGGTCTTAGCCTTGCGCTCGATCGCTTGCCACTGGGCGACCAGCCGCGTCACGTCGTGCTGCAGCTCCTCCTCGGAGGCGCCCTCGGCGGCTGTCCTCACGATGATCCCGCCCTCTTCCGGGGCGACCTTCTTGAGAATCTGCTTGAGCCGGTTCCGCTCAGTGTCGGGCAGCTTCCTGCTGATCCCGGTCATGGAGGCGCCGGGCACATACACCAGGTACCTGCCAGGCAAGCTGATCTGGCTGGTGAGCCGCGCCCCCTTGTGACCGATCGGATCCTTAGTGACCTGCACCATGATCGACTGGCCGGACTTGAGAGCCGACTCGATCCGCTTCGCGACGCCCTCGAGTCCGCTCGCGTCGAAATTGACCTCTCCCGCGTACAGGACGGCATTGCGGCCCTTGCCGATGTCAACGAACGCCGCCTCCATCGAGGGCAGCACGTTCTGCACCTTGCCGAGGTAGACGTTCCCCACATAGGACTGGTGGCTTGCCCTGTCCACGTAATGCTCGACCAGGACGCCATCCTCAAGCACGGCAATCTGCGTCCGGTCGCCCTGCTGGCGAACGGCCATAACCCGCTCGACGGCCTCGCGCCTGGCCAGGAACTCCGATTCGGTGATGATCGGCGGGCGTCGCCTGCCTGTGTCGCGTCCCTCGCGCCTGCGCTGCCGCTTGGCCTCGAGCCTGGTAGAACCCTTCACGGCGCGGACGTCGTCCGACTCGGACGCCGCGCGCGGCTCGCGGACGTGGACGACCGTGTCCGCTGGGTCATCGGCCGGAACCTCGCCGCCAGCATCGACCGCACCGCTGCGCTGCCGGCGGCGCCTGCGGCGGCGGCTCGATGAACTGCCTTCGCTGGTTTCCTCCGCGGTCCCGCTGTCATCACCTTTCGGCGCCCGTTCGGCGCCCTTCGCGTCACCGTCGGCAGCGGCCTGCTTTTGCTTGTCTGATGCCTGCGCGTTTCCGGTCTCAGCGGCGCCATCGGCGCTGTCGGTGTCGTCGCCGCCCGACTGGCTAGCGGAGTCGCTGGAGCCGCCCTTGCCGCGCCCGCGACCGCCACGCCGGCGCCTGCGCGAGTGGCTCGCGCCCGCGCCACCTTCTTCGCCGTCTTCTTGCTTGGCCTGACCCGATTCGGCCGGCTTGCTGGCTATGTCAGGCGGCTGGAACACGAGCACCGGCGGCTGGAACGCCGCGGCAGGGACCGGCTGCGACCCGCTGGCACCGCTCCGCCCTGACTGCTGCTGAGATGACTGTCCCACGGTCACGCCGGGCACGGCGGGGACGGCTCCGCTGGCGGGATTCGAGCTCCGTCCCGATCTGGGCTGGCTCGCCGCTTCCTGGCCCGCTTCGGCTTCTTGCGAGCCTGAGCTGAATGCGGGCGCCGTGGCGGGTTTGCTTACGCTCCGCCGGGCCCTGCGCAGCAGTCCACGCCGCTGCCCGCCTTCGCTGGCCGCCTGACCCGACTGGCTCTGGGCAGTCTGGTTCTGAGCAGCGCTCTCCGCTGTCTCATTGGATTCTGACTGTCGATTTGTTGGCTCGATTTCGAGCATCCGGGCGATCTCTTCCGTAGGGCTCCCGGGCGCGCAGGCCAGCGGGCTGGTCCAGCGTGCCGCGCAGGAGCTGTTCGTTCGCACGCAGCTGGTTGGCTGGCGCCGACCCGGCGCTCTCCGCCTCCAACTGCATTGCCTTGTCTGTTGTGCTTCTTGGCAGGTGTTCTTCGTGCCACGGAACCGGCTCCGGCCGCTCTGGCCTCGGTTCGGGCAAGCTTTCTGTAAGCGCGCTGGCGGGCGCCGCCGTCTGCGGGGGCGACGCGGCATTGGGTGTGCCAGCGCTCGGGGCTGCCGATGGAGCCGTGCCTGCTGAAGGCTGGCCGGGCATTCCTGGCCCGGCGACGTCGCAGGCAGCGGTCATCCCCGGCTTAGCTCCTATCTGAGCCGCGGTCAGCGCGCTGAGCGGCCCTTGCCAGAGCCTGGTCACCAGCGGGGGAGACGCAGGCGCAAGCGCCGACAGCTGGCGGAGCGCGGCCAGGATGTCATCTGGTCGTACGGCAGGTGTCAGCTGCCGAACAATCATTCGAAGTATCGCACATCCGGGGGCAGGCTCCATTTGGGCTCGCCTAGCAGCGTCTTGCCGAGCACTCACGGCGCCATCGGCATCGGCTCCGGTCGTCATGACCAGGCTCAGCACCGCCGCTCGCGCGTCCAGCTTCCGCGTTCCCTTGTTCGTCAAACGCTCTACTTCAACGCTCGGCGAAGCAAGGAACTTCCGCACAGCCGCGGCGGCGGCGCCAGCTGGAATGCCGGGCAGGATGACCTCCCACTCGGAGGCCTCCAGCTGTGCCTCGCCGGACTTGCCGGCTGCCTCGACTACCTCGATCACGTCTATCCCGTCCGGCAGCGCCGCGCCAAGCCGCCGACCGACGTCGTCCGGCTCACATTGGCTTGTCACAGCAAGCTCGAGGTACTCAGCCTCGCTCGCTGCGCCCGTCGGAGCCCCGCCCGAATACGAAATCCTCGGATGCGGTGAAAACCCTGCGGAGTAGGCGACCGGCAGGCCAGCCTTGCGCACTCCCCGCTCGATCGCGCGCGCTACATCCCTGTGGCTCGCGAAGCGCATCCTGCCGCGTTTAGCGTACCTGATGGACAGGCGCTGAACCGTTGGCGCTGGTGGCGGCCCGGCCGGTACTTGCTTGGCCATCAGGCGCCACTCCCCCGGCCCGCGGATTCAGGCGTCCGGTTCAGCACGGTCAGCGGCAGCAGCCTCGCGCCCGTCGGGCCGGCCTCGATTTCAGTATCCATAGCCGGGCATACCCCGCACTCGAAGCAGGGAGTCCAGCGGCAGTCATCCACCTCGGCTGCGCCCGCCGGATCGATGGCGGCCAGCCAGTCTTGCCAGAGCCAGTCCCGGTCAAGCCCGGCGTCCAGGTGGTCCCAGGGCAAGATCTCGCCGTAGCCCCGCTCGCGGATGGTGTACCAGTCAAGGTCGACGGCATCCTCAGCGAGCGCGCGGGCCGCGCAGGCCTCCCACCGCTCATAGGAGAAGTACTCGCTCCAGCCGTCGAACCTCCCGCCGTCCTCCCACACAGCCCTGATCACCTTGGCCACCCGCCGGTCACCGCGCGAAAGCAGGCCCTCCACGATCGACGGCCGGCCGTCGTGGTAGCGGAATCCGATCGACGAGCCGTAGCCCCGGTCGGCGCGCATGGCCGCGCCAAGCGCCTTCAGCCGCGCGTCGACGGTCTCGTGGCCGCACTGCGATGCCCACTGGAACGGCGTGTGCGGTTTGGGTACGAACCCGCCGATCGAGACGGTGCACCTGATGTCGCGGCGGCCGGTTGCCTTCCGCCCTGCCTCGATGACACGGTGCGCCACCCTGGCGATCGCGAGCACGTCTTCGTCGGTCTCGGTCGGCAGGCCGCACATGAAGTACAGCTTGACCTGGCGCCAGCCGTTCGCGTATGCGGTCGTCACGGTGGAGATCAGGTCATCTTCGGTGACCATCTTGTTGATCACCTTGCGGATCCGGTCGGTGCCGCCCTCAGGGGCGAACGTCAGGCCCGAACGGCGCCCGTTCCTGCTGAGTTCGTTGGCCAGCGTCACGTTGAACGCGTCCACCCTGGTCGACGGCAGTGACAGCCCGGTGTTGGTGCCTTCGTAGCGGTCGGCGAGATCGGTCGCGATCTCGTTAATCTCGCTGTGGTCTGCGCTGGAGAGCGACAGCAGTCCGACTTCGGTGAAGCCGCTGTTCGCGAGGCCTGCCTCGGTCATCTCGCCGATCGTCGCGATGGACCGCTCACGGACCGGCCTGGTGATCATGCCCGCCTGGCAGAACCGACAGCCTCTAGTACAGCCGCGGAAGATCTCAACGCTGAACCGCTCGTGCACCGACTCGGCGACCGGTACCAGCGGCTTGCTCGGGTACGGCCACGCATCCAGGTCCGAGACTGTGTGCTTGGCGACCGCGCGAGGAATGCCAGGCCGGTTTGGCAGCACGCTCGCGATCGTTCCGTCGGGCAGGTACTTCACGTCATAAAAAGGCGGAACATAAACTCCACCGCTGGTGGCCATCCGCCGCAGCAGCTCGTCTCGCCCGCCTGGCCTGCCCGCTTGCTTCCAGTCCCTGATCAGGTCGGTGATGGCAAGCACCGCCTGTTCGCCGTCGCCCAGCACGACGCCGTCGAGGAACTCCGCGATGGGCTCGGGGTTGAAGGCTGCGTGCCCCCCGGCTAGCACGATCGGGTCGTCATCGCCGCGGTCGGCAGCGCAGAGCGGGATCTGTGCCAGGTCCAGGGCGGTCAGCAGGTTCGTGTAGCCGAGCTCGGTGGCGAAGCTGACGCCGAGCACGTCGAACGCCCGGACCGGCCGGTGCGCGTCGACGGTGAACTGGGGGATCTGATGCTCGCGCATCAGTGCCTCGAGATCCGGCCAGACCGAGTAGGTGCGCTCGGCGAGCACGTCCTCGCGCTCGTTCAGCACCTCATAAAGAATTTGAATGCCCTGATTTGGTACGCCCACCTCGTACGCATCGGGGTACATGAGCGCCCAGCGGACTGCAGCATCGTCCCAGTCCTTGACGACGCTGTTAAGCTCCCCGCCGACGTACTGAATAGGTTTACGAACCAGGGGGAGCAGCGACTCAAGCCGGGGGTAGACCGACTGAACAGGCATCACTCAAGCTTACCGACCGTCCGGGAGTACACATGAGCCACCGGCGTTTGCGCCGGCGCTGCCTGAAGTCCCTATCCATCGATTAGGAACCGAGTCCTGACTCGTTGACGGCCTATGCCGGTTTATGAGTTCCATTTGAAATCGATAGGTAATAGAAGATAAAATATATCTATATTCTAGATCAATAGAGTAGACAATATCCGGCAGGGAAACGGGACCTCCATGCACCTGAACCCCTTCATGATCATCGGCAGCGCCGTCGTCGGCCTGCTCGTCGGCCTGACCGGCGCGGGCGGCGGCGCCCTGATGACCCCCATGCTGATCTTGCTCTTCGGAGTGACTCCATCCTCGGCGATCTCCAGCGACCTCGTCGCCGCGGTGCTGATGCGGCCGTTCGGCGCCGCGGTGCACCTCCGCAAGGGGACGGTCAATATGCGGCTCGTGGGCCTCATGGTGGTCGGTTCGGTGCCGATGGCCTTCCTCGGTTCGTACTTGCTGCATCTGCTGGGCAACGGCGGCGAGGCGGATCAGACCCATGTCGAGATCGCGCTCGGCGCCGCGCTCCTCGTCGGAGCCGCTGCGATGGTGGTCCGTTACGTACTCGACAAGCGCTCCGGGCAGCAGCGGCTGGGCACCATCACCGACGTGACCGTCCGCCCGGTCCCGACGATCGCGATCGGCGCGATCGGCGGTCTGATCGTTGGCCTCACCTCGGTGGGTTCAGGCTCGCTGATGATCGTGCTGCTGCTGTTCGTCTATCCGCTGATCGGCGCGAACCAGCTGGTAGGCACCGACCTGACCCAGGCGGTACCGCTCACGGCGGCCGCGGCGCTCGGCGCGCTGACCTTCGGCCACGTCGAATTCGCGGTGACCGCGTCTGTCGCGATCGGAAGCGTCCCTGCCGTGCTGGTCGGGTCCTTCCTGTCCTCACGCGCGCCGGACAAGTTCATCAGGCCGATCATCACGTATGCCATCTTCGCCTCCGGCCTGAAATACGTGGGCGTTCCCACCACGCCACTCGGCATCGTCCTGGGCAGCGTCCTCCTGGTCGGAGTGACTGTCTGGCTGCTCCGCGCCCAGCCATGGAACCGCCAGGCGCCCGCGCCCGCGTTTCAGGCCAGCCAGGCCGACGGCGCGGCCCGAGCACCGAGCGCCAACGGGTCCGCGCCTGTCGCTGCAACGAGCCCTGAGGCGGTGAACGGCGTCAATCCTGAGCTTGCGAATGGCAGCGGCGCCGCCGAACCCGCAACCGAACCCCGCCAGGCCGGCTGACGGCCGCGCCATGAGCAAGGTCGCGCTGGTCACAGGGGCGTCGTCGGGCATCGGGGAGGCTGCAGCCAGGGAACTGCACAAGCTGGGCTTCGTCGTCTATGCCGCCGCGCGGCGAGCCGACCGGCTCGCCGCGCTGGAGCGAGACGGCATCCGGGCGCTGAGCATGGATGTCACCGATGACGCCTCAGCCTCGGCGGGCGTACAGCAGATCATCGGTGCTCATGGCAGCGTGGACGTGCTGGTCAATAACGCTGGGTACGGCTCGTACGGGGCGCTCGAGGATGTCGCCATCGCCGAGGGCAGGTACCAGTTCGAGGTGAATGTTTTCGGGCTCGCGCGGCTGATCCAGCTGGTCACACCGCAGATGCGCGAGCAGCGGTCTGGCCGGATCATCAACATTTCCTCGATCGGCGGCAAGATCTACGAACCGCTCGGCGCCTGGTACCACGCTGCCAAGTTCGCCGTGGAGGGGCTGAGCGACTCGCTGCGCCTCGAGCTCAAGCCGTTCGGTATCGACGTAGTCATCGTCGAGCCTGGCGCGATCAGGACCGAGTGGGCGGCGATCGCAGCAGACAAGCTCGAGCAGACCTCAGGCGCAACGGCCTACGCGGATCAGGCCAGGACGGTAGGCGGCGTGCTGCGCTCGATGGACACCCATCCCCGGCGCGCCAGCGATCCCTCTGTCGTCGGCAAGGTCATCGCGACGGCAGCGACGGCTAAGCGCCCGCGAACCAGGTACGTCATCGGCTTCGGGGCCAGGCCGCTGCTGTTGGCACGCCGGGTCCTGCCCGATCGCGGCTTCGACCAGGTGATGACCATCGCCTACCGCACCTCAGTCTGAGGGCCTAGCTCGCGAACACGTTGCGCGGCCTTCGAACCGACTGCAGCAGCCCGACCGCGATCATGTCCGCGAACATCGCGGAGCCCCCGTAGGACACGAACGGCAGCGGCAGGCCGGTCACCGGCATGATGCCCATCGTCATCCCGATGTTGACGAACGACTGCACCGCGAACCAGATCGCCACCCCGGCGGCGACGAGCATCCCGAACTGATCTTCTGCCCGCGCAGCGATCCGCAGCGCGCAGATCATCAGCAGCGCGAGCAAGCCGATGACCAGCATCGAGCCAACTAGGCCCAGTTCATTGCCGATCACCGCGAAGATGAAGTCGGTGTGCTGCTCAGGCACGAAGTTGCCCGAAATCAGCTGGCTATGGAACAACCCAGTGCCGTGAATTCCCCCTGAACCGATTGCAATCTTGGACTGCGCTGCGCTGTAGCCGGTCCCGCGCGGATCGGCTGACGGGTTCAGGAACGAGGTGAGCCGGCCTACCTGGTAGGCCTTGAGCAGGTGCAGCTTGGCTACCGCGGTCACCGCCAGCGCGGCGCCGGCCACCAGCGCCACCAGCCAGCGCAGCCGCACTCCGGACAGCGCGACCAGCCCGCCGACCAGCAGCACCAGCACGATCATCACGCCCAGGTCCGGCTCAGCGGCTACCAGGATGATGGGGAACGCGGCGATGCCCAGCGTTTTCACGACCGCGCGTCTGGCCGGCCGTGATTCACCCGCCGGTATGTCGGAGAGCAGCATCGCGGAGATCACGATGACCGCCAGCTTGGCGAACTCTGACGGCTCGATCTGAAACCCGGCGCCGATCGAGATCCAGGACCTGGCACCGTTCACGATGCTGCCGAGCGGCGTGAGCACGGCGATCAGTCCCAGGCAAGACAGCCCGTACAGGATCGGCGCGTAGAGCTTGAGCTGACGCGAATCCAAGGAGCTCACGATCAGCAGCAGGACAACGCCGAGCGCGATGTTCAGCAGCTGCTTCAGCAGGAACCCGTGCGGGTTAGCGCCCTGGCGGGTCAGCATCGGCTGGGTCGCCGACCAGATCATCAGGGTGCCGAGCAACGTCAGCGCGAGCACGATGCAAAGCAGCAGCCAGTCTGCCTGCCGGAGTGCGGAATTCTTTCCGATCGCCCGTGACATGAGCCGCCTGACGGCAAGCGACACCTGGCTAGGCGGCTTGCGTGATTGGCTGCTGACCCAGCTCACGGGTGATGCCTGTGCCTGTTCGCCTTCGCCTTGGCCTTCGCCTTGGCCTTCGCTGCGGCTGCCCGGCGGGCCGCGGGACCGAAGCCAGCTGGCGCCACCAGCTGCCCGGCCGCGTTCAGGTGCGGCAATCCAGGCAGCCGTCCGCCCGGCAGCGCGGCCTGGTGGCCTTCGAGGCCATAGATCCCGTCCCAGATCTGCCGGACGGCGGGACCGGCGACCTGAGCGCCGAATCCGGAGTTGGGGACCATCACGACGACGACGTACTTCGGATGGTCACAGGGCGCGAACGATGCGAACACCGATGTCGCCTGATTTCCCCTGACCTCCGCGGTACCGGTCTTGCCAGCCACGCAGACCTGGCCGAGCGGAAAGCCGCCGAACGTGCCGGCCGCCGTACCGCTGGTCACCACTCCGGCCAGCGCGCGCCGAATGTAGGCGAGCGTCGATTTAGCCACCGGCAGGTGACCGACGACCGGCGGCGTGATCCTCCGCACCTTGCTGCCGTCCGCGCTGATCAGTGCCTCACCCACGCGCGGGCTGTACAGCTTGCCGCCGTTGGCAAGCGCCGCATAGGCGCGCGCTAGCTGCAGCGGCGTCACCGAAATGTAGCCCTGGCCGATCGATGAGATGACGGCCTGGCCAGCCGTCCAGACGTTTCCCGACCGGCAGTCCTCCCATTCGATCTGCTGGACGTAGGTGCCGTTTTCCTTGCCGTTCTTGCACCAGTTCTGCCCCTGGTGCGCGTTGTCCTTCCACAGCCAGTACAGCCATGTCCTCGTTGGAACGCTGCCCGGGCTCTCGGCTGGCACGTCAACGCCAGTCGGCCGCCCGAAACCCCAGGCGAGCTCCATCTTCTGCATCTCCTGGACCGGCGCGTGCGGCGACGTCACGTCGTTCGCACGAGGATGATCCCTCAGGTAGATGTGATAGGCGAGGTTGTAGAAGACGGTGTCGCAGGAGACGACCAGAGCCTGGTAGAGGCTCATCGGGCCAAGCGACGGGTTGCCGTCGTTAAGGTATGACCGGCCGCCGATCCTCACCGCGCCCGGGCACTGGTAGGTGCCGTGCAGCGGATAGCCAGCGGCGACCGCCGCCGCGACTGACGTCACCTTCCAGGTAGATCCTGGTGCGTACTGGCCTTGGGTCGCCCGGTTCAGGATCGGCTCCCCGCTGCGCTGATGAAAGAGCCGCCTGAACTGCGCCTCGGTGATTCCGCCCGACCAGATCCTCGGGTTGTACGTGGGATAACTGGCAAGCGCCAGCACCCGTCCTTTCGTGGTCATGACGACCGCGGCGCCGCCTTTGCTGACCGGGCTCCCGGCGAACTGGCTGCGCTGGACGGCGCCCGCCAGCGCTCGCTCGGTGTCCAGCTGGATCTTTGAGTTGATGCTCGTGATCAGGTAGTCGCCCGGCTGCGGCTTGACCGCGCTGAGCGTGCTCGTCACCTGGCCCTGAGCGTTGACCGCTAGTTTCGTGGTCCCTGGCACCCCGCGAAGCGCCCGGTCGTACTGCAACTCGAGCCCGGCCTGACCAACGAGATCGACGCTGGAGAAGCCGGTAACTGGCAAGCCCTGCCGCTTCAGCTCGCTCGCTGTGATCGGCTGCAGGTAGCCGAGGGTCTGCGCCAGGCTGGTTGAGACCGGCTGGTGGTAATGGGTCACCGGCTGAACGGCCGCGCTGACTCCGGGGTAAAGCCGCTGGTTCTCCAGCACCTCAAGCCCGATCTTCGCCGGAACGTCCTGGGCTACCGGTATTGGCTGGTACGGCGACCCTGGCCAGCATGGCTGCTTGACTCCGACTGTGCACAGCCTGACCTGACGGAACATCTGGTGCCGCCTGATGTGCAGCAAATTGGCCAGCCGGCGCAGGACCGCGGTGCCTCGATCAGGCTGCTTCCACAGCGTCGGCAGGCTAACCGACACCACGAGCGCGGATCTGCTGTCGACGATCGGAGCTCCGATGTCATCGACGATCGGGCCGCGCACGGACGGCTCGACGACCTGCCTGATCCGCTCCGAAGTAGCCTGCGCCACGTACTTGCTGCCCGATTTCACCTGCAGATACCAGACTCTCGTGGCCAGGCCGAACAGCAGGGCCGCCACTACCAGGTACAGCACAAAGAGCCTGGGACGCGAGGCCCGGATCATCGGTAAACACTCATTCGCCTGCTCCCGATCCGCCATACCGCTGAGCGGCCTCCTGGCCGGCTGAGCCAGTGCGGCGTGCGGAAAACGCCGTGCCTGATGCCTATCCGCGCGGTCTTTGGCTGACGTGTTTTGGCGGGCCGGCCGGGCGTCACGCGGGCGAATCGCGGCTGCTTCGGCTTCCTGCCGCCGTGAGCGCTGCGGATCGCGGCTCCGCCGACACCGATCAGGCCGCCCCGGCCAGCGCCAGACTGAAACCCGCCGATCGGTCCCGCACCTGCAGGCCCGAGACCTGGAGTGGAGAACGCGATCCTGGGCGGCGGCCGTCCGGCAGCCCGGCCCTCCCCCGGCAGGCCGCCCGTGCCGAAGGCGATCCGGTGCGGCTTGCCGTGTCCTCGCCCCCCGGCCAGGCTGGTCGGGCCGTGCCGGTGCCTGCCGCCGGCGTCGGCCGTGCCGAAAGCGATCCTCGGCACAGCTGGCCCGTTCAGCCCGTGCAGGTCCGGGCCGTGCCGGTTTGCACCGTAGGAGACGTGGCCCTTTACCCGGCCGTGGCCGCCGGCCGCCCGTGCGTGCCTGCGCTGCTCGTCGGCCAAGCCGAGCCGTACCGGGCGACGGAACTGGGCGTGGTACGACGGGCCAGGCCGAGCGGTCGCCGTTCCCGCGGCGCCCGCGCCTGGGCGCAGTCGTGCCAGCCGTCGCGGTTTCTGCGGCGCAGCCGGGGTGAGCAAATGCACGCCAGGCGGACGCCTGCCGACCCAGACCGGGCCCTTGCGTGGCGTCACCCCGGCGACGGTCGCGGTCAACCTCTCGTGCTCGCGCCGGGCGCGGCGGGATGTGGCCGGGCCAGCCAGCCATCCGATGGAACCGACGGCGACCGCGCTCATCGCCGCGATCCCGGGCACCGCTGTGACTCCCGCCATGGTGGTCGGCGCCGCACTACCCCCGTTCTCCAGGGCAGGCGAGTCAGCGCGCGGATCGAACCGCGCGCCGAGCGCGACGGCCAGCCGCACCCAGCAGAACAGGACGAGCGGAACCAGCGCGGCGTCGAACAGCATCGTCGCCGGCAGCACGTGCGCCACAGTCGCCCTCGTGACCTCTGGCGTGTCGAGCGCGAGCGTGAGGACGGCGGAAAACGCTTCGCCTAGTGCGGCCATGGCCACCGCGGCGGCGACTGCGAGCACGGCAGAGTGCCGCAAGACGAACCGCAGCCGTCCTGATCCGTAGCCGATCAGGCAGAACACGAGCGCGTACTGCCCGACGAGCTGGCTGGCCGGAGGCGCGAGATCAAGAGCTAGCCCAGCCAGGAAGCCGGCCGTGATTCCGCTGGCTGGTCCCCCGGCCATCCCGGCCGCTATGACGCAGATCAGGACCAGGTCGGGCGTCCCGCCGCCGGGCAGCGCGAGCCCGTTGATGATCGTCAGCTGGAGCAGTAGCGCCACCAGGAGGGCACCCGCGGCGAGCAATTTGCGCGTCATCGCGGCTACCTGTGGCCCGTCCGCGGCGTTCCCGCCGCCGTCTGGCCGGGACGGGCTTGCCCGGTCATTGACGGCGAAGGCGAGGTCGACGGCGCTGGAGGCAGGACCGAATATCGGGGGTTGTGCTGCGGCGGCGACACCACGATTCCCACCACATCGAGCTGAGTGAACTGCGCGAAGGGACGAACGAGCGCCTGGCCGGTCAGCGCGCCAGCCCGGTTGCGGACCGAGACGATCGTGCCGACGGGAACGCCCGCCACAAACGGACGGTTCTTGACCGAAGCGGACGTGACAAGCTGAGTACCGATCTTGAGCGCGCCGCCGTCAAGCACCTGCAGCTTGAGCAGCGCGGTCCCGCCGCTCGCGCGAAGACCTTCGCCGGTCACCCAGCCGATCTCGCCTTTGGGCGCCAGGCGCACCCCGACGACCGAACTCGCGTCGGTTGCCAGCTGCACCGTGCAGGTACGTGCGCTGACCCTGATGACCTGACCGACCAGACCGTCTCCATCGATGACGGTCTGCTGCGGGCGGACGCCGTCAGCCCGGCCCGCGTCCAGCGTGACGGTCTGCTGGTAGCCCTGACCGTAGGCGATCACCGAGGCAGCCAGCACCCGGTAGCGGCCGCGCCCGGAGATCTGCAGCAGCCTGCCGAGGCTGTGATACTCCGCGCGGTCCAGCTTGGCCGCGCTCAGTTCGGCCTGGAGCCTGACCAGCCGCCGCTGCATCGCTGCCTGGTCGGCGTGGCTGGCGGCAGCGCCGGTGCCGAAGACGCGGCCGACCGGCCTGGTCACTGCCGACACCGCGCGCTCGGCGCCCCCGAAGGCCGATCCCGCTGCGTTACGCAGCGAGCTGATCAGCGACGATGAGCCGTTCTCATAGTCGATCGCGATCAGGGCAAGGGCGGCCACCAGCGCGAACGCCAGGAGCATCCTGGTGCGTCGGGTGTCGCGCACGTTGCCGCAATCCTCAGCGACGCGACTCTGGCACGAGGACCTGGCGGAGCGTCTCGAAGTCCTCCACGCACTTGCCAGTCCCGAGCGCAACCGATTCGAGCGGGTTGTCGGCCACGTGGATCGGCATCCCGGTATCCTCGCGCAGCCGCTGATCGAGGCCGCGCAGCAGCGCACCGCCACCGGTCACTGCGATGCCGCGATCCATGACGTCCCCGGCGAGCTCGGGCGGGCACTTGTCGAGCGTGGTCCTGACCGCATCGACGATCACGGCCAGCGGCTCAGCGATTGCATTGCGCACCTCGGCCGCGGAGATCACCACGGTCTTGGGCAGGCCGCTGACCAGGTCCCTGCCGCGGATCTCCGCGCTCGGCTCGCCCTCTGACCGGTACGCCGAGCCGAGTGCCATCTTGATCTCCTCGGCGGTCCGCTCGCCAAGCGTCAGCGAGTATTCCTTCTTGCCGAAGTTGATGATCGCCTGGTCTAGCTCGTCGCCGCCGATCCTGATCGACTGCGCGGTCACGATGCCGCCGAGCGCGATAACCGCGACCTCGGTGGTGCCTCCGCCGATGTCGACGACCATGTTGCCGGTCGGCTCGTTCACCGGCAGGCCGGCGCCGATCGCGGCGGCCATCGGCTCCTCGATGATGTACACGCGCCGGGCACCCGCCTGGTGGCCCGCTTCCTTGACCGCACTCTGCTCCACGCCGGTAATTCCGCTCGGCACGGCGATTACTATTCGCGGCTTGGCGAGCCCGCCGCGACGGTGCACTTTCTGGATGAAATAGCGCAGCATGCGCTCGGTGACATCGAAGTCGGCAATCACGCCGTCTTTCAACGGCCGCACGGCGATGATGTTGCCGGGCGTACGGCCTATCATTCGCTTGGCTTCCAGGCCGACCGCTACTATCTGCCCGGTATTGGTATTGAGCGCGACAACCGAAGGTTCATTGAGAACAATCCCGCGGCCCCTGACGTACACCAGTGTGTTGGCGGTGCCCAGGTCTACGGCCATGTCACGGCCTAGAAAGGCCAGCGCGTTGCTCATCTGCTTCCCTATGGTCCAGCGAGTTCTCGTCCTGCGGGGTCCGCATAAACGGGCTCTGCTCACGGGTGCTCTGTCCACCGCATATTGCCCAAATTGCTCAACGGCCACCGGTATTAGCCCCGAAAACGCCACGCAGGACGTGAGCCTACCCGGGACGGTACCGGCGTTCCTCACTGGGATGGAGAAATTGATAGCGAGACGGCAGAACTTGCAATTCCGTTACGAAGAGCTTTCCACCCGATGACCGAGCCAGATTCCGGTCACCCATAGCAAAGCGAAAATTCCGCCGAGAATATACATAACTGAAATCACGGCGCCGGAGGCGATGATCAGCGCTTGAAGCAAGCTCCCGCCGACCAGGGTGACTGGCAGCCGCCTCCTCGCCAGAACCGCGAGCAGGATGGCCACGAAGACGGCGGCGCCCGCCGCGGCTCCGGCGCTGACCAGGCTCGCGTCCTCCAGTTTCACCGCCGGCACGATCGTCAGCGCGATAACGAACGCCTCAAGCCACAGCACTGTGGCTGTCAGCCTGCTCATGCGAGCCCGCTCATCGGACTGGCTGCCCGGCTTCGCCGCCGGTTAGCAGCAACCTGGCGTCTCCGGCCGTGATCACCGAGCCGGTGATGAGCACCACCGTCCCGGCGGCCGCCGATCCCAGGTCCTGTTCGCCTGTCATCAACCCGGCCAGCGGGCCGGCGATCGTTGCGGCCGCTTCGTCGGCCAGGCCGACGGCCCGGTCGATGGCATCGTCCAGCCGGTCGGCCACGTGCACCCGGTCGGGCCCGAATATCGGCCCGGCGAGGTCCGCCAGCTCATGCGGGTCCATCGACCTCGGGGAAGAGTTCCTGGTCGCAACCACAGCGGCCGCGGCCGGCTCAAGTTCGTCCAGGATCGCGGCCACATCCTTGTCGGCACTCACGGCGAGCACCGCGATCACCTCTGCAGGCCCGAACGACTCCGCCATGGCATCGGCTGTGGCAGCCATTCCCGCCGGGTTGTGCGCCGCGTCGACCAGTACCAGGGGACTGCGCCTGACGATCTCCAGCCGACCCGGCGACGTCATCATCGCGAAAGCCTCGGCGACCAGATCGGCGTCCAGGGCCTCTGTGCCCCGCAGCCGCTGTGCGCTGCTTTCGCCATTCGGATACTCGCCCGCGTCGCCCTCGGGTGAGCCGGCGCCTCCTGAGAACGCTTCGACGGCCGCAAGCGCGCACGCCGCGTTGGCGGCCTGGTGCGCCCCGAAGAGCGGCAGGAACAGATCGTGGTACTCCCCCAGCAGCCCCTTGATGGCCATGCGCTGGCCGCCGACCGCGAGCTCGCGGTTGAGCACGCCGAACTCGATGCCTTCCCTGGCGACGCTCGCGCCGACCTCTGCAGCGTGGCGCAGCAGTTCTGCCGCGGCTTCTACCGGCTGCTGGCCGATCACGGCGATTGCTCCCGGCTTGATGATGCCTGCCTTATCGGCGGCTATAGCAGCGACCGTGTCGCCCAGGTACTCCGCGTGGTCGATGGAGATGGGCGTGATCACATCGACGACACCGTCGGCGACATTGGTGTTGTCCCAGGTACCGCCCATGCCGACCTCGATGACTGCGACGTCGACCGGTGCATCAGCAAAAGCAGCGAAAGCCATGGCCACCAGCACCTCGAAGAACGAGAGCGGGACAGGCTGGTGGTCATCAACGAGCTTGAGGTACGGCTCGATCTCGCGGTAGATCTCGATGAACCGCTCGGCGCCAAGCGGCTCGCCGTCAACGCTGATCCGCTCTCGCATTGATACCAGGTGCGGACTGGTGAAGAGCCCGGTACGCAGGCCCCTGACACGAAGCAGGGTCTGCGTCATGCGCGCGGTAGAGCTCTTCCCGTTGGTCCCCGTGATGTGGATGACGGGGTATGAGCGCTGCGGATCGCCGAGCAGTCCGGTCAGTTCCCTGATCCTGTCGAGCGACGGGTTGATCGAGTGCTCGGGGCGGCGCTGCAAGATCTGCTGCTCTATTTCACGCAGCTCAGCGGTCGTCACTCAGCAGAGTCTAGATGGCGCTCAGAGCTGCGCGTGCCCCCGCGCGGAGCGGTGCTAGTCCGGGGCACTACGGCCCACAACGCCACGCGGGCGTGCTTTTTTGAACATATGCTTACTTCGCGCCCTGTTTGTTGCCCGCTCCGCTGAAAGCTGCTCGCTCGCGACGACGATGTTGAGGTGATCCGATGGCCGGGCCGTGGACGGTCGCTCGTGAGCGAGAGGACCCCGGCACCGACCTGCGGACGACGCTGAGCCGCGTCGGCACAAGGTCCTCCCGCGCACTGTTCACCCGCCTGCCTGGCGTACGGCCGCCGCGCCCGATCACGTTGCCGGGCCACCCAGGCGGCAGGCCAAAGCAGACTTCTGCTCCACCCGATGGACTGCCTGGCACTCGCAGGCATCCGGACGCCGCCATCCCGCGCAGCAGCCGCCTGAAGACCCGCTGGGCCGCCACATTTCTGGCCCTGATGCTCGGGGCAGCCGCGGTGCTGGTGTGGGCCACGATAAGCCTCGCTGCGCGCGGGATCGCCAGCGGCGAGGCGGCAGCTAGGAGAGAAGCCGGGCCGCTCGTCATCCCGGCGCCGAAGTCCGTTGCCGGTTTGCCCAGGCGCTTCGGAACCATCGACGAGCCTGGGGCGGCTCCGATCATCACTGAGCTACGGCAGCGCTTCGGGTCTGTCGGCGCCGGGCTGGTAGCCGGCACCAGGGACGCCGCCGAAGCAGGGAAACTGCCCGGCAGGACGGCGCAGGACATCACCGCGGCCTGGACCTCAGGCCTCTACGGGCAGCCCGGGCACCTCGACCCAGCGACCACCAGGCCCGCATGGGTGATGTACCTCGGCATGGACGCGAACGCCAAGCTTGGCTTGCCCTCGGTGACGATCAGCCGACTGATGCTGGGGATCCTGGGGCCGTACTCCCAGAGCGGGCACTGGCAGGTGCGTGCAGGACACCGCGGCGGAGCCGCCAGCTGCACGGTTGCGTGGCTGGCGCAGACCTTGATGGGTGTCTGTGGCTGGGCAAGCGATCATACGATCGGCGCCATCGCATCCCCGATCCGGGCTACCAGCGTCGCGGAACTAGCGACGATGATGGTCAGGATGCGCTACGACTTGCAGCAGCAGTAACTACGCGGACTTCTCGCGTGGCGTGCGGCGCGCTACATCGCGCGGCACCAGCGTCGGGTTCACATTCTCGAGGACGGCCTCAGCCGTGATCACGACCCGCTCGACGTCCTTGCGGCTCGGCACCTCGTACATGACCGACAGCAATACTTCTTCCAGGATGGCGCGCAATCCGCGCGCCCCCGTGCCGCGCAGGATCGCCTGATCAGCGACCGCCTCCAGGGCATCGTCTGTGAACTCAAGGTCAACGCCGTCCAGCTCGAACAGCCGACGGTACTGGCGGACTAGCGCGTTCTTCGGCTCGGTGAGGATCCTGATCAGCGCGTCGCGGTCCAGGTTGTGGACGCTCGTTATGACGGGCAGCCGCCCGACGAACTCGGGGATCATGCCGAACTTGAGCAGGTCCTCAGGCATGACATCGCCAAACTGATCGGACGCCGTGCGGTCGGTCTTCACCCGCAGCACGGCGCCGAAGCCCATGCCGCTGCGGCCAACCCGCTGCTCGATGATCTTCTCGAGTCCGGCGAACGCACCGCCGCAGATGAACAGGACGTTCGTCGTGTCGATCTGGATGAACTCCTGATGCGGATGCTTACGGCCGCCCTGCGGCGGCACCGACGCGGTGGTGCCCTCGAGTATCTTCAGCAGCGCCTGCTGGACGCCCTCACCGGACACGTCCCTGGTGATCGACGGGTTCTCGCTCTTGCGGGCGATCTTGTCGATCTCGTCTATGTAGATGATCCCGGTCTCGGCCTTCTTGACGTCGTAATCGGCGGCCTGGATCAGCTTGAGCAGGATGTTCTCGACGTCCTCGCCGACGTATCCGGCCTCTGTGAGGGCCGTCGCGTCCGCGATCGCGAACGGTACGTTCAGCAGCCTGGCGAGGGTCTGTGCAAGTAGCGTCTTACCTGAGCCGGTGGGACCGAGCAGCAAAATGTTGGACTTGGCCAGCTCAACGCCGTCCTCGGCGACCCTTTCACCACCGGACTGGATCCGCTTGTAGTGGTTGTAGACGGCTACCGAGAGGCCTTTCTTCGCCTTCTCCTGGCCGATGACGTAGGAGTCGAGGAACTCATAGATCTCGCGCGGCTTCGGCAGGCTGTCCCACTTGATCTCGGAGGGCTCTGCGAGCTCCTCTTCGATGATCTCGTTGCACAGATCGATGCACTCGTCGCATATGTACACGCCTGGCCCAGCTATCAGCTTCTTAACCTGCTTTTGGCTTTTGCCACAGAACGAGCACTTCAGCAGGTCAGCGCCCTCGCCAATGCGTGCCACCGCATTACTCCCTCTCCCGCTGTCGCCCATATGGGCGATTCGAACCAGCTACGACCGTTCGGTCCGGTTAGGCGGCCGCCAACACCGGACTAGACGAGACATTGGCAGAACCTAGACGCTACCTCGTCTTGAGGCCGTAGTCGCTTCCTCCGGGCTTTCCTTGCTCGCGCGTCGCGCGACCGCACGTGCGCTAAGACGACACTACATCGGGCTGGCGCTTCAGCATCGTCAGTACGTCATCAACCAGCCCGTACTCTTTAGCTTCCTGCGCCGTCAGGAACTTGTCGCGCTCGATGTCCTTGCGGACCATCTCTTCATCGCGACCGGTGTGCCTGGCCAGCACGGCCTCCATGGCCTGGCGCATCCGCTGGATCTCCCTGGCCTGAATCTCCAGGTCGCTGGACTGGCCGTAGCCGCTCTCAATCGCCGGCTGGTGGATCAGGATCCGCGAGTTGGGCAGCGCCATCCGCTTGCCCTTCGTCCCGGCCGCCAGCAGAACGGCCGCAGCCGACGCAGCCTGGCCCAGGCAGAAGGTCTGTATGTCGGGCTTGACGTACTGCATGGTGTCGTAGATGGCCATCATCGACGTCATCGACCCGCCAGGCGAGTTGATGTACATCAGGATGTCGCGGTCAGGGTCGATCGACTCAAGCGTGATCAGCTGGGCCATGACGTCGTTGGCTGAGGCGTCGTCGATCTGCACGCCGAGGAAGATGATCCGCTCCTCGAAGAGCTTGTTGTACGGGTTCATCTCCTTGATCCCGTACGGCGTTCGCTCGACGAACGAAGGCAGCACGTACCGCGCTTCGGCCAGGCCCTGCCTTACAGTCCCGGCCGGGCCCGTCGCCCCGTGGCGGTTGTCCGCTCTTGGTTCGATGTTCATGAAACCGCGCCCTCCGACGGGACCTCGTTGGCGCTCCGCACCACGTGGTCGATGAATCCGTACTCCTTGGCCTGCTCGGCGGTAAACCACCGGTCCCGGTCCGAGTCGGCCTCGATCTGGTCCACGCTCTGCCCGGTGTGCATCGCCGTACGCTCAGCCAGGACCCGCTTCACGTACAAGATCTGCTCTGCCTGGATGCTGATATCCGATGCGGTGCCACCGATGCCGCCATGTGGCTGGTGCAGCATGATCTGGGCGTGCGGCATCGCGTACCGCTTTCCAGGCGCACCGGCGCACAACAGGAACTGGCCCATCGACGCGGCCATGCCCATCGCGTAGGTCGCGACGTCATTCGGCACGTACTGCATCACGTCGTAGATTGCCAGGCCAGCGCTGACCGACCCGCCAGGCGAGTTGATGTAGATGCTGATATCACGCTTGGGGTCCTCAGCGGCCAGCAGCACGAGTTCGGCGCTGATCCGGTTCGCGAGGTCGTCGTCGACCTGCTGCCCGAGGAAGATGATCCGGTGCCGCAATAGCCGCTGGAACAGTGCGTCGCCGAGCGGCAGCACCGCGGCTTCTGCAGCCCGGGCGAGCACCCGATGCGGCAACTGGTCTTCAGGCGACGTGGTCACAGTGCCTCCTGGAATTCTGATCGAGCACGTGCGCCAGCCGCCGTGCCGACTCCTTCGTCATTGAACTTCGTTTCTCTAATGCAAATGACCCTAACCCGGTGCCGAGGCCGTAACGTCCACCGCTGCGGCCTGTTCGCTCTAGGCGCAGGCATGCTGTCGGTATGACGATGCAGATCCGGCGAGCTGCAGCCGCTGGCGTGGTTCTCGTCATGCCCCGGCTAGGCGCCTGACAGCGGCCTACTCTGCCTCGGCCTCATCCTCGGGCTGGTCCGCGTCCTTGCGGCTGCGCCTGCCTCGTCCTTTCGGCTTGGCGTTCGCATCGTCCTTGCCGGTTGCCCGCGCACTCCGCTTCGTGGCCTTCGCGGGCTCGGCCGCAGGCGCGGATTCCTCAGACTCGGGCGAGTCCGCATCGGCCTCAGCTTCCTCGCCGGCGCCGGTCTCCTCACCTGCGACCGTGACCTTGCGGCCCGATTCGTCGGTGACCTTCACCCGCTCGGCGAGAAGATCGGCGGCCTTTGATCGGAGCACGTCAGAAACGACGGCAGCGAGCTGACCTGAGCTCGTCAGCTGGCTCGCGAATTGGTCAGGTGACATACCTGACTGATATGCGAGCTGGGTGATGTACTGCCCGATGTCGTCCTGCTCGACGGTCAGGTCCTCCTGTTCGGCGAACTGGTCCAGGATGAACCGTGCTTTCACAGACCGGCGGACCTCGTCGGCGACCTCCTTCTCGATGTCCGCAGGCGAGAGCTGACGGCTCTCCGCGTAACCCTCGAGCGTCAGCCCTGCCTGGTCCAGGTCGCGCTGGAGTGAGTCCCGCCGGTGCTCGATCTCATGCTCGACCAGCGTCTCCGGCAGTGGCATGTCGATCCTTGTGAGCAGCGCCTCGATGGCTCGGTCTCTCGCCTGCCCGGCCTGACCCGCCTTGCGCATCGTCTCCATTTGCTTGCGGGTGTTCGACCGCAGCTCGCCGACCGTATTGAACTCGCTGGCGGACTGCGCGAAGTCGTCGTCCAGCTCCGGCAGGTCTTTGACCTTCACGCTGCGCACCGTAACGGTGACATCGGCCTGGCTGCCCGCCAGCTGGCCGCCGGCCAGTTCGGTCTGGAAGGTCGTGCTCTCGTCGGCTGACATTCCCTCGAGCGCATCGTCCAGGCCGTCGAGCATGGTGCCGCTGCCGATCTCGTACGAAACGCCCGTCGCCTGTGCGTCCTCGACCGGCTTCCCGTCCACTTGCGCGGCCAGGTCGATAGATACATAGTCCCCTGATTGAGCCGGACGTGAAGCGGCCCGCAGCGTCGCGAATCGCTCCCGCAGCGCACCCAGGTACTCCTCAACCTGGTCAGGGCTGACATCGGCGTCGTCGACGGTCACCGCCAGATCAGCAAGGTCTGGCAGCTCAAAGCTCGGGCGGACATCGACTTCGGCGGTGAATGCGATCTCGGTGCCGTCTTCCAGCTTGGTGATCTCGACATCGGGCTGGCCGAGAGCGGTCACATGAGCGTCCTGAACGGCCTTCGCGTAGAGCTCAGGTACGGCTTCGTTGATCGCGTGCTCGAGCACGGCCCCGCGTCCGATCCGCTGGTCAAGAACCGGTCGCGGCACATGACCTGGCCGGAACCCAGGAATCCTGACCTGGCGGCCGACCTCGCGGTAGGCGTGGTCCAGGCTCGGCTTGAGCTCTTCAAACGGAACTTCGACCGTGAGACGTACACGGGTCGGGCTCAGTTCCTCGACGTCGGTCTTCACGACGTGGTCACTCCTTGGATGTCCGGCTGACGGGCCTTCCGGCCGCTCGAACCCGGGCGCTGGGATCGGCGTACCGGTGCTCCGGCACCCAGGTCCAAGGCACCGCGTTCACGGCTGGATAGGGCCAAAATTGCCGCGGCGCACGCAATGGCTCGGCGCCAAACGGCTACGGCGGACAAGTCTATGGCCTGCTGGCAACATTCACCCGTCACGGGTGGTGATCACCCCCCGGTGATTGCCCCAGCATGGTCGCCATGACGACACCGCGACCGACGCGGCCGAGCGAGCCTGTCTCGCCGAGCGTGACGCCGGAAAGTCCGGCACCCGCCTTCGGTTATAGACCTGATGCAGAGGCCGACGAAACCGGGTTCGGCCCTGATTTTGCCAGGAACGCCTGGCCCGCCTTCATTGCAGCTGGGCTTGGCGCGATCGCCGTCGGCGTGATCTTGCTGGCCTGGCCGAAAGCCACTCTCGCGATCGCTGCTGTGCTCATCGGCGCATCGCTCATCGTGGCGGGCATGCTCAGGCTGATCGACGGGTTCACCGCGCACGAGGCCAGCGGTGGCCGCCGGGTCGCGCATGTCCTGATCGGCCTGCTCGCCATCATCGTCGGCCTGTACTGCATCAGGCACTACCACCTCACGATTGCGGTGCTGGCCATCATCGTCGGGCTGTTCTGGGTCCTGCATGGCATTGCCGACATCACCGTGAGCCTGTTCGCGGGTCCGTTCCCCGGCCGCGGGCTGACGGCTGTGGCGGGCATCCTGAGTCTGGCGGCCGGCGTAATCGTGCTGTTCTGGCCGACAATCTCACTGACCGTCCTGATTGCCATACTTGGCATCTGGCTGATTGTTTATGGCGTTCTGATGGCAATCACGGCGTTCGGCCTCCGCCACCTCGGCGGAGCCGAGTCAGAAGCCGGCGAGCCGGCATCGGTATAGCGCCATCGCAGGTGCGTTCAGCAGCCGGGACAGGGGTATGACGCCAAATGACCGCAGTACTCGCTGGCCGCCAAGGGGTTGCAGACAGGCGCCTGCGGGGCCAGGGCCGCGAGCACAGCGCGCGCGGCTAGCGAGAGAGGGGGGCGGCTTGACATGAGTGATCCACAAGAAAGGCAAGCCGGCACATCAGGCTCCACGACGGGGTACGAGCAGGGTCAAGCTCGCGGCCAGCAGTACGAAGGACGGTCTGGCCGGTACGAGACCGAGCGGGCCGCCGACCGAGGCTACGTAGAAGGCCGGCGGGCCGGCGAGCACCGTGGCGCGGTAGTTGCCTTCACGGCCGTTGGCGGCACGCTGCTGATCCTCGGTGGCCTCTGGGGCGTGATAGTCGGCCTGGTGGGCCTGTCAAGGGCTCACGTCTTCTGGGCAAACCCGGGCACGCAGTACTACTACGCCTGGACGAACCACGGCTGGGGCTGGGTACAGCTCATCATCGGCATCGTCATGTTCGCGGCCGGTGTCGGCGTCTTCCTGGGCATACCCTTCGCGAGGTATTTCGGTGCCTTTGTGGCAGTAGTCGCCGCGATCTCGCACTTCATGCTCATTCCGTTCTCGCCGATCTGGGCGATTGTCATGATCGCAATCGACGCGTTCATCATCTGGGCACTGCTCAGCCCACGCCGGGCAGCAGGAGAGTTTTAGGGACTGCCGGGCTGGAGAGCAAGGCCGCTCTCGAACCCGGCTGCCAGGCAAAACCCCGCCGCACAGTGTGCGGCGGGGTTTTTGCTTGCACAGTCAGCTGTGCCCCGCCGCAATGCGGCGGGGCATTTGCCTGCACTATTTGCCGTGCTCCCCCGCAGCGCGTTCCTGGAGTGCCGCCGCGGTCGCCGCGTCCGCAGGGTAGAACGCCTCGATTGCCAGCTCCTCGACGGTGACGTCGGTCGCGGTGCTTACGCTCGCGTTGACGGAGAAGAACGACAGCTCCTGGTGGCCATACCGGTAGCGTAGCGGCAGCACGACGCCTGCCGCGTGCGGTGCGATGTTACGGTCTGTGTCCGCCCCGCAGGGGTATGCGGCAAGCTCACGGTGCAGGTCCATAAGCCGGTCATCGCCGAGCGACCTGGCCCGGTGCCGTAGCTGAGTCAGCAGGTGGGCTCGCCATTCGCCGAGATTCACGATCCTGCGCGCCAGCCCCTCCGGATGCAGGCTGAGCCTGAGCACGTTCACCGGCGGGTCAAGTAGCCAAGCGGCGCAGCCCTCGGTCAAGAGCATCGCGCCTGGGTTGCCGTCGAGCATCTCCCACCACCGGTTGACGACCACTGCCGGGTAAGGTTCGTGGCCCGCAAGAACCTGCCGTAGCGCTGCCCTCACGCTCGACAGTTCGGGCTCCTCCAGCCCGTGCTGGGCGTAGGCAGGGGCATAACCGGCGGCCAGCAGCAGCGTGTTGCGCTCGCGCAACGGCACGTCGAGTTGCTCGGTCAGTTTGATGATCATCCTGGGCGTGGGACGCGAGCGCCCGGTCTCGACAAAGCTGAGGTGCCTCGTGGAGATGTCCGCCTGAATCGACAGGTCGAGCTGACTGAGCCTGCGCCGCTCCCGCCACTCACGCAGCAGTTCGCCGACCGGCCGCGCGGCCCTGGCCTGCGGTGTGATGGTGCTCATTGTGCCGACGCTAGCCTGGCGGCCTCGCGGTCGCGATTACCTGTCAGGTAAGGCAACCACCATTACCTCCCGCGTAATCGACAGGCGCCATGCCGCACTCGCACGATGGGCGCGTTCGCAACAAGCAACTCAAAGGGAAAGGCGCAGGCATGGACGACGTGATTGCCCGCTACCTGGCGTGCTGGAATGAGACGGATCCGGCCGCACGGCGGAAGCTGATCGGCGAGACCTGGGCCGAGGACGCGAGCTACACCGACCCGCTAGCTGAAGCCCGCGGACGTGACGCTATCGACGCGACCATCGCCGCAGTGCAGGGACAGTTTCCCGGCTTCGTGTTCACCCTGGCCGGGCTGGTGGATGCGCATCACCGGCAGGCTAGGTTTACCTGGGGCCTCGGCCCTGACGGCACCGAACCGCTGGTCATCGGCTTCGATGTCGCCGTGACCGACGACGACGGCAAGATCCGGGCAGTCCTGGGCTTCCTCGACAAGGTGCCGACCGGAGCGTCGCAGCCGGCCTGATCGGCGCATCCAATCCGAACCGCGCTTAAGCCCGCATCTAATCGTGGTCGCGGAGGATTTCAGCACCGGTGCAGAGAATCATCCGCGATCACGGCCGGCGGGACGGCCTAGCATGTCGGTGACTCGGCACCGTACGCGGGAGGCACGGTATGGCGGTCAGCGCGCTCTGGCGCGGCCCCCGCCCGCGCAGACCGGTCCCGGCAGTGGCCTCGTGCGGCCTGGCCGTCCTCGTCGCGACGGCGTGCGCTGCCCCGTACGCCGAGCACTCCGGCGGACCGACAGCCCCAAGGATCAAGGTGCTGACAAGCGCGCCGGCGACCCGGAACGGCGATATCTTCCTGACCCCGCACGGGGGCGGTTATCCGAGCGGACCGGAGATCATCAGCCCGACGGGCACAGTGATCTGGTTCCACGCGCTGCCGGCCGGCCAGACCGCGACCGATTTCCGCACCCAGGATTATCGCGGCAGGCCAGTGCTGACCTGGTCCCAGTTCGGTGGCCACGGCAGCACTCTCACCTGGACCGATTACATCTACAGCAACCGCTACCGCCGCATCGCCGCGGTGCGTGCGGGCGACGGTTACGCGACCGACTACCACGAGTTCCTGATCACGCCGCAGGACACAGCGCTTGTCACAGCGACAACCACTGCGACGGCGGACCTGTCGTCGATCGGCGGGCCAGCGCATCAGACGGTCATCGAGGATGCGGTCCAGGAAATCGACATCCGCACCGGCAAGGTTCTCTTCCAGTGGAACGCAGCCGACCATGTGCCCTACCGGGATAGCCACTTCCCGCTCCCCGCATCGGCCAGCACCCCGTGGGACTGGTTCCACATCAACGCAGCCCATCTGGACACAGACGGGAACCTGCTGATCAACTCCCGTTTCACCTGGGCCACCTACAAGGTCAGCCGGCGCACGGGCAATGTGATCTGGCAGCTCGGAGGCAAGCACAGCACGTTCAGGCCGAAGGCGGCACCGGGACAGAAGCTGGACAATGCGGGCGCGATCTTCGCGTACCAGCACGACCCCGAAGCGCTCGGTCACGGCTTGTACACGCTGTTCGACGACGAAGCCGACCTGTCGACCGCGTTGGCCGCGCAGAGCCGGGCCGTTGTCATCCGTCTCGACCTGGCGAAGAGGACAGCTACCTTGATCCGGTCGGATGACCAGCCAGCCGGCCTGCTCTCGCGTGCTCAGGGGAACGCCCAGACCACGCGCAATGGCGATCTCTTCGTGGGCTGGGGGACGTTGCCATACATCTCTGAATTCAGCCCGTCAGGCAAGCTCGTGTTCAATGCCAGGCTCCCCCCGCACGTCGGTTCTTACCGGGCCTATCGCCTGCCCTGGCATCCCGCCGGAAGCTAGAGTGATATCGTGATATCACCATGCCAATGAAACCAGGCAGTACCAAGAACCTGCTCCTACGCCTTGAGCCCGAACTCGCTGAGCGGCTGCAGACGGTCGCTGACGTCGAGGGGCGCTCGGTCTCTGACGTGGTTCGCGAGGCGATCGCGAAGCTCGTGCAAGAGCGGCGGAACGACAAGCGCTTCCTCCGGCTGCTCGACGATAGCCTCGCCCGCCACGAACAGGCGATCAGCCTGCTCAGGGACGAAGACTCATGATCGGGCTCGGGGTTGCCGACCTGGTGATCATCGCCGGACGCACGCTTCGCGTGGACCCCAGTGAGGTTCTGGAGCTCCTCGATCCGGCTGCCGCCGAGCAGGCACTAGCCCGGGCGCATCCGGATGGTGAAGCCGGCGAGCCCGCCTCCTGCGCGGCGGCGTTGCTCGAAGCCCTGCTCCGACACGAGCTGCTAAGCCGCGGCAGCCGCCAGGTGGCGCTCGCCGCGATGCTGCAGTTCCTCGCGCTCAACGGCTGGGAGCTGGATCCGTACCCAGCCAGCCAGCTCGCCGCGGTCGTGGCCGGGCTCGCCGACGGCAGCAGGGATGTCGAGAACGTCTCCGCATGGCTTGCGCCGAGGCTGTCCCGCAACAGCCCTGTGGTCAAAGACGCGAAGGAGACATCGATGCGGTCACGCATCCCGCTGGCGGTCAGGCTCAAGAGGGCGACAACCCGGGTGCAGCCAAAGGGAATGTT